>CATPCJ010000391.1 GCA_955652915.1 uncultured Bryobacteraceae bacterium
ATCCAGGTTCAACAGCCAACCCAGGTTCAACGGGCAACCCAGGTTCAACAGGTAACAAGGGACCAACTGGCGATCAAGGTCCAACCGGTAACAAAGGGCCGACAGGCAACCCAGGTTCAACCGGCAACCCAGGTTCAACGGGCAACCCAGGTCCAACGGGAGTACAGGGCCCGACCGGTAACAAAGGGCCGACAGGCGATCAGGGCCCGACCGGCAAGCAGGGTCCGACGGGCGTTCAGGGACCTACTGGAGTACAAGGACCCACCGGCGACAAAGGGCCCACGGGGTCGCATGGCCCCACGGGCGTAAAAGGTCCTACCGGAGAGAGGGGACCCACCGGAGCTACCTACCCAATCGACATCCATGGGATTATCAACTTGCTGACTTACGAGGTGAATCGCGGAGTTCAGGGATTGGCATGGCCTCTCGTTCGGAGTCTCTCGCTACGTATCACTGGAACCGGCCCGTACGGACCCACAGGTCCCCGCTTTTTCGACGAGGCCGGGAATGCGCAAGAGTAGCTTCGCATCGTCTCAGGTATTGGAACGGGTTTCTAACACTACGTTGTACAAATCGACGCAGCCCGGCCCGGGTGAGGTGATGCTCTTTCTGAGATGGAGCCAGGTGTCTCCGCCGCTGACCCTCACGCTCGACTCGACATGGGCCGCAACGGGCGTGCCGTCCTCCCCCGGTTACTTCGTGTTTTTGAACCAGATGCCATCCAGTTCCCGCATGGCGCAGTTCGAGTCCGACCTTCGCGCGCAGCTTACGCTTCCGATTACTTCCAGCTTCGCGTGGGTCAAATACACGTCCCAAGGCACAGGCTCAAGCGCCGTGATACAGACCCTGGTGCAAGTGCAACTCACCGCTGATCGTCCCTGCCTGGCCGCCAACGTGACGGTGGCCTTACCGGCGGGGATGAAATCGCTGAGTTTCGTCCAGGGATCCCCGGTGATCGCTTCCATGTCCGGGGAGGCGATTGATGGTTTCGTCATCGCCTATCCGCCCGTGGCGGGATCGCCGCCGCCGAATGGAAACGGAGTCACCCTGCCGATGTCGGGCGCGGCGGTGGGATGCATCCAATTCAACGGGCTGGTCGATTCACTATTACCGGTCCAGAGCGGCGACAGCAGGCGCAAGACCCTGCTGATCGTGCAGATCGATCCTTTGCGTCCTGTGACACCCAGCCGCACGTTCGAGATTCTGACCGGACTGGACTACATTCTGAGCAAGACCTCGACCGGGTATACAATCGCACCAGCGCCTTCTGTATGAAACCGCCGGTACAACGAATCTGCCTCAACATGATCGTGAAGAACGAGGCCCCCGTCATCCGCCGGTGCCTGGATTCTGTGAAGCCGCTGATCCACGCCTGGGTGATCGTCGACACGGGATCGACCGACGGCACCGAGGACATCGTTCGCGAATGCCTGCGGGATATACCAGGCGAGATCCACGAGCGGCCGTGGGTGGACTTCGCGCACAATCGCAGCGAAGCGCTGGCGCTGGCCCGGGGCCGGGGAGACTACGTCCTGGTGATTGACGCCGACGAAGTCATAGAGATTGAAACCGGCTTCGCCATGCCTCGTCTGGCGGAGGATTCGTGCAACGTGCAGGTCCGCTACGGCGGCTATACATACCTTCGCAGACAGTTGGTCAAGAACACTTTGCCGTGGCGCTACGAAGGCGTTCTGCACGAGTACATGACCTGCGACCAGGCCAGAACCGAGCGCATCCTGCCCGGACTGGTAACCGTCCCCCACCACGACGGCGCCCGCAGCCGCGATCCTCTCACCTACCGGCGCGACGCTCTGATGCTCGAAAAGGCGCTGCTCGAAGACCCCGGCAACGCGCGCTACGTTTTCTATCTGGCTCAAAGCTATCGCGATGCGGGCGACTGGGAAATGGCGCTGCGGCATTACAAACGCCGCGCCGAAATGAGCGGATGGACCGAGGAGAGCTGGTTCTCTCTGTATCAAATCGCGCAGGGGAAAGAGAAGCTGGACGTTCCCTGGATGGAAGCGATGGAGGCGTATCTGGCCGCATGGCAGTACAAACCCGACCGTGCCGGGCCCTTATTCCGCATCGCGATGCACTATCAGGCCAAGGGGGAATACAATCTCTCGCACATGTTCCTGGCGCGCGCGATGCAAATGCCGCCGCCCACGGGCAACCGCCTTTTCGTCGAACACACCATCTACGATTACCAGTTGCCGCTAGAATATGCCGTGGCGTGCTACTACGTGGGCGATCATGCCGGCGCCATCTCCACCAACAATCGTTTGTTGCAATCGGGGAAACTGCCGCCCTACGCAGTCGAGCAAGTGGTGAAGAATCGCCGCTTCAGCCTTGACGTTCTATTCCCCAAGCCCTCCCGGCCGGAGCCGCCATCCGGGCGCTTGCTGGTTGTCATTCCATTTCGCGATCCCGGCCCGGAGTTGGACGATTGCATGGAGAGTCTGCGTCTTCAGGACCATCGTGAGTTCCAGGCTCACTTGCTCGACCTCGGGTCGGTGCAGGACCAAACCTCGCGCGTTCCTTCGGAAGACGTACGATTCTCCTTGCACCGGGTCGCGGCGAGCGTCGAAGAGTGGGTCTTGCAGCACGCTAGGGCGGCCGATATTGTTTTCCAGCTCACGCCCTCTAACCGGCTTGCGGGTCCGGAGATTCTGGCGCAGGTCCGGGCCGCGTTCGAGGATTCAAACTGCTTTCTTGCCTACGCGCAGTATCGCCGCTCCAATGGATCGATGGGCGCGGCCGAACCGGCGTCCAGCGTGGAGGACTTCAATCTTCGCGGTGCGGCGCTGCCGGACCGTTCGCCCGTTGCGTTCCGCCCGGCGCTGCTGGGGGAGGGCAAAGCTGACATCTTCCACGGTGCCGGCTACGCCAGGACGCGGTTCTCGGATGCCGCCTGGACGGAAACCGTGGAAGCGACTCCGTTCATTCGGCCAGCCGCGCAGGCTCCCATTGCGGGAGCTCCCTTGGTGAGCTGCGTCATGATAACGCTCGACCGCCTTGCTCTGGCCAAGCGCGCCATCCTTTCCTATGCCGGCCAGACCTACGCGAATCGGGAACTGGTAATTGTAACGGACGGAACGGAACGCTTCCGGGCGGCTCTGGAACGATTCGTGAATGCCGTCGGAGCGCCGCGCGTCCGCGTGATACCGGTTGGAAGCGAGAGGCTGACGCTCGGAAGGCTACGTAACATTTCCTTGGATGAAGCAGCGGGCGAAGTGGTGTGCCAATGGGACGACGACGATTGCAGCCATCCCGAGCGGCTCACGATTCAGGTAGGCGAGATGCTGCGGCGCCAGGCCGGAGCGTCTTTCCTGACGGACCATCTTCAGTACATCGAAGACCATCGCCTGCTGTGTTGGGTCGACTGGACTTTGGGCGGCGCCCAGGGCAAGGATCAACTCGCCCCCGGCACCATCATGCTGTTCAAGGACGCGCGCTTCCGTTATCCCGAGGAAGGACCGCTGGCCCGCCAGGGCGAGGACTCAGTGCTGCTGGACCGCATCTATTCCGCTGTGCCAGTGGCGCACTTGACCGGTTTCGGATACTTGTACTTGTATCATTACCACGGCCGCAACACGTTCTCGCGCGAGCATCACTACCGCCTGAGCAACTTCCGGACCTCGACGTCTCATCTTCGCGAACATGAAGCGGAATTGAAGAAGGCCATGATCTACTACCCGGTGCCCAGACCGGTCGTGGTGGTGGGGAAGGAGGGTCCCGCCTTTGCCATCGACTAGCACCGATGGGAAGGTGTTAATCCTGACTCCGGTCAAAGACGCCGCTCATCACGCCGAAACATATCTGCGAGGAATCCGTCGTTTGACGTACCCGCACGATCTGGTCTCGCTGGGAGTGCTGGAGAGCGACAGCCGGGACGCGACGTACCAGACGTTCGACCGGCTTCTGGCGGAAGCCTCCAACGAGTTTCGGCGCACGGGTCTGTGGAAGAAAGACTTCGGTTACCGGATGCCCGCTGACGTTCCTCGCTACTCCGCGCCTTTGCAGGTCGGCCGGCGTACCACTTTGGCGAAGTCGCGGAATCACCTGCTTTTTCGGGCGCTCGAGGACGAGGACTGGGTGCTGTGGTTGGACGCGGATGTGATCGAGTATCCACCGGACATCCTGGAACGGTTGTTGGCTGCCGGGAAGGACATCGTGCAGCCCAACTGCGTCTACCAGTATGGCGGTCACAGCTTCGACCTGAACGCCTGGCGCGATCATGGGTCGCGGCACATGCACGACCTGCGCGAGGAAGGCGACGTGGTCCTCCTGGATAGCGTGGGCGGGACCATGCTGCTGGTTCGCGCCGATGTCCATCGCGATGGGTTGGTCTTTCCCTGTTTTCCTTACGGCAAAGGAAACCCCAAGATACGTCGTGACAACTACTGGCTGGGAGAAATTGAAACCGAGGGATTGGGAATCATGGCGGACGATATCGGAGTCCAGTGCTGGGGCATGCCGCGGCTGGAGATCAAGCATCATCCTTCGTGATTCTGTTCATGATTCACGCCTTCTGTTTTTGGTCCGGCAACGGTGGATGGGCGCGTCACGCGGCCGGTTTTCTGGGCGCGCTACAGAAGCTGGAGGACGTCGCCGTAACGGAATGGGACGGTCTCGCCTCGGCCTCCGGAGCCCTCGTCGATGACGGGGATCCCAGCATCGGGATCGGGCCGATCGAGTTGATGACCCACTTACCCGGTTCGCGCCGTAACGCTTTTGTAGTCTGGGAAACCAGCGTGATCCCCGAGGATAAGATCCGGATACTGAATACGCTGGACGAAGTCTGGACGCCTTCCCATTGGGGCCGCGCTCTTCTCATCCGCAACGGGTTGGCCGAGGATAAAGTCTTCGTGGTGCCCGAAGGCGTTGATGCGGACGCGTTCAGGCCGGCCCAGGATCGTTCTATCCGTGAGCCCCGGCCTTTTCGTTTTCTTTGCGTCGGCAAATGGGAACCCCGCAAGAACATCGAGGCCTTGGTCCAGGCTTACACCGGCGAATTCAGCGATGGCGAACCGGTGGAGTTGGTCCTGCACTGTTTCAATCCCTACCGGCCCGGTCTCCACATCGAAGCGCAGGTGGGCCGGGTTGCGCGCCGCCCGCATGCGCCAATCGTCATCAGCCCGCCGGGTTCGCAGGCCGATCTCATTCGCCTGTACAACCGTTGCGACGTCTTCGTGCTTCCGGCGCGCGCCGAGGGATGGGGCCTTCCGATCGTGGAAGCGATGGCCTGCGGGCTGCCTCCGATTGTGACGGACTATAGCGCGCCCACGGACTTCGTCCATGAAGGTGTGGGCTATCCTGTCCGCGTAGCGTCGATGGTGGACGTCCACGACCCGTACTTCTTCCCGGAGGGCGCCAGTCTGGGCACCTGGGCGCAGGTGGACATCGAACATCTGCGCGAGCGGATGCGCCACGTCTTCGAGAACCAGGAGGAAGCTCGTGAAAAGGGCCGCTGTGCGCGCAGCGAAGTATGCCAGCGGTGGACCTGGGATCGCGCCGCCGCGGCGGCTTATGCCCGGCTTCGTCCGGAACGCTTCACGCACGGTGCGGCGTCATGAGCCAGGCATCCGCGCCCGGCATTTCCGAAGTGGCCAGGCATCAAGCCATGCTCGATGCCGTGGCCGGAAACCCGCACCCCTATCCGGAAGGGCAATTCGCAGGCCGCGGCATCGTGTTCTGCGGTGGCGGCGACGTCCACTTCCCGTGCGCCTGGGTTTCCATTTCGATGCTGCGGCGCTTGGGGTGCGGCCTGCCCATCGAGCTTTGGTACCGCGGACCGCGCGAGATGACGGCGGAAGCCATCGCGCTCCTGGAGCCGCTGGGTGTCACTTGCGTGGACGCCTACGCCATGGCGCGAAAACATCCGTTTCGAAGGCTGGACGGATGGGAATTGAAACCCTTCGCAATCGCCTTCAGCAGCTTCGAGGAAGTTCTGTACCTGGATGCGGATAACGTCGCTGTCAGGGACCCTGCGTTCTTGTTCGACTGTCCAGCCTATACGTCGGAGCGCGCGGTGTTCTGGCCGGACCGCTATGCCGGACCGGGGACAGGCGAGGAGTGGCTCAAGCGTGAGATTTGGGGAATTTGCCGGGTGCCCTACCGGCTCGAGCCGGAGATTGAAGCCGGCCAACTCTTGATTCACAAGCGCTGTTGCTGGTTTCCGTTGCAGCTCGCCTTGCACTTGAACGAGCATTCGGATTTCTATTACCGCTACTTCTACGGCGACAAGGATACATTCCACCTCGCATGGCGGCGAGCCGAGGCGAACTATGCGCTCGCGCCGCACCCGCCCAAAAACCTGGGCCGCTCCGAAGCGATCGTCCAGTTTCACTTCGATGCCTCCGTCCTGTTTCAGCATCGGAACCGCGATAAGTGGAGCCTTCTCCGCGCGAACCACCTCCTCCCGGGGTTTCGCCTGGAGCGCGAATGCTTCGACTGTCTGAAGGAACTAAGATCGCAATGGAGCCCGCCCATGCGCCGCTTTCCGGAAGAATTGAGCGGCCGGGAGCGGACCTTCTACAATCGGATTTGCCAAGCGCGGTTCTTCGACTATGTCCTGGAAGGACACGGCAGCCGGCCTGTGGAGTTGCGGGCCGATTTCATGATTGGCGCTGGAGCGGGGGTGTTGGAGACCGGGTGGATGATCGAGGACGACAAGGACGGGGATCCGGTCCTCACCATCCGCAACGAAAATGGCCCTATCTGTTTCCTGCGAAATCCCGACGGCGGCGTCTGGCGCGGCCGCTGGCTGGTGTACGACCGCATCCGTGTAGAGCTTCGTCCGCGAAATTGAACCAATGGATTACCGCTCATTCCGCTGGAACAAACCGTGCGAAGTGGAAGACTTCGCGCATCCCCGGTTAGCGGCTACGATGAGCCGCGTGTTTCCCGCGACGCAGGCCGGCCCCTACCGCAAGGAATGGGAAGTGGCCATGGCGGTGCTGGCCGCCGAAACACATCTGCAACCGGACCAACGCCAGTTCGCTTTGGGCGTCGGGGCCGGAACGGAAGCCACCACGTTCTACCTGACCAACCTCTTCCGCTGGGTATTCGCGACCGATATCTACGCCGATTCGTCCTGGAGCGGCGACTCGCCTCTGGATATGCTTCACGCTCCGGAGCGGCACTCCCGTGGAATCCCTTTTCGCAAGAGCCGCCTGATCGTCCAGCACCGCGACGGCCGGAATCTGGAACATGAAGACCGTACTTTCGATTTCATCTATTCCTGCGGTTCCATTGAACACTTCGGGGAACCCGCCGATATCCAGCGAGCCGCGCGCGAGATGGGACGCGTCCTGAGGCCGGGAGGGATCCTGACCGTTTCGACCGAATACTGCGTGCGCGGCGCACCCGGCTATCTGGAGAGCGATACGCTGTTGCTGTCAGCGGACGACTTGATGAAATTGATCGTACACCCCTCCGGTTGCGTTCCCATCGACGATCCGGTCTTTGGCGTTTCGGAGGATACCCTGGCCGCGCCCGTGGCCTACGCCATCGCCATCCAGGATCGCATTGCGATGATGCATGGCAAGCGGTCGGTTTGGTCTCAGTATCCGCACGTCGTGATAGACAACGGAGAGACCGCTTGGACCTCCTATCATCTGACCCTGAGAAAGCCGGAAGCGTGAGTATCGAAGTTATCGGCCCGTACAAAGGGCCGACCGGCTATGACCGTCACACCCGCGCGTTCGTCACCCAATTCGTGCGTATGGGCCGGGAGGTTCAGCTTACACATCTTCCAAATTGGTCCGTCGATTTGCCGCCTCACATGAGGGACACGTGGTTCGATTCGTTAACACGGCCCATCCCGACTGGCGTCGCCCTGCATTTCACCATGCCGAATCACTGCCAGCCGCGTCCGGGCAAACCTAATGTCAACTACACGATGTTCGAGGCGGATCGAATTCCACGCCAATGGGTTGCCTGCGCGGCGGGAGTCGAACGAGTGGTGGTGCCGACCGAAAGCTGCCGGCGGGCGTGGATCGATAGTGGTGTTCCCGAGAGCAAGCTGAGGATCGCCCCGCTCGCGGTGGATGGAGAATACTTCCGTCAGTCCGCGGCCCCCCTGGAATTCACGTGCGCGGACGGGCGTTCTATCCTGTCCATCGGCCGGCGATTCCTGAATGTCGCGGAGCTGCGTCCGCGCAAGAATCACGCCGGCCTGATCCGGGCTTGGCTGCGCGCTACTTCTCGCGCGGACGATGCAATCCTGGTGCTGAAGTGTACGAGCTTTCAGCCCGGGGCGCTCGATCTCCTGCGAGCGGATGTGGAGGACGTGCAGCAGGATGCTGGCCGGTCCTTGGCCGATGCGGCTCCGACGGTAATCCTGACGCAAACGCTTTCCGAGGAACAGATGCGTTCGCTTTATCGGACCGCGACGCACTACATCTCTGTATCCCACGGCGAAGGCTGGGACTTGCCCATGATGGAGGCGGGCGCATCCGGACTGTCGCTGATCGCGCCGGCCCACTCCGCGTATTTGTCCTATCTGACCGCCGAGGATGCCGCACTGATTCCGTCGCGGCCGATTCCAGCGGTGATTACGGGCCGCGTGGGAGCCGAGGACCGGGTTTTCTTCAATGGCCTTCAGTGGTGGGAACCCGATGAGGACGCAACCGTGGAAGCCATCAGAGCCGCGATCCACGGCCTGCCCCGTTCGCAGGAAGCAACGCAGACGCGCATCGTGAGGGAGTACACGTGGGCAAACGCGGCCCGGAAGCTGCTCGACGCCCTCGACGAGATAACCCGCGTTGGAGCGTCAGAACCGCGCGCGTAAGCAAGCGTGCAGTATACGGGGTTGAGTGCGACTCCCTTACGGTCGCGGCTCTGACAAACACGCTGGACTGCTGAGAAACTCCTTCTGACCCCGAACTCCGAATGAGCGAAGCCTGTTTTTGACAAGGCGACAAGATGCTGCCCCATGGACTGGAGTGGATACTGTAGCTGGTTTTATCCCTCACGTTCAACAGTTCTTCACTTGGAACCACAGAGATCTCGTAAACCCTTGCCAACGAAGCCTCCCAGTAAGCATATGCCAGAGGTCCCATTTATTCAAGCATTAAATTGAGTACTTTCCCCAGAATCTAACGGTCTAACAGGTTAAGCCACGGAAAATCAGCAGGTTGGCTGGATTTCAAAGTGGTAGGGGAGGGAATCAGTGGTAGAAGGGTTTCTTACGAGAAAATCCAGGCAGCCCAGGCGGCTCCATGCACGGCGGTGGGAAGTACGGCAGGATCTTATGGAACGCCACCGCCCATTGCATGCAGGGTTAGACTGCGCCTATGCGGGGGGCAGCGTCATGTAGTTTTTCATATCGGACGCTCGCAGCCGGTGGCCGAACCAATCGCTCGCGACCACTAAGGCATAGATGAGCAGGATCATCGTGGCTACGCGATCGTAGAAGCCGAGTTGGATGTTGTTGTAGATGGCTTGTCCGAGTCCTCCTCCACCGACCAGCCCCAGAATTGTGGAGACGCGGAGGTTAGATTCCCAGCGGAGCAGCGTATAGTTGCGCAAAATGGGCTTGGCCTGAGGCCAGATGCCTCGAAAAAAGACTTGCAACGGCCGCGCGCCCACGGCGTAGAGCGCTTCAATGGGGCGGCGAGGGACCTCCTCCATCGCTTCAGCATACAACTTGCCCAGCGCACCCGCCGTGTGCAAGCCGATGGCGATAGTTCCCGCAAACGGGCCTATTCCAATTGCCAGAATGCAGACCAAAACCCAGAGGAGTTCGGGGATGGCGCGCAGGAGATTCAGGATGAGGCGCGCAACCCAAAAACCGAGCCAGCGGAGCGATCGCTCCGCAATGCCGTGGTGTCCTGTACTGTCCGGCTCCAGAAAGATCAGGCTCGCCGTGGCCGGCAAGGCAATCACGGAGCCAAAACAAACTCCGATTAGCGTGCCGAGAAACGCAATCGCAAATGTTTGCAGAAGCAAACCACTCAGCTTGGAAATGAAACCCAGGCCCATCTCAAGTGGGAACATTCCGCCGATAAAGTGCGTCGCGTGCTTCAGAACATTGTTCTCCTCGAAAACCTCTGGAGTGAAACCCGAGAAATAAAAGCTGGCCCCCGCCCCCGCAACAACTGCGAGCGTGAGCAATATCCAGCGCAGTTGCGAACGGCGGCCCACTCGCGGTTTCGCGGCCCCGCGGTTCGAAAGCGCGCGCAGACGCCGGCTGGCCACGTCAATGAGCACCAGCAAGCCGATGAACGCAAGAATCAGCGTCAGCCCCTGGCCATATTCGAACAGGCGCATCGAAATCCCGATCTCGTACCCTATGCCGCCCGCTCCCACCAGTCCCAGCACGGAGGCTGCGCGTACGCAGCATTCGAACGAATACAGCGTGTAGCCGATCAGGTTCGGAAGAGCCTGCGGCCACACGCCGCGCATGAAGACCTGAAGGCGGCTCGCGCCGGTCGATTGCAAAGCTTCGAGCGGCCGCGGGTCCGTGGTGTCAAACACGTCGGAGTAGACGCGCCCGACCAGTCCGCTGTACGCGACCGCCAGTGCCAGGGTGCCTGCCAGTGAACCGAGGCCCACCATCGTCACAAACAGGATTGCCCATAGAATATCCGGCACGGCGCGAATGAAGCCCAACAACGCACGCGTCAGACTGCTGAGCCCGCTTAAAATGAAAAAGCCCGGGCCGCGCCTTGCCCCTTCGACCAGGATTCCGCGGCGCCACAGTGTCGCAGAAGCCAGGATGCCCAGTGGCAGTCCCATTACTATGGAAAGGATGGTGGCCGCGACCGCGGTAGCCAGAGTTTGGCCGGTCGCTTTAAGCACCGTGCGCAGAAAACTTGCCGATAGGTCCGGAGGAAAGAGTCCGGAGAGGAATTTCCACAGCCCGGCCGCCGTATCAGCGGAAAAAAGCTCGACAGGGTGCACTTCAGCGGCGCGCCAACAAATAGCCATCACGACGGCGAAACCCAGCGCTGTCAAGCTCTTGCGCAGGGTCAGCGAGCGCTGCGAAGGTGCACTAGAGCTAACTGATGCGCTTGAAGTTGTTGTGGGAACCACTCCCATGCGTTGGTTGCTCCGACACGAGGTTGCCACCAGCGTATAGATTCCTCAGCCGTTCGCCGTGCACTTCTGAAGAAGGACCATCGAATTCCACGCTTCCCAACCTAAGGGAGACAGCGCGCGGGAAACGCTCTAAGGCTATCCCGACCGTGTGCAGGGATATCACCAGAGTTCTCCTGCTGCCGGCCGCGAGGCGCGTTAGAAGTGAGATGATTTCATCGGCCAGCCCCGGATCGAGTGAGGCGACGGGTTCGTCGGCCAGAATCACCTCCGGGTCCTGCATGAGAGCGCGCGCGATGGCCACGCGCTGCTGCTGGCCGCCGGAGAGTTCGTCGGCGCGCGCCTGGCGTTTGTCGGCCAGTCCCACGCTCTCGAGCGCATTAAGCGCTTTTTCCATGTCTGACTTATGAGGACGGAAAATTCCCCGGATCGTGTGGGCAAGCGACCAGCGCCCCAACCCGCCGCAGAGCGTGTTTTCGAGCGCCGTAAGGGAAGGCACAAGATTGTGTTGCTGATAGATGGTGCCAATGCGCCGCCGCATGCCTCTCACCTCGGCCCCAGACATCCCCCCCACATCGCAGCCTTCAAAAAGAACGGCGCCGCCGGACGGGCGAATCGTAGCATTCAACAGCCGAAAGAGCGTAGACTTGCCCGCTCCCGAGTGTCCGAGCAGCGCGACGTGCTCTCCCGGCGCAAATTTCAAGTTGATTCCGTTGAGAGCACGTACGCGAGCGTGTCCCTGACGATAGAACTTGGTTACGGATTCGACCGAATAGGTCACTTCATCAATCCGGCGTCTTTCGCAGCCTGGCGGAGTCTGGCGTAGTCGGAGTCTTTGGCGCGGACGTATTTTGCCGCGCTAAGAAAGTCGAGGATCGTCTTGTGCTCGGGGTTCTTGGCATCGAGCTTTAGGAACGCATCGACAAAACTCTCCACCACCTTCGGGTCGAGGTCTTTGCGCGCTGCCCACACGTAATCGAAGAAGGGGGGCGTGGTCCAGAATACCCTTACCTGCTGATCGGTGATTTTGCCATCCTTCATCATTCTTTGGAACACAGTCTCGTCCATCGCGCCGGCATCCACTTTCTTGTTGGCCACGGCAAGCGCCGTAGCGTCATGCCCGCCGGTATAGAGCGCCCTTTCAATGACCGTTGTTGCGACCTTCGCTTCGCGCATATAGTACTCCGGCATGAGGTGGCCAGAGGTGGAGTTAACATCACCGAAAGCGAAGCTATGACCATTCAGATCTTTCAGTGTCTTGATGTTCGATTGGGCGTGGGTGATGAATAGGCTATGAAACCTCTGGTCCTGCTCGCGCTGTACCAGGGGCTTTGCGCGAGCGCGAGCCGAGGCCTGTACGAAGGTGAAGCCGCCGAAGTGAGCGATATCGACCTGGTCGTTGGCAATGGCTTCCACTACCGCCACGTAATTTGTCGGAACGGTGATCTCGACCTTCGCGCCGGTTTCTTTTTCGAGGTAGGCGATCAGCGGCCGGGCATCGCGGATCATTTTTCCGGGATCGGTTGCGGGAATCATGCTGAGGCGCAGCTTCCCGCCGGCCTGTTGTGCCGCCGCTCCGTGGACAATAAGGGAGGTCATCAGTACGGACGCAACGCAGGCTCGGCGCATGTCGCGAAACCGGCGAGTCATATTGTTCACTTGTAATCTTGCGTCTCCTTTTTGGGCGCGGTCATCGGTTGGCGATGGTAACTTCCCATCAAATTCCTTCTTCGTGACCGGCATTTCCATTTTGCCTTACCCGACGGCAGCCAGTATACACTGAACCGCCTCCGTGGGGGCCGTTTTATTCATCCCTGTTTTATTCATGCTTTCCACCCAAGCGACTTCGGCGGCGCGGGAAAGGCCATCCCTGCCTCTTCCGGTAACCGAAAGCTGGGAACTATATCGTTTTCAACTGATTTCTCAGACAACTTTCCGTCTTCCGCCATCGCTTAGAACGAGTTGGGTGTGCAGTGTGAATGGTCCTGATCATCGGCCAATGGATTGCCCGACATGTCACTCAACCTAGGGTCAAATACCTGTTTGAATAGTTGATTAGAGGGACACGCTCAGAGCCAAGCAGGTTGTCACTGCATCTCTCGCCGCCGAAGACCTCATCGCGCCTCCTCACCCACCACCACTGGCCGTCCCTCGACGCGCCACTCAGGCATTCCAGCCTCTAGCCTGACCGCCCGAAAGCCCTTGGCCCGCAGAAGCTTCACAGCCTCCACGGCAAGCACGCAGTATGGGCCCCGGCAATAAGCCACAATCTCCCGATTGCGGGGCAGGCTTGAAAGCTGTGTCTTCAGCTCCTTCAGGGGAATCGAGACGGCTCCCGGAATATGACCCGCGCGATATTCCTCTCGCGGGCGCACATCCAGCACGATTACCTCCGCCCGGCTTACCCGCTCAAGAAGGGCCTGCTTCTCGACCGGCTCCATCGAATCGCGGCCCTCGTTGAACTGCCGGACGATCGAATCGACTTCGGCGAGTCGGTTTTCGGCGAGCGTGCGTAGCGTCAGAAAGAACTCGCACACCTGCTCGTCGGCGAGGCGGTACTCCACGAAGAGACCTTCCTTGTGGGTCTCGACCAATCGGGCCGCATGCAGGACCTGGAGATGCTGGGAGGCGTTCGCCGTGCTCAAGCCAGCTTCCCGGGCGAGCGCATCCACCGTGCGCGGTCCCTGGGACAAGAGATCGAGCAACTCCAGCCTTGGCGGGCTCGCGACGGCTTTTCCAATCCGTGCGAGTTGCTCATAGATGGCCTTCCTCCAACCCTGCTCAGCGGCCATAAAACATTCAATTTCCTAATTGAGTATAGGAAATATCAATGCCGGCAGGCAACGCGTATGCATCCACTGAAATTTTTGGCCTTCACGTTCTTACTATTCTAAGCTACCGGTTACACTCAGACCGCTCCTATGGACTCGCAAACGCTGCAGGCCTTGTTGGCAGAGGTCCGTCCACTGCGGCAGGAATTGCAGACCATTGCCGTTGCTGGCGAAAGGACGCCGATTCTCATCTATCGGTTGCAAGTCCAAGAAGCAGCGGTCGGGCGGGAACTCCAACGCCTCGATTACGCTCGGTCGAAACTTGCGGCAACCCAATTGAGCCGCACAAGTCTTGCTGTGCAAATCAAGACGATTGAAGATAAGCAGAGTAACATCAAGAACCCCCTCGAACAAAAGGAGACAGAAGATCTCGTAGCTCAACTCAAAGCAAGATTCGCGAAATCTCTATGCCTGAAGAACAGGAGAGGCAAAGGAGATTGACAGACTGTGAAGAGCAACTGCGGCTTGAGCAGGCGAAGCTTACCGTCCTTCACGATGAATTAGAACAACTCGATCGGGCGCTGAAGAATTCTGTGCGGCCGTAAGGCGCAATTAACGTAAAGGCTCGTCGCGTTCGGGGAAAGACGCACATTGGGTAGCTCGGGGACTGCACTTTGCCAGCAGGCTTCCGCGTGCGCTTCACCCTGCGTTGGCTGGTGCATGACCTGATCGAGTCCGGAATGTGGGGACAAACCGCTCCAGCGGAATCATCGCCAATGTCGCCACTAACTGCTTGGCGTGGCGTCCATCTCGCCGATCGGTTCCTCCAAAAACGCAGACAGTTTTATTTGTACAAATCTGACCGAATTGCTCCAACTGCTTCCTAAGAGTAACCGTCTGTCAAGGGCGGAGTGAAAGTTCCCCACCGCAGCGGAGGAAAAGGGACCACGTATTTCTTTCGTAGCCCGTTTTCTTTGACTTTCGGGGGTGCGCGCTAAGCCAATGAAGTCGCTGGGGGTTTCCCTAGTAAACATTCTCTGATAGATTTGTCTTATCGGTCTAACCTGATGCAACTTTCTGCCGGTGGCGGAGTTACCAAATAAGAGACATGTTACGCGAAACCTCTGCCCTGGCCGCCTCTGGAGTCTCCCGTCAAAGCAGCGTTCGGCACGGAGTTACAATTGTCATCCCCGCTCATAACGAAGAGACGGGCATTGAGGACGGAATCCGCGCTGTAGTAAAAGCACTTAGCTCCTCAGGTTGGGAGCACGAAATCATCGTTGTGGATGATGGTTCCAGCGATGCCACGGGCGTTCGGGCGGAGCAGCATGGCGTCCATGTATTGCGGCTCGAGACCAATAAGGGCTACGGGTACGCGCTGAAGGCTGGAATCGCCCACGCGAAATTCGATTGGGTGGTCATCATCGATGCGGATGGCACTTACCCGGGTGCTGAAATTCCAAGAATGCTGGAGCGCGTTCCGGACAATGACATGGTGGTCGGCGCACGCATCGGAAGGAAGGTCGAGGATCCGCGCCTCCGGCGCCCTGTGAAATGGATGCTCCGCAAGCTGGCCGGGTACCTGGCGGGTCAGGAGATTCCGGATTTGAATTCGGGGTTGCGCGTGATTCGCAAGTCGCTGGTGGATCAGTTCGCGCACATTCTTCCATCGGGATTTTCTTTCACCACCACCATCACGCTGGCCCTGATTTCCAGCGGCTATTCCGTTTCGTACGTTCCGATCGACTACTACCGGCGAGTTGGTAAGTCTAAAATCAATCCGTTCGCCACGTTCAACTTTGTGTTTCAGATGCTCCGGACCATGATGCTCTTTCATCCGATGAGAATCCTGGGACCGATCGCGTCAGTTGTCATTCTGAGCGGGCTGGTAAAGCTGCTTTACGATTTTTATCTGTTGCGCGTCTCCGGAACCGACGTCACCATTCTGTTGCATGGCGTTCTTATCTGGTGTATTGCCATGTTGGCCGACCAGAACTCTCGTTTTCATCGACTGAAACGATGAACTCGGTTTCAACATTTCTAGCTGTCTCCAGAAGGAAGCCGGCGATTCGGATACTTGGGAGCGCGCTTCTCTTGGTCCTGTTGGTCATGATTCTGCCGCGGCGGAACCTGGCGGATGCCTTGCGAAACATGTCGCCGCTGGTCCTGGTTGCAGCCATACCCATCTATTTGGCCATGCAATTCCTCGGTTGCCTGAAATGGCACCTGATTGTAAACCTGGCCGGCGCCCGGTTGCCGCTGCTGCAATCCGTCCGTTGCTATTTTGGAGGGCTGTTTTCAAACCTGCTATTTCCTGGGGTGATTGGAGGAGACGTTGTCACCGTCACGCTGGGTCTTTCGCGCAGCTCTACGAAAGAGAGCGTCGTATCGGGCACGCTGGCCAGCCGTGTTCTGGATATGGGAGCGCTGCTGCTGTTGACGTGCTTTGCGGTCTTTGCCTTTCCGCATCATCTGGACGCGGTAAGCGAGCGGTTAATTGAACTTGTTCTCGGAATATTCCTGGCCGCGGGTATGCTGGGCGCCGCCGCGAGCCTTCTTCTGCGGCGGACGAACCACGGGAAAGTGGCGGCCTATTGGCAGGCCTTCGCGGCCGGATTTCAGCGCCCGGTAGTCACGTTCCTAATATTCGGAATCAGCGTGTTGTCGCAGGCCGGTCTGATTGTGCTCATGCAATGGGTGGCAGGGCAGTGCGGGCTGCGCCTTCCACTGCGCGCGTGGCTGTTTGCATGGCCTCTGGCGAAACTTTCCGCGTTCGTGCCGATAACCCTGGCGGGAATCGGCACACGCGAGTTTGCGCTGGCGGCGTTGTTGGTTCCCTTTGGAGCCGCGCCTGCCGCCGGGGCCGCGGCGGGGTTGGCCTGGAGCGTGGTATTCGTCATTGGAAGTCTGGCCAGCGGCGCCGTGTCGAAATCCGCGAGTCTTCTTGTGCCTCCGAGCAAGCCGTGTCCAACCTAGCCAACCGGCTCTTCTTCTACTTCCCTCTTACAATCATCGCTTCCGCCTTTGTCGCGATTTGTGTTCAGTTCGGCACTGCCTGGCCATGGCTGGTTGTGGTCCATGAAGACGGGCAGCGGACATTTCTGGACACCATGCTGTACTTCGAGCATGCGCTGGGTGAACTGCCGCTGGAGTTGCTGCTGAGCGCCGCCGTGGCCGGATGGGTGATGTGGCTATGCGGCAGGCCTGTGGCGAAGGGCGGCGCTCTGTGGAACATCGGGGCGATCGCCATTGCGCTGGACGCGACGATATTTATCGGGGCTTCGATACATGTTGGCGCCCACGCCGCCATGCTGAATTTGCTTCAATACCACACGCGCGACAGCGAGCCGATGATTTTCGGCAGTCACTGGCAGTATCATTTCTTGAGCCAGGTGGCGTTGATGTTGCTTCCGGCAATCGCCTGCTCACGTCAGAACCGCGACCGTAAGGGAGCGTTCAGCCTTCTGCTTTCCACCTGGGCACTCTTCGCAATCTTCACCATCATATTCGGCGTGAGCAGCGCGTCATTTACGGATGCCCGCTTCCTCGGCCATCAGGCACGCGAACTTTTCACGCACGCTCTGGTTACAGTTCCTCTCGCCATCGGCTGTTGCCTGGCGATGCCGCGCGCAGAGGCGGACACGGAATCGGCTTCTAAACGGGGGATCTGGCCCATCGCCGCCATGGGAGTCTTCATTCTTCTAGCTCTTTACCTGGCCTTCGGGATTGTTCTCACTCGATCACACCGCCTGGCGCAATCGAACGATTGGGTCAAAGTAATCTGCGGGCATTTTTTTGAGCATACAATCAGTTATCTCGTGGTAACCGTTCATTCCGTGTTTTTCTACATGCTGGGAGCACGGCGCGCATGAGGCGAGCATGACGCTGGCTGTCCTGGGAGCGGGACCGGCGGGCGCCGGCGCTGCATTCCAAGCTGCCCGGCGAAAACTGGGACGCACCGTGGTTCTGGAGCAGCGCGATGGCCCAGGGGGAAATGCCGGCAGCTTCGATCTTGAAGGACTGCGCGTCGACTACGGCAGTCACCGGCTGCATCCGGCTTGTGACGCGCGGGTTCTCGCGGATATCACGGCATTGCTCGGAGACGACTTGCGAATCCGCCCGCGTCACGGCAGGATTCTGTTGCGAAATAGCTGGATACACTTTCCACTGCAAGCGCTGGATCTCGCCTTGCATCTCCCGAAATCGTTTCTGATCGGATCCGCGGCCGACATTGTCCGCAAGAGGTTTGTGAAAAAACCGGTGGACGAGAGTTTCGCTTCGGTGCTCGAAGCCGGGCTGGGGCGAACCATTTGCCGCGACTTTTACTTTCCTTTCGCCCGCAAACTCTGGGGACTCGATCCGATGCATTTGTCTCCGGTCCAGGCTCAGCGCCGGGTGTCCGCGAACACTCCGGGAAGAATGCTTCGAAAGCTCAAACGAGCGGGCACTGGACGTTTTTACTATCCGCAGCGCGGCTACGGTCAGATATTTGAGCGATTGCACGAAGAGGCGGCTATTCAAGGAGCTGAGTTTCTGTTTGGTTCAAAGGTCACGGGCATGGCGCATGACGGCCGGCGGGTCTCGCGGATTTGTTACGAGCAAAGCGGGTCGAGTGGAACCGTGGATTGCGATTTTGTTCTGTCCACGCTGCCGATCAATTTGCTGGCGCGAAGCATGCGGCCGCAAGCGCCTGTTGAGGTCCTGGAAGCGGCCGGCGGTATGTCGTTTCGAGCCATGATCCTGATCTATCTGGTGTTGGATCAGGATCGATTTTCCGAATACGATGCCCACTATTTTCCGGAGGAGCGCTTTCCCATATCGCGGTTGTCGGAGCCGAAGAATTACAGCGGTGTGTCCGAGCCGCGTGGTCGAACCGCCCTTTGCGCCGAACTGCCGTGCGATACGGCATCCTCCGCATGGAACATGAGTGACGCGGATTTGGGCGACCTGGTGCGCGATGTGTTGCGGGATGCCGGCATTCCCCTTCGTGCTTCGATTCGCAAGGTTGTAACTCGCCGGCTGGCGCAGGCCTATCCAATTTACAAGCGCGGCTTTGAAGTTCCCCTGGCTCAAGTGGATGACTGGCTCGGGCAATTCGAAAATCTGGTTACGTTCGGCCGTCAAGGGCTCTTCGCGCACGACAATGCGCATCACGCTTTGTACATGGCCTATTGCGCGGTCGACTGCATGGAGAGCAATGGCAAATTCCAGTGGGCTCGATGGAAAAAGTTCCGGCATGAATTCGAGTCGCACGTGGTGGAGGATTAAGGCACCGGATACTCGAGAATAGTGTTCAGCTTGTCTCTGAGATCGATTTGAATCTTCCCTTGACCGGTGGGAATGTCTTTTTTCAGGCGATAAATCTCGATGTGCTCCAGCGCGTTTGGGCTCGAGTAGATAAGCTGCCAATTCGCGGCGTATTGGTGCAGCGTTCGTAGCAACAGGTCAGTATGAGCGTTGCTTGTTCCAGGCGACGTGTCCACAACAACTATGCGAACCGGAATGCCCTCGAGGAACGTCTTGACCGCCTCCGGCGAGTCGTAAAGGAGAGCGTAGTTTAAGCCGTTCCAAGTGCTGCTGGAAAGCAACTTGCTGGCGCGAAGAAGAATTCGAAAGGGACGCGCCTGCCGTTGTGCGACGTCCGCGATAAAGGCGCCTTCGCCGCTGGGATGGCTCGATGAAACCAGCGTGATTGCATGGTTAAGTTCTGAGCGAGACAGCAGGACTTGAACGGGTTCGGCAAAAGGATCGGCCGGTTGCGGCGCGGCCCAGAATGTTCGCACGGTGAAAAAGGCGAGTATAGCCAGGGCGACGCTGTTCGCCATCCACGGGCGTCGTCGCGCCAGCCAATCGAGAGCCGCGAAGCTAAACAGCAAAAGCGCGGGGGTCGTCATGACGAGTTTTCGCGGTTCGGAGATAGTTGGCGCGATCGCATGAAAGACGATCACGCCGATCAGGTATGCCGTCATCGCCGCCCAGAAAGTTTGGACGGATGCTTTTCGAAGCGGCAGAATCACCTTCAAGAAGAGTCCGCACGCGGCCAGCAGCAATAGCACGAGGCCGATCAAGTCCGGCAACAGGCCGATCAATTGAAACAGCGCCTCCGCCATGTGACGGATGGTTATCGGTTTTCCTTCAGTTCCAGCGAAAGCCATTCGCCGCGTCCAGATGTAAAACGGTACGCACGCCGCGATCACGATTCCACCTGAGAGAAGAAAGCGCGTAGCGATGTTGCTCTTCCACTTTCCAGTGAGCAGCAGCGCGATGATGGGCACGATCGCCAGAGACCATCCGCTGCTCTTGGTCAAGATTGCAATCGACGCGGCAACGCCGAACCATGCGGCGTTACGCCAAGTGGAACGGTCGAGCACCGGCACCATCGCCAGTGCGGCGATAAAGCCGAACAGAGTGAGAGGAGCTTCTATCATTACTTGTGAAGCGTCTTGTAGGGTCAACGGTAATGCGATAAACATCAGGCCGGCGAGTATGGCCAGGGTCCGTGAAAAGTATTGCGCCATCGTTTGATAAAAAATGTATGCCGTGCAGGTGGTCAGCAGCGCCATCAACAGCAAGAGCGATGTGTGGGTTGGTGGAAGCAGCAGCATCCAGACTGCTTGCACGACATAAAAAACCGGAGGCCAGTGTCCAAATGCGACCTCCGGATAGTGCAGGTAAAAGTCCGTTGCAAAGGCCATGGGCGCTGAGGGAAAACCTTCGATAACGTAGTCTCTCAACATCAGGCCGGTAACGAAATGCGCTGCCTCGTCCGGGTGGTGATCGAAGCCGGCGTTGAACGCGCCGGAGACATACAGCAACGTCACCGCGAAGCCGGCATTCACCACAAAGACGGCGCCTAGCCACAGCTTTGACATGCAAGGAAACTTAAAGTGTCGCATGCGTGTTAACCTGATGGCTGCCTACGCAATTCTTAGTAACAGGTTGTGCGGGATTCATTGGATCGCATCTGTGTGAGCGGCTGCTCGCAGATGGGCACTCGGTAACCGGCGTCGATGCGCTCACCGATTATTACGATCCACAATTGAAGCGGCGTAACCTGTCGCTCCTGCCGGCATCGGTGCGCTTCCGATTCATCCATCGCGATTTACTGGATACCGAAAAAAGTTTGCTGCAGGATGCGGAAGTGATTTTCCACCTCGCGGCGCGCCCAGGAGTCCGCACCAGTTGGGGCGCCGAGTTTGAGACTTACGTTCGAGACAACATCCTGAGCACTCAATATTTGCTCGAGTGCGCCGGCGGCGCCCGGGCGTTGAAGCGGCTCGTCATCGCTTCGTCTTCCTCGATATATGGCAATTCGCCAGCGGAATTCGCCGCTGAAGATCAACCGAAGAATCCGGTTTCTCCATACGGCGTTACCAAGCTCGCGGCGGAGCACTTGTGTTCAGCGTATGCGACGCAGAACGATGTTCCGGTTGTTGTACTGCGTTTGTTCACGGTGTACGGACCGCGGCAAAGGCCGGACATGGCTTTTCAATGTCTGATCCACGCGGCGTTGACGAGATCGAAATTCGTTCTCTACGGCGATGGCGAGCAGCGCCGCGATTTCACTTACGTACAGGATGTTGTCTCGGCTTTTCTGCTAGCCGCGAAAATATCGGGACCGTTCCAGGCGTTCAACATCGCCGGTGGCGGCATTGTAAGCATGAACGAAGCGATAAGTCTGGTGGAGGAACTGACGGGCGACAGCATCGATGTGGACCGCGTGCGGCCGCAAACGGGGGACGTGCGGAATACGGGCGCCGATCTTTCCAAGAGCCGGGATGTGCTTGGTTACGTTCCTCGGGTGAGCCTATGCGAAGGACTGAAAGCGCAAGTCGACGACGTCGAGCGGATGCTAAGCCAACTCTCTACTTGACGAAAACGATTCCAGTCAGCTTAGGAAAGACCTGTATCGAGGAGGCGCCTAACGCTAGCCCGATTGCGTGCGGGTTTCCGGTGATGTTTGTCGTGAGGCGGACGTTGACCTGAACCACGGAAGTCGAGAGTCCGGGCGCGGAGCCCAAGTAGAGGACTTCGCAGCCCAAGCAAAGTGTAAACAGGGTACTTTGCGAAAGTGGCCCGGCGGGAGGGATGGGGTTGAGGCCACCGCTGGGGAGCGGCGGTGAGAGAAGTCCAAGGCCGCTGCCGAAGAGGCTTACGATGGAATCTGAATTTGCCGGATTGCTTTCGCTGTTTACGGTGCCATCCTCATTGAGCGCGGCCAGGGCCGGCAGATTTAGAGAATTGTTCCGGTTCCCAGTGTCGAAGAAGGTGAAGCTGTGGCCGGCATATGAAAATGGTAGTGGATTCAGCGGGACCTCATTGTCAAAAACTTCTATCGAAGCGGACGGGATGGAGGGCGCGATCTCGAAGGGAACTTGAGCGGCGATCAGTCCACGGGAAACCGCAATGATGTGCGCGTCTATCCCCGCGATTCGAACGCGGAACCCGCCGACGGTCAGAGGAAACGTGCCGCTATCGTCCGGCGAGCTGTAGATTGTGCTGGATGGGCCAAAGCCACCACCGGTGATGGTGATCAATTGACCCGGCGCGGCATAGCTGGTGGGGACACGTCCGGCGGTGCTTGCGAAGCAGCTCAGACTGGCTGGAGCGGCGGGGTGCATGTCGTCTTGGGCGACGAAGTCGAATGTTGCGGGTACGTATGCGGAATAAATAGTCTGCCCCGACGGAGAAAGAATCAGAAAGTAAGGAGTGCCTTCACATCCTGCCGCGAGCGGAGCATCAGGGGAAGTTATCTCGGTCGAGGAGGGGTTTTGCACCAGCACTTTGATATTCCCCGCCGGAGTGAAGGCAAGTCCTGACGCTATACCTACGGTTATGGAGCGGTTGAAAATCACCTGACCGCGCGTGGTTGAAACCCTTGCCAACGCAAGTGTTGGAGACGCAGTGAAAGTTTGGCCTGGCCGTACATGATATGCAACCCAGATTTCCCAATCGATCCCAGGGAGCAACCGGATTCCGAAAACTTCGGCGAGGGCATCCCCGAAGCGGTTGGGTGCATCGATGGTAACCAGGGATCCTTGCTGTTGCCCACTCGCGTCTACAACCCCGGTCTGCAGGCGTGGAGTGGGAAGAAAAGTGTTGGTCGAAGCGAAGTAGAGGTTGGAGTTGACATCAAAAAGAAGCGTCTCCACCGGCGCATCCAAGCTTTTCGAAAAAAGGAATCGATTTTCAGAGGGCCGCCAGCGGAGTAGGTAACCGGTATCGATCATGGTGGAAGCAATGGTCGAATAGCCGCCGCCAATCGCAAGATCGCCCCCTGAATCCACGGCATACGACGAGACTTCTGCGGCACCCTCCAGGCCCGCATAGGTGGCGTTGCGCAGTTGTCCTGTGTCGCGGTCGAAGAAAGCCAGGAAGGCATCTCGTGGTGAGCGGAGTGTAGATTGCGGCGCGTTGGAGGTAACGGGAAAATCTTGCGACTCCGTGAGACCAAATACAACGACGCCATTCGAGGAAGCCGCCGCAGTGTTGGTTGATTCTGCGCGCTCGCCGCCAAACAGGCTGACCCAGATGGATTTCCCGCTGTCGTCGGTGCGCTCCAATATCGCGTCCCTGCAACCTCCATTACAAACCGGCGTATCCAGTTTTCCATCCTCGCCGAAGTCGGTAGGTGTCACGACAGTGGACGCGAGATAACGGTTACCATCAGCCGCCTTTTCGGGCCGGAAAGCAGGGCCGCCGGTTTCGTAACTGGGGAAGGTGATCGTAACTTCCGTAGGCAAGGCGGGATTCCGGCCAGGCGCCTGAACTGAAAGAGTATCAGCGGATTCAATGCTTAAGTGAGAGTCTATTGCGACACGCTTGCCGCCATCTATCTGCGTTGTCTGCACGTTCACGATGAAAACTCCGCGAATGCTGCCGAAAGTGAACCAAATGCCTCCTGGTCCTTGAAAGGGAATAGCCCCGGTGTTGAGTACTCGCAGCCGGAAGCGGTCGAGATCCGCGCCGGGCTGTACCGTCACAATTATTTTCCCAAGGCTAGAGGTGGCTGGATCCAGGCTCAACGATGTGGTGGTGAAGACAGCGCTTGCTCCCGGGTAGATGTTGGTCAGCCGTACGGCTCTGAACGTACGGACGTTGGTGCGCCAATTGGACGGGTTGTGCCCTTGATAGTAGTTGAATACCGTAGCGTATGGTGAGTCACCTTCGGGAACGACCTTTGGATCCACGTCGGCGATCTGGAGCCGAACGCCGTTGAAAAGGACCATGGCATCTCGAGTGAGATAGATGAGATTGCCAGACGAGCGGCGTGCAAAAAGCACATTGGGAGGAAATTGACCGCGTTCGGTTCAAGCCCGAAAACTTCCGGGTATTGGCCGAAAGCCGTGGAGAGAAAAACCGCGAAGACAAAAAACAGACGCAATGCAGACCACCCTGGGTGAAATAGTAGGGAGACGGCGGGAGGAACCTAACTTCAGTCTAGCAGGTTGGCGGAATCATTTACGATTCGGATAGCGCCGCCGTCCATGCTGCTGGAGGTTCTTGTAAGAGATCCAGGAACGCCTGGCCGGCGCGGTGGAAGCGTTTCTTGCGCAGGTGAACAATTCCCACGGGCCGGTAGAGTTCCCGAGAGGCAATTGGGATGGGCACCAGCCGGCCTTGTGCGACCTCTACTTCCATAATCCGCGCGGGCATGATGCTGACCCCCGGACCGTGGGCGACAGCTTCCTTGATCATTTGCAAATTGTCAAAGTGAAGCGTAATGTTGACGCGCACATGATGGTCCTTTAGAAAGCGGTCGATATTGCGGCGGATGGGCAGGTCCTCATCGAAGCCAATGAAGGCTACGCCCTCCAGATCTTCGGGACGCACTTCCGATTTGTTTGCCAGGTGATGATAGGGAGACGCCGCCAACACCATTTCTTCATCGCGCCAGGGCCGCACCGTGACTGACTTAGTGGCCTCCGGATAACTCAGCAGGCCCAGGTCGGCGCGATCCGTCACTACGGCTTCATACACTTTTTCCGGGCGCAGGTATTCCACTTCCAGCTTGGCTTGCGGATGGCGGCGCGAAAACTCCTGTTCGAGTTGCGACATTTCCGAGAGGCCCACGGAGTAAATAGACGCCACGCGGACCGTTCCCTCCACCTGGCTCTTCAAGAGGTCGAGGGTAACCTGGAAATCGTCGCGGCGCCGCAGCACGTCGCGGCACATATCCAGATAAAGCTTGCCGGCATCGGTGAGCGTAAGGGGGCGGGTGCCCCGATCCAGCAGGGAAATTCCCAATTGACGTTCCAGATCCTGCACACTCTGGCTGGCGGCAGACTGACTGACGCCGTTCACCGCGGCCCCTTTGCTAAAACTGCGGTCCTGCGCTATGTCTCTGAAAAGTTTTAGGCTATCAACGTTCATCCGATTTCAATAGTATTACAATCTCTAATTATATGTCAACACATTTTCTATTGAACTTATACTTTGGAATTGCTATACTCGCTGCATGCAAGGCCTCCCTGTCGAGCAGGGTCTGTACGATCCGAGGAACGAGCACGATGCTTGCGGCATCGGCTTCGTGGTCAACATCAAGGGCGAGCAATCGCACGGAATCATTCTCAAGGGCCTCCAAATCCTGATTAATCTGGCGCACCGCGGGGCGTGCGGCTGCGATCCGGAGACGGGCGATGGCGCCGGCATTCTGATCCAGATTCCGCATGAGTTTTTCGCGCGCGAATGCAACGCGCTAGGATTTACGCTGCCTCCCGTGGGCGTGTATGGCGTGGGCATGGTCTTTCTACCAGTGGAGCCTTCGAATCGGCTGTTGGTGGAAGGAATTCTGGAAAGGATTGCGAGGGAGGAAGGACTGTCGGTTCTGGGATGGCGCGATACGCCAGTGAATGCCGACGCCATCGGACGAATTGCCCGCGCATCGCAGCCATACATCGAGCAGATTTTCATTCGCGGCGCGGCTCCTATGACGCAGGATGAATTGGAGCGCAAGCTATATGTCGTTCGGCGGCGCGCCGAGTTGGAAATTGCCGCGTCGGACCTGCCAGACAAGAACTTCTTCTATATTCCCTCGCTGTCTTCGCGGACCATCATCTACAAAGGATTGCTACTGGCGCCGCAGATCGCCGATTTTTACAGCGAACTCACCGATCCCGAGGCAACGAGCGCGCTGTGCCTGGTACACCAGCGATTCTCCACCAATACTTTTCCCTCCTGGCAATTGGCGCATCCGTACCGCTATCTGTGTCATAACGGCGAGATCAACACGGTGCGCGGGAACGTGAACTGGATGAATGCGCGCGAACGAATACTGTCTTCGCGATTGTTCGGCGACGACCTGAAGAAAGTTCTGCCGATCATCAAGCCCGGCGGGAGCGATTCGGCCGCGCTCGACAACGCGTTGGAGTTGCTGACACTTGCCGGCCGCGGTCTTCCGCATGCGATGGCGATGCTGATTCCGGAAGCCTGGGATGCCGACGACACAATGCATCCCGCGAAGAAGGCATTTTACGAATATCACGCCTCGCTGATGGAGCCGTGGGATGGGCCGGCGGCCGTCGCTTTCACCGATGGCCGCGCGATCGGCGCAACGCTGGACCGCAACGGATTGCGGCCGGCGCGCTACCTGGTGACGCACGACGACCTGGTGATCATGGCGTCTGAAACCGGGGTGCTGCCAGTGCGGCCGGAGGACGTGAAGTTCAAAGGCCGGCTGCAGCCGGGCCGGATGCTGCTGGTGGATACCACCGAAGGCCGCATTATTCCGGACGAAGAAATCAAGGAGCGGCTGTGGAGCAGGCAGCCCTATGCCGAGTGGCTGAAGGAAAACCAGATCACGCTCGACAGTTTGCGGGAGCCGCCGCGCGTCTACGAATCCGATCTGGACAATATCGTCGAACGGCAGCGCGCGTTCGGCTACACCGACGAGGATCTGCGCATTCTGCTGGCTCCCATGGCGGCGAATGCCGAAGAAGCGGTAGGATCCATGGGCACGGATACTCCGCTGGCGTGCCTTTCCGACAAGCCGCAAACGCTGTTTCATTATTTTAAGCAGATGTTCGCGCAGGTGACGAATCCGGCCATCGATCCTATTCGAGAAGTGCTGGTGATGTCGCTCACCAGCTACATCGGAACCGAGCGCAATATTTTGGAGGAGACACCGGAGCACTGTCACACGCTCAAGCTTCCCCATCCCGTGCTCACCAGCCGCGATCTTGAAAAATTGCGGCGCGTTTCCACCAGCGCGTTGCTCACAACCATGTTGCCGATGCTGTTTCGCGTGGGCGGCGGCGAGAAGGAACTGGAAAGGGCATTAGAGGCGTTGTGCCGCAGCGCTTCTCTGGCCATCAAGTCCGGTTACAATCTGCTGATTCTTTCGGACCGCGGCGTGGATCGGGAATACGCGCCGATTCCCAGCTTGCTGGCGCTCTCGGCGGTCCACAATCATCTGGTGCGCGAAGGCACGCGCACGCAGGTGGCGCTGCTGATCGAGTCCGGCGAGCCGCGTGAAGTAATGCATTTCGCGTTGCTGATTGGTTATGGCGCCAGCGCCGTGAATCCGTATCTGGCCATCGAGACGCTGGAGCAAGAGGCCAAGCGAGGCAATCTTCCCAATGGAATAACGTTCGAGACCGCTCTCAAGAATTATAAGAAAGCGATCAACAAGGGACTGCTGAAAGTTTTTTCGAAGATGGGGATTTCCACCCTCCAGAGCTACCGCGGCGCGCAGGTGTTTGAGGCCGTGGGTTTGAATAAAGCGATGGTGGACCGCTATTTCACAGGCACCGCGTCGCGCATCGGGGGCATTGGCCTGGACGTGCTGGCGAAGGAGGCGAAGGCCAAACACGATCATGCTTTTCGTCAAGTGTCGGAAGCCGAAACGGAGCTTACCATCGGCGGTTCTTATCAATATAGAGTACACGGCGAGTATCATCTCTACAATCCGCTGACGGTGAGCAAGCTGCAGCACGCGGTTCGTCAATCGAGTTTCGAGACCTTTCAGGAATACACGCAGTTGGTGAACGAGCAGAGCAAGGAATTGTGCACGCTTCGGGCGCTGATGAATCTGAAGTTCGCCGCGGAACCGATTCCGATTTCCGAGGTTGAGCCTGCCACGGAAATAGTCAAGCGGTTCGCGACCGGCGCGATGTCGTTCGGTTCGATCAGTAAAGAGGCGCATGAAACGCTGGCGATCGCGATGAACCGGATCGGCGGCAAATCCAATACCGGCGAGGGCGGGGAAGACGAAGAGCGTTATCCACGGGATGCGAACGGCGACTGGCGCCGCAGTGCGATCAAGCAGGTGGCTTCCGGGCGGTTCGGCGTCACGACGAATTACCTGGTGAACGCGGACGAGCTGCAGATCAAGATCGCGCAAGGCGCAAAGCCGGGGGAAGGCGGCCAGTTGCCGGGGCACAAAGTGGACGAGGTGATCGCGCGGGTGCGCCATTCCATCGCCGGCGTCCCGTTGATTTCGCCGCCGCCGCACCACGATATTTATTCCATTGAAGATTTGGCGCAACTGATCTACGACTTGAAAAACGTGAATCCGCACGCGCGTATTTCGGTAAAGCTGGTGGCCGAGGCAGGTGTCGGCACGGTGGCGGCCGGCGTCGCCAAGGCCCATGCCGATGTGGTATTGATCAGCGGCCACGACGGCGGCACTGGAGCGTCGCCGCTCACTTCCATCAAGCATGCCGGCGTTCCCTGGGAACTTGGCTTGGCCGAGACCCAACAGGTGCTGGTGAAGAACGATCTGCGGAGCCGCATCCGCGTGCAGACCGACGGCAAGCTGCAAACCGGACGCGATGTTGCGATCGCGGCGCTGCTGGGGGCGGAAGAGTTTGGATTCTCCACGGCGCCGCTGGTCTCCATGGGCTGCATCATGATGCGCAAGTGCCATCTGAATACCTGCCCGGTGGGAATCGCGACGCAGGACCCGGCGCTGCGCAAGAAATTTCAAGGCTCGCCGGAGAACGTCATCAATTTCTTCTTTTACATCGCCGAGGAGGTCCGCCAACTGATGTCCAAGTTGGGATTCCGGAGCATGGATGAAATGACGGGCCGCGTGGACCGCATCGAAATGCGGGAGGCGATTCAGCATTGGAAGGCGCGCGGGCTGGATTTTTCGAACATTCTGTACAACCCGCAAGTTCCGCGGAAGGTGGGGCGGCGCTGCCTGATTCCTCAAGATCACGGTTTGGATGAGGCGTTGGACTATAAGTTGATCGATCACGCGCGCGAGGCGATTGAGCGCCAGACGCCGGTGGAGTTCAAACTGCCGATCCGCAATGTTCATCGCACCGTGGGCGCGATGCTGTCGGGTGAGATAGCTCGGCGATATGGATCGGCGGGACTTCCCGACGACACCATAAACTTTCAATTCACGGGGTCGGCCGGCCAAAGCTTTGGAGCGTTTCTAGCCAAAGGCATCACGCTGACGCTGGCAGGCGACGCGAACGATTACGTGGGCAAGGGACTCTCCGGCGGGAAACTGATTGTCTATCCGCCGCCGGCTTCCACATTTTTGCCGGAAGAAAATATGCTGGTGGGCAACGTGGTGCTGTACGGCGCGACCAGCGGTGAAGCCTATTTCAACGGCATGGCCGGCGAGCGGTTCGCGGTTCGTAATTCCGGGGCGACCGCGGTGGTGGAAAGCGTCGGCGATCACGGCTGCGAATACATGACGAAGGGCCTGGTGGTGGTGCTGGGCCGCACCGGGCGCAATTTCGCGGCCGGCATGACGGGCGGGATCGCATTCGTGCTGGATGAAACCGGGGAGTTTGTGAATGTGCTGTGCAACAAATCCGACGTCGACCTGGAA
Source organism: uncultured Bryobacteraceae bacterium (assembly GCA_955652915.1). Lineage (GTDB taxonomy): Bacteria > Acidobacteriota > Terriglobia > Bryobacterales > Bryobacteraceae > Palsa-89. Next base: position 29,602 of record CATPCJ010000391.1, read on the forward strand.
CCAGTGCGTGAGAAAGTGGACGAACTGGCGCTGCAAAACCTGATCGGAAAGCACGTCGAGACGACTGGCAGTCCGCGCGGGAAATGGGTCCTGCAAAATTGGCTGCAAATGCTGCCGAGGTTCGTGAGAGTGTTCCCGCACGAATATAAACGAGTCCTTGGGGTTCCAAGACTGGCCGCAGGGGCCAGACCGTTCGATGCCGCGGCGCACTCCCACTCCGCGCCAGTGGCCGGCCAGCGCGCGCATTCAGAGGTGGCCCATGGCTAAGACAACCGGATTCATGGAGTACGCGCGCGAAGTTCCCGAGCGCCGTCCGGTGATAGAGCGAATCAACGACTGGTTCGAGGTTTACCAGGAATTTCCGGAGGAAAAAGTTCGCACGCAAGGCGCGCGCTGCATGGATTGCGGCGTGCCGTTCTGTCATACCGGCTGTCCGCTGAACAATGCGATTCCGGACTGGAACGATCTGGTCTATCGCGACCGTTGGCGTGAGGCGATTCGCGCTTTGCACGCGACCAATAATTTTCCGGAATTTACCGGCCGCATTTGTCCGGCTCCTTGCGAGGCGGCGTGCGTGCTGGGCATCAGTGAACCCCCAGTCAGCATCAAGGTGATTGAGAAGCACATCGTCGAGCATGGATTCCGAGAAGGGTGGATTCGTCCGGAGCCGCCGCGTGAGCGAAGCGGCAAGCGCGTGGCCGTGGTCGGCTCGGGACCTGCCGGCCTAGCCGCGGCGCAACAACTGAATCGCGCCGGGCACATGGTCACGGTGTTCGAAAAAGCGGACCGCATCGGCGGCTTGCTGCGCTACGGCATTCCGGATTTCAAGCTCGAGAAATGGGTGGTGGACCGCCGCATTAAACAAATGACGGCGGAGGGCGTCGAGTTTCGAACGAACGTCCACGTGGGACATGCGATTCCAGGCGAAGAGCTGCGCGAGGATTACAACGCGATTCTGCTGGCCGGCGGGGCTGAGCATCCACGCGATCTGCCGATCTCGGGCAGGGAATTGAAAGGCATCCATTTCGCGATGGACTTTCTGCCGCAGCAAAACAGGCGCGGCGCGAACGATTTGGTTCCGGGGCAGATTCTGGCGACCGGCAAGCGCGTGGTAATCATTGGCGGCGGCGACACGGGGGCCGATTGTCTGGGCACATCGCATCGGCAGCGCGCGGCTTCGGTCCATCAGTTTGAAATTATGCCGATGCCTCCGGAGCAGCGCGCGCCCGAAACGCCGTGGCCTTTGTGGCCGCTGCAATTGCGCGTGGAAAGTTCGCACGAAGAAGGCGGCAACCGCGGTTGGAGCATCCGCACCGTCCGCTTCAGCGGCGATGAAAAGGGCAACGTGCGAAGGCTGCACGCCGTCCGCGTGGGACCTGCTCCGAATTTCGAGGAGCTGCCGGATTCTGAGTTTGTTCTCGACGCGGACTTGATTTTGCTGGCGATGGGATTCACGGGTCCGGTGAAGGGCGGCATTCTCGATCAGCTCAGTGTGAATCTTGACGCGCGCGGAAACATTCTCACGGACCAAAACTATATGTCGTCATCGCCCGGTGTCTTTGCGGCGGGGGATATTCGCCGTGGGCAATCGCTGGTAGTTTGGGCGATCGCGGAGGGGCGCAATGCGGCGGAGAAGATTGATAGGTATTTGAAGGTTTAAATTGGATCATGACCTTCGTATATCGCACCGCTTTATTCCTGCTCGCACTCGCGGGGTTTATCCACGCCGATCAGGTAGACGACATCGTCAAAGCGGAGATGACGCGGCAGCACATTCCCGGGCTGGCGTTAGCGGGGATGACCGCCGGG
>CATPCJ010000392.1 GCA_955652915.1 uncultured Bryobacteraceae bacterium
AGTTGAACCCCGAAAAGACGATTCAGAGATTGGTGCAACGGCTCGGAAGGCTTGGGGTTGAGGTCGCCATCGCGCCAAAGGAGGCGAACGCCTAACTATTGAATACAAGGACGCTAGCGGCCGAAGTTTTCTAAGGACTGGAGGGTTGGGGACTTCGGGCATAATCGCCGCGAGCGTTCAACTCATCCGACGTTTGGAGGTGAGCATGATAATCAACCGGTCTGCACCGAGAGCAACAGTGGTGCTCATCCTCGTCCACGAAGACGTGGAGAAGGCGATCGACTGGCTTCGCGGTACTTTCGGTTTCACGGAGAGCCTTCGCGTTACGGTTCCGGGTGGCAGTGTCGTACATGCGCAGCTTGCCACTGCCGACGGCGCGGTTGGGCCGCCAGGGTGGCGAGTTTCGGCCTCCGCGGGCCAACGAAGTAAGCCAATACGTGACTGTGCAAGTTGAGGACGTTAACGCGCATTGCGAGCATGCGCGCCAATGTGCGGCGCGGATCTTGAAACCACCGACGGACATGCCCTTTGGGGAGCGGCAATACACCGTAGACGACCCTTGGGGCCACCGGTGGACGTTCTCACAGTCCATCGCCGATGTTGCCCCGAAAGCATGGGGCGCCGAGGCTGGCGGACTGCCGTGAAGATGCCAAGTCACAACTAGCGATCGTGCTTCCGGGTACACGTTCGGTAAGCGTCGATGCAGAGTCATCTAAATGTAGAGTGGCGCTAGAGGGGGAAAAGTCGCAAACTGGCGGGGGGCGTCGAGAAGAGTCTCGACGCGGCACGCACGAGTGTGTACGCCACCCGGGGGCTGGGGATTATTCTCTTGACCAAACAACGCGGCCAGTAACTATCGTCGCCACTGGTCCTCCCCGAAACTCTCGGCCATGGAACGGCGAGTTGCGGCTTTTGGATGCAGACTTATTTACGTCGTAGGTCCAACGGTGCTCTGTGCTGAAAATCGTGATGTCCGCCGGCGCTCCCGCTGTCAAGCGTCCGCGATCGAGATTCAATACACGCGCGGGACCGGTCGTGAACAGCTCCACCATTCGCGCCAACGTTATTTTTCCCGTGTGCACTAACTGCTCCAGCGCTATCCCGATCGCCGTCTCGAGCCCGATGATGCCGAACGGGCACTTCTCGAATTCCTGCATTTTTTCGCTGCCGGGATGGGGAGCGTGATCGGTGGCGATCGCATCCACCGCACCCGATATCAGTCCTTGCAGCACGGCGCCGACGTCGCAGGCGGAACGCAACGGCGGTTTCATTTTGTAATTGCTGTCGTACGATGGCATGTCGCTATCCGAGAGCACAAAATGATGCGGCGTCGCTTCACAGGTGACCGGAAGGCCGCGCAGCTTTGCAAAGCTCACCATCTCCACCGAGTAGCGCGACGAGATGTGCGCCACATGAAAGCGCGCGCCGGTCACTTCGGCCAGCAAAATATCGCGGGCCACCATTACATCCTCGGACGCCGCGGGAATTCCACGCAGCCCCAGCCGGACACTCTCGATGCCTTCGTGCATGTCGCCGCCCGCGCTCAAGTGCAGGTCCTCGCAGTGATCGATCACGGGGATGCCGAACGATCGCGCCGTCTCCATCGCGCGGCGCATCACGCGCGCGTTCATCACCGGCCGGCCGTCATCTGAAACCGCCACGATCCCAGCCTGTTTCATGGATCCGAACGCGGCCAATTCCTCGCCGGCGCTGTTCTTAGTGATGGCGCCAATCGGAAATACGTTGACGATCGCGTGCCGCGCCGCCCGCTCGATGATGTAACTGGTGACCGTGGCGTTGTCGTTCACCGGCGACGTGTTGGGCATGCAGCAAATGGACGTGAATCCGCCCGCGGCCGCCGCCCGTGAACCGGATTCCACAGTCTCGGCATACTCGAAGCCAGGCTCGCGCAGGTGCACGTGCATGTCGATAAATCCGGGAGCGACGATGAGTCCGGTGGCATCGAATTGCTCCGCCCCGGCGGCGTCCAGATTCTCGCCGACAACCGCAATTTTTCCGTCTTCTATCGCGACATCGCGCACCGCATCCAGCCGGCTGGCCGGATCGATCACGCGCCCGTTCTTGACAACCAGTCTCAATTCGTCAAGATCCTCTCGAGCACCGCCATGCGCACCGCGATCCCATTCTCCACCTGGTTCAGAATTACCGACCGCTGCGAATCCGCCACCTCCGATGAGATCTCGCGCCCGCGGTTGATCGGCCCCGGATGCATTACGATCGCGTCCGGCTTGGCGAGTCCCATATGCTCCAGGCGCAGGCCGTAAAAGCGAAAATACTCGCTGGCGGAAAATGCGGCTTCATGCTGCCGCTCCAGTTGAACGCGCAGCATCATGATGACGTCGGCATCGCGGATGGCCTCGCGGATGTCGTGCGTCAAGGTCACTCCGGGCGTGATTTTAGAAAGCTCCACCGGCAGCAGCGAGGCCGGTCCGCAGAGGACGATCTCCGCTCCAAATTTCGAAAGCAAATACATGTTAGAGCGCGCCACCCGGCTATGCGCGATGTCGCCGATGATGGCGGCGCGCAAACCTTCGAGCGACGAACGGCGATCCAGAATGGTGCGCGCATCCAGCAAGGCCTGGGTGGGATGCTCGTGCGTGCCGTCGCCGGCGTTGATGATCGGCGTGGGCAGGTGCCGCGCCAGAAAATGAGGAGCGCCGGAGGCCGCGTGCCGCATCACGATGGCGTCCGGATGCATGGCCCCCAGCGTGTTCAGCGTATCCACCAGCGATTCGCCTTTGTCGACGCTCGACCCCGAGGCCGTAATCGAAATGGCGTCCGCGCCCAGCCGCTTGGCTGCGATTTCAAAACTGGTCCGGGTGCGAGTGGAAGCTTCGAAGAACAGGTTTACGATCATCCGCCCGCGCAGCATCTGCTTCCGGCCTTCGGCTTGCTGCGGTTGAAAATACTTCGCCCGGTCGAGGATGGCTTCAATCTCGACGCGGTCGAGCGATTCGATTCCCAGCAATCCGCCCGGCATGGCTTGAGTCTAGGCTTTTTCCACGAGCAGCACTTTCTCCATCTGGTCCACTTCCTGGAATTTCACTTCGATGATCTCGGCGGCGCTGGTCTGGACCATGCGTCCCACGTAGCGCGCTTCGATCGGCAGCTCACGCCAGCCACGATCGATCAGCACCAGCAACTGCACCCGCGCAGGACGTCCCTGGTCGAAGAGCGCGTCCAGCGCGGCGCGAATGGTGCGGCCGGTGTAGAGCACGTCGTCCATCAATATGATGTCTTTTCCGGTGATCGGGAAGTTGATCTCGGTGGCGCTGTGCACCGGTTTCTCCGACACCGTGGAGAGATCGTCGCGGTAGAGATTGATGTCCAGCAGTCCAACCGGAATCGCGAGCTTTTCGAGGTTCTTGATTTTTTCCGCGAGCCGCATGGCCAGGGGCACTCCCCGGCGCCTGATCCCGATGAAAGCCAAACGGCTCAGGTCTTCGGTCTTTTCCAGAATTTCGTGCGCCAGCCGGACCAGTGTGCGGTCGATCTCGGAAGCGCTCATCAATTGAGCTTTTTCGCGGGTGAAGGCCATGGCAGCTAAACGCTCCAGCGTAGCACACTCAACGCTTGAGCCTGTCGCGAATTCGCCTGGCGAGCCGTTCGATTTCTTCCGTTTTTTTAAGCGCGCCGATGGAGAGCACGTAGCGATCGTTTTTCTCCAAAGCCAGTTTCAGTTCGTCGGCCAGCTTGGAGAGCTCGCGCGCCTCTTCCAGCGACTTTTGAAAATCGGCCTTGAGGATTTCGTCGCGCTGCAGCTTACCGTTCGGAAGCCGCACCTCCTCAGGCTCCTCGGCGGGGCGCGGATGAAGCGGTGGGGGTTGCGCCGGGATTGCCAGCGCGAGAACAAAGGGGAGCACGTAGAGGCGCATAGTTCGTTCCGCATCCATGATAACCAGTAAACTGGATTGACCGGCGGGATGTTGGCGTCCGGACGGCCGGGCAAACGCTCCCTTACGGGGATGTGAAAAAATCGCTCTGCGATCCACAGAGGCAAGAATGCCTGCGCCACGATTTGCACGAAACTCAGTGGGTTACCGCGGCAGAGGCATTCCCTTACGGCCGCGGCTCTGTTTGAATTACTCGCGCGGCTGCCGATTTCTGATTTATAATCCGGTCATGCCCCACGTCGACAAACACGCTCCCGGCGATTTTTGCTGGATGGAACTCGGCACTTCAGATCAAGGCGCCGGGAAACATTTCTACAGTTCCCTGTTCGGATGGGTCGCCAACGACATGCCCATGGGTCCGGAGGGTTTTTACACGATTTTCCGCCTGGATGGCCGCGATTGCGCCGCGGGGTACACCCTCACGCCGCAGGAAAAGGGACAAAACGTTCCGCCACATTGGAACCTCTATATCGCGGTCGAAGACGCCGACGATTCCGCCAACAAAGCAGTGCAACTCGGAGCCAAACTGCTGGCGCCCGCGTTCGATGTCTTCGACGCCGGACGAATGGCCGTCCTCGAAGATCCAAGCGGGGCGGTCTTCACGGTTTGGCAAGCCCACAAAAACGCCGGCATCGGCCTCAACAACGAACCCGGCGCTTTCTGCTGGGCCGATCTCAATACGCCGAATCGCGACCGGGCCAAAGAATTCTATTCCGCGTTGTTCGGCTGGACCATCACTCCCGGAGAAGGCAAGGATCCCAGCGGATATCTGCACATCATGAGCGGTGAAAAGTTCATTGGCGGCATTCCCCCGACACCGAATGGTCCGCCAAATTGGCTCATCTATTTCTACGTCGCCGATGTGGACGCGTCCTCGGCGAAGGCCAAAGAGCTGGGTGCGAATTTCTATATGGAGCCAATGTCCATTGAAGGAACGGGCCGCATGAGTGTGCTGGCCGATCCGCAAGGGGCCATCTTCGCCATGTTCAAGGAATCGCCGAAGAGCTGATTCAAAAACTCCGGCCAAAATTATTAGCCGCGGATGAACGCCGATCAACGCGGATTGAAGAGAAATTCTTTATCTGCATCCATCGGCGTTTATCCGCGGTCCAAATGCTTTTCTTGGAGCGGGAACGCTTGTACTTGAGCACAATCAGGCCCTTCGAGCAGGTCTTGTTTTCGGTCAGCGTGAAGTCGCGCTGGGGCACCCGATCGAGAACAACGGAATACCCTCGCCGAGCAGGACCGGTACGGCGCCGAGATAAAGTTCATCTACCAAGTCCGCCTTCAGAAATTCGCGGGCGAGTTCGCCGCAGCCCATTTTCAGGGCGTCATCAAGGGTCTTGCGGCCCATGATAGCTGTGTCGATCGTGGCGATGAACGGGGCCATCGAGTAGTCCTTGGGCATGAAGAGGAAGTCGACGGCGCCGTTCGGGCGGGCAATGTAACCATCCAGGGCTGATGCCGAGCCCGAGGACGATGACGGACACAACGGTCCTGGAAGCCGCTTAGCGCGTGATTACGCGCCTGGGTCCGCGGCAGTTCACGCTGGCGGATATCGCCAGGGAGGCGGGATTGGCGTCCGCGACGCTGATCCAGAGGTTCGAGTCGAAGCGCGGACTGCTGCTGGCCTTGGCGAAAGTCGCGGCTGAAGGTTCGGCGGACTGTTTCACGAAGATGCGCGCTCTTTGCGTCCTTTCGGGAAACCGCGCAGTTCGCGCAGACGCCGGAAATCCTCGCCAACAATCTGGGCTTCCTGCAGATGGACCTGACCGACCCTGAGTTCAGGCACTGGACCCTCATCAGCTCGCGGGCCACAATGGCGCGAGCTGCTGGAGGACGCCGTTCGCGCGGGCGAGCTGCTACGCTGCGATACGGAGGGGCTCCCGAGGCTGATCCCGGCCGTGGCGCACGGCTCGATGGTGGCCTGGGCTTTTCATGATTTGGAAATGTTGTTGAAAGCCGTACCGAGTGTCTAAAAAAGCAAAGAGCCGGTGAAGCGGCGCAGCCTTCGGAGCCTGAGGAAAACTGCTGAGCGAACCGCTCGCTTAGAAGCTGCAAAAATCGCTTTAAGATCCACACAGTCAAGAATGCCTGCGCCACATTCCGAGGCATAAAAGCGCGACTATGGAATCAGCATGGCGCCGAGAATACTCATCGTTGAAGATGAGACGATCACCGCCCATCATCTGCGGCGAATTCTGACCAGGCTAGGCTATGCCGTGGTGGGAGTGGCCGCCAGCGGCGCCACCGCCCTGGAGCAGATTGCGCAGTCAAGACCGGATCTTCTCCTGGCCGACGTGGGACTGGAGGGAGAGATCGACGGCATTGCCGTAGCCTTGTTGGCCCGCGAGCGGTGGGAGACGCCGACCGTCTTTCTTACCGCCTACAGCGATGCGGAGACCATGCGGCGCGCCAGGGTCACCGAGCCTTACGGCTATCTGGTCAAGCCATTCGCGGAGCAGGAACTGCATGCCACCATCGAGATCGCATTGCAGCAATGCGGTCTGGAAGCCGCCCGCAAACAGCGGGCGCAATCCACCAATCATCTGCTGGTACGAACCCAGGAAGAATTGAACACCGTCACAGCTCGTCTTTTTTCGGCGCAGGAAGAGGAGCGCGAACGGATCGCAAGGGACCTGCACGACGACCTCGGCCATCGGCTGGCCCTGCTCCAGATGGATGTGGAGAAAATTCGCGGAAAGCTTCCAGCCGCGATTCGCGACGAGAACAAAATGGAGTTTGACGATGCTATAACTCGTATCGGCGGCATCGCGGACAGCCTCCGCGATGTTTCCCACCTTCTTCATCCGTCGATTCTGGACGACCTGGGGTTGGAGGTGGCGCTGCGGCGGCTATGCGAAGAATTTCAGGCGCGGTATTCCATCGCGGCGCGCTTCTCAGCCCGCCGCGTTCCCTCGCACATCCGGGCTTCGACTTCCGTAGCTCTTTACCGTATCGTGCAGGAAGGGCTGCAAAACGTCGCCAAGCATGCCGGCCCGGCCGCAGTCAACGTTGCTTTGATAGGCGCCACGACCAGTCTGAAATTGAGCATCCGCGACACCGGGAGCGGATTCGATCAGGAGAGCGAGAAAAGCCGGGTTGGACTTGGATTGATCAGCATGTCGCAAAGAGCCCGGCTGGCTGGTGGAACTTTCGAGATACAATCCGAACCAAATGCCGGGACACAGATTCATGTGAGCGTCCCGTTGGAATCGCCCCCCGGTAATCAAGAATGAGGAATTGATTTATGC
>CATPCJ010000393.1 GCA_955652915.1 uncultured Bryobacteraceae bacterium
CTCAAGGCGAAATCGGCGGAGCGAGCCTCAACGGAGCTGTTACCGACGCTAGCGGCGCCGCCGTGCCGAGCGCCAAAGTCACCGCCACAAGCCCGGCAAACGGTCTCACAAGAACGACCACGACGGACCAAACCGGTTTGTATAACTTTCAGCAACTGCCGGTGGGAAGCTACGACCTAACGATTGAGGCAAAGGGCTTCAAAGTTTCGAAACGGACCGGGCTTTCACTGACGATAGGCGCCGTGGCAACCGTGGATATTGCGCTCGAGATCGGCGCGGCGCAGGAGACGGTCAGTGTTACGGCCGAGGTCCCCGTGGTGGAGACCACGCGATCGCAAACCAGCACGACGGTCACCACCAAGCAGGTCAGCGATCTGCCGGTCAACGGCCGCAATTTTCTGGATTTCACGGTGCTCACTCCCGGTGTAATACGCGATCCTTCGCGCTCGGGCGACCTTTCTTTTGGTGGCCAGCGAGGGACCGCCAATAGCGTGTTGGTGGATGGCGCCGACAGCAACAACGTATTCTTTGGACAGTCTACCGGGCGGGCCGGCACGGGCCGCAATCCCTATAGCTTCAGCCAGGATTCGGTGCAGGAATTTCAAGTCAGCACCAACGGTTACACCGCGGAAGTGGGCCGGGCGGGCGGCGGCGTGATCAATGTGATTACCAAATCCGGCAGCAATGCGTTCCACGGATCGGCTTTCGAGTTCTATCGCGATAAAGCCCTCAATGCGAACTCGTGGGAGAACAATCGGGCTATTCCGTTTCGCCCGAAGCGCGCGTACCACTTCAATCAGTTTGGCGGTAACATCGGCGGGCCCGTGGTGAAAAATAAAGTGTTTTTCTTTTTTGACTACGATGGCCAGCGAAACACTACTCCCAACACTGTGATCCTGCAGGTGGCTGCTCCTTCGGATGCGCTTTCGCAGCAGGCCCTCACGCAATTGCAGCCGTTCCTGACCTCTTACGCGAACGCCTTGAACAACAACGTTTATCTGGCCAAGATCGACTTCAACCTCACCAATAATCAACACTTGAGCGTCCGCTACAACGCCAATCGTTTCACTGGACAGAATTTCGAGAATGCAGGCATCGCCAGCGCCGCCGAACACACCGGCAACAGCAATGTCGCCACGGACAACGTTGCCGCCAACCACACTTACGTGATCGGAACGAAAGGCATACTGGAATCGCGATTCGTCTTCACACGCGACAACGAACCTGGTCTGTCGAACTCAACCGCGCCGGAGGCCGTCATCCGGCAGAGCGGCGTGACAGTGTTGTCGATCGGCCGCAACAGTTTCAGTCCCCGTTATACCAATGCGCGAACGTATCAATGGGTTCAGAGTAGTGGATTCGTGTTCGGCCGGCATTCGTTGAAGTTTGGCGTCGATATAGACTTTCAGAACATCGACAATTTCTTCCCTGGCAACTTCAGCGGGTCGTTCACGTTCAATAGTTACGCCGACTTTGCCTCGCGCAATGCAGTCACGTTCACGCAGGCTTTCGCCGGATCGGGAACAGCGGGACCGCTCTCCAAGCCGAACGTGATCGAAATTGCGGAGTATGCACAGGATAGCTGGCGGCTCACCGATCGTCTGACTCTCAACTACGGCGTTCGCTACGATCTCTTCAGCTACGCTAATCCCTCGGTGAAAAATCCCGACGCAGGATTGGCCGCGCAAGGGCTGGATACGTCGCGGATCAACCAGGACAGCAACAATATCGCACCGCGCTTCGGTTTCGCATACAAGGCGAATCAGAAGGGCACGATTGCGGTGCGCGGCGGTTACGGGATTTATTACGGCCGGACTCCGTCAATCCTGACCGGTACGGCCTTCACGCAAAATGGAATCCAGGTCCAGACCTATACGCTGAACGCGGCGACGGGCGGAATTCCAGTGTATCCGAATGTACTCTCGGCCCCGCCGGCGTTGAACCGCACCCCCGACATTTTCGTCTTCGCCAAGGATTACGTTCAGCCGCTCACTCAACAATGGAGCTTGAATACCGAGTTTCAACTCGGCAGCGATTACAGCGTTACGATCGGCTACCTGGGTGTAAAGGGTGAGCATCTCACCAGGACTCGCGACATCAATCTATTCCCGCCGGTGCCGACGCAAGGCACTTTGAATGGCCAGCCGGTGACCTACCTGCGTTATCCCGGAACGGGTGGCCCGGCGCGCGCCAATACGGCTTTCGGGCGCATCAGCTTGTTCGATAGCGGCGCCGATTCCATCTATCACAGCGGATTTATCCAGCTCACCAAGCGGTTTTCACGCAGTGTGTCGGTTCAAACTTCGTATACGTTCGCGAAGGCGATCGATAGCCGGCCCGATCAAACGCAAGTGGTGGTAGGCACCGATGACGCGAAGCAGGTTGAATATCCAACCATTCCCAATCTCGACCGGGGCCGCGGGAATTCCGACATCACGCATCGCTTCGTGTTCGCCGGTATATGGGACATCAACTACGGGCATTCGATGCAAAATGCAGTCGCGCGTGCGCTCTTCAGCGGATATCAGCTATCCACCATCAGCCAGGTCCAGAGCGGCCGGCCTCTGAGCGCCGGCGTGAACAACGATCCGAACAATGACGGGAACAGCTCCAGCGACCGGCCGCCATTCGTGGGCCGGAACACAATCACCGGTCCGAACTTCGCTCAGGCGGACGTACGCTTCACCCGCGATATTCACTTTCTGGAGCGAGCAAATTTGCGCCTGATGTTCGAGGCGTTCAATGTTACCAATCGCGCGAACTACAGCACCATCAATACGACGCAGTACACGTTTACAGCGGCGACGCGGGCGTTCGTGACGAATCCGGCGTTCCTGCAACGGACGGCGACGTTCGACCCGAGGATCCTGCAATTGGCCGCGAAGTTCACGTTTTAATGAGGTAGAGGTGACAGTCACCTCAATCACCAAAATGAATCGACGCCATTTTCTGCTACAGGCTCTGGTTGCGCGCATTGCGTACGGGCAATCTTTGAATCTTGAAGAAGTCACGCTCGGCGATCTGGGGCGATATACGTCGCGGGCCGCGACTGAATGGTATCTCTCGCGCATCGATTCACTGGACAAGACCGTTAACTCGGTGATCGAACTGAATCCCGACGCGCTGGCAATTGCGGACGTGCTCGATCGTGAGCGGGGGACGATAGGTCCGCGCGGCGCGCTGCACGGCGTACCGGTGCTGCTCAAAGACAACATCGAAACCGCGGACCGTATGAGCACCACCGCTGGTTCGCTGGCGCTGGCGGGATCGATCGCGGCGCGCGATTCCTTTGTCGCCGAACGTTTGCGCGCGGCCGGGGCGGTGATTCTCGGCAAAACCAATTTGAGCGAGTGGGCCAATTTTCGTTCGACGCATTCGGTGAGCGGATGGAGCGGGCGCGGCGGGCTGACGCACAATCCTTATGCGTTGGATCGCAATCCGTCGGGTTCCAGCTCGGGATCTGGCGCGGCGGTTGCTTCGAATTTTTGCGCGCTTGCGGTGGGCTCCGAGACGGACGGATCGGTGACGGCGCCCGCGGCAGTAAATGGACTGGTCGGAATCAAGCCGACCATCGGGCTGGTAGGGCGCTCGGGAATCGTTCCGATTTCTCACAGCCAGGACACCGCGGGTCCAATGGCGCGCACGGTTCGCGACGCGGCAATTCTTTTGAGCGCGATGGCGGGCGTGGATCCCCGCGACGCGGTGACCAGGGACGCCGTGAACAAAGGCCATCGCGACTACACGCAATTCCTGGATGCACGCGGCCTGAAGGGTGCGCGATTGGGCGTGGCGCGAAAGTTTTTTGGCGGTAACACGCCGACCGATCACATCATGGAAGAGTGTCTGGCCGAGATGAAACGGCAGGGCGCAATTCTGGTGGACCCGGCCGATCTGCCATCGCATGGAAAATACGACGACGATGAGTTGCAAGTGTTGCTGTATGAGTTCAAGTCCGATTTAAATAAATACTTAGCGGGGTTGGCGGACAAATCGCATCCCCGGACGCTGGCGGACCTCATCGCTTTCAATCGCGAGAATCGCGCGAAAGAGATGCCCTATTTCGAGCAGGAGATTTTTGAGAAGGCGCAAGCCAAGGGACCGCTGACCGAAAAAGCCTATCTGGACGCGCGCGCCAAGTGCTTGAAACTCTCGCGGGCGGAGGGCATCGACGCCGTGATTTCAAAACACAAGGTGGATGCCATCGTCGCCCCCACGACCGTGCCCGCGCTGTTCAACGATCTGGTGCTGGGCGACGCAAACTGGGTGGCATGCACGACGCCGGCGGCGGTTGCGGGCTATCCGCACATCACTGTTCCGGCGGGGATGGTAAGCGGGTTGCCGGTGGGCATTTCTTTCTTCGGAACAGCCTGGAGCGAACCGGTGCTGCTGAAGCTGGCCTACAGTTTCGAGCAAGCGACGAAGGCCCGGCGGCCGCCGCGATTTCTGGCGACGGCGAAGTTGGTCGGGTAACGGCTGGCTCTGCTACCATGCCCACATGCGCGAAGCAGTTATCGTAGATGCGGTTCGGACGCCGGTTGGGCGGCGTGATGGAGCACTCAAGGGTTGGCATCCGGTGGATCTGTTGGCCCATATGTTGCGGGCGATCACGCAGAGGAGCAAGCTGGATCCGGCGCTGGTCGACGATGTGATTGCGGGCTGCGTGGGGCAAGTGGGCGAGCAGGCTTACAACGTCGCCCGCAACGCGGTGCTCGCCGCGGGATTTCCAGAGTCGGTTCCCGGCACGACGGTGGACCGGCAGTGCGGATCGAGCCAGCAAGCCGCTCACTTTGCCGCGCAGGGGATCCTGGCGGGCAGCTACGATATCGCGATCGCATGCGGCGTGGAGTGCATGAGCCGCATTCCGATGGGCTCGAATGGCGCCGGGCCAGGGAAGCCGTTTGGGCCGGGCGTAATGCGCCGTTATCACGACACCGTTTTCAATCAGGGGATCGGTGCGGAGATGATGGCGGAGCGTTGGAAGATCAGCCGCGCGGAGTTGGATGAATTCAGTTTTGAAAGCCACCAGCGCGCCGCTCGGGCTACAGAGGAAGGACGGTTTTGCAACGAGATCGCGCCCGTTCCCGTGGAAGCGGAACACGTCACCAAGGACGAAGGCATTCGGGCGAATTCCACTTTGGAGAAGATGGCGACGCTGAAGCCCGCTTTCAAACCGGACGGCGTGATCACGGCAGCCAATTCGTCGCAGATAAGCGATGGTGCGGCGGCGGTGCTGATCATGGAGCGCGGTACCGCGGAACGGTTAGGATTGCGTCCCCTGGCGCGATTTGTCGAATTTGCATTGGCCGCCGAGGATCCGATTATTATGTTGTCGGCGCCGATTCCCGCGACGCGCAAGATCCTGGATCGCGCGGGTCTGAAGATCGAGGACATCGATCGCGTGGAGATTAATGAGGCGTTCGCCAGCGTGGTGTTGGCGTGGCAACGCGAGACGGGTGCGGACCTTGCGAAGGTCAACGTGAATGGCGGCGCGGTGGCGCTGGGTCATCCATTGGGAGCGAGCGGGGCGCGGTTGATGACGACGCTGGTGCATGAGCTGCAGAGATCCGGTGGACGGTATGGATTGCAAACCATGTGCGAAGGCGGCGGGATGGCGAATGCGACGCTGATCGAGCGGTTGTAGGAACGGGTCGAACCGAGCCACGACGATAAGAAGGTGTGAAGAAATCGCTCCAAGATCCACACAGGCAAGGATGCCTGTGCCACAGTTATGCATCGGCTTTTAATTGCTGGTTTGTTTGTCTCGGCGCTGATGCCGGCGGCGGATCTCGCGCCCGGTACGTTCCTGGTGGCCAGCCGCGACTTGGGCGATCCTAATTTCGCGGGCACCGTCGTTCTGCTCTTGAATCTCGATGACGAAGAGGGTGCGCTCGGCATTATCGTGAACCGGCGCACGGACGTTCCCCTCTCGCGGCTTTTCGGGAATATAAAACCAGCTAAAGATAGTACCGATGCGGTTTACGTCGGCGGACCCGTGGAACCCAGTCGAGGATTGGCGCTGCTGAAGTCTGCCGGCAAGATGGAAGATGCTCGCCGCATCTTAACCGGCATTTATCTGATCTCTGGAAAATCCGCACTGGAGAAAACGGCCGTCGAAGCGCAGTCTGGTACCTTCCATGTCTATCTCGGTTACGCAGGCTGGGCGGCTGGACAGCTCGAGCATGAAGTAGAGCTGGGAGGATGGCACGTCTTGCCGGCGGATGCCGCTACTGTTTTTGACGCCGATCCGGATGGTGTTTGGGAGAAACTGATTCGACGGACAGAGCTGCGGATCGCTCATTCCGTCCGCAACGTGGCGATCGGATCGACTTTGGTTGCCCGGCGCGCGGGAAGATAGCACGCCAGCATCGTTACCAGCAGCATCAGGAGCGAAGCACCCGTCAGGATCCACGGATCGTGGGGGCTGATATCGAACAACATCGTTGTCAAAACACGCGTGAGCGCGAAGGTCGCGGCTAAGCCGATGGCCAGTCCGGCAATGGCGAGCTTCAGACCGCGGCCGATAATCAATTGAAAGATGCCGCGTGCGTCCGCTCCCACCGCCATCCGAATTCCAATTTCCTGTGTGCGTTGCGCCACCGACCACGACATGATGCCGTAGATCCCAATCACCGCCAGCGCCAACGCCACGCCGGCGAAAATCGATAACAGGACGGTGGAGAAACGGCGCTGGCTGGTGGAATTATCCATGACCTGTTCCATGCTACGGAAGTCCGACACTGGCGCCGTGGGATCCAGCGCTTGAATCTCGCGCCGCACGGTCGATTGGAGCGACAAGGGATCGGTTGCGGTTTGGATCAGCAGGTAGGTGGGGCCGTACCACAAGAAATAGAAATCGTTGCCGCGTTGATCGTCGAGCCCAACTTGCTTGACGTCGGCCGCGACGCCGATAACCGTGGAGTAGTCGGGATTCGCACTCCATGGACCAATGACGAAGCGCTTGCCCACCGCGTCTTCACCGGGCCAGAACGTTCGGGCCATGGTTTCGTTGACGATAATGTAGGGCTGATCGAGATCGCGCGACGTGTAGGCTCGGCCGCGAAGACGAATGCCGAGTGTGCGGAAATAATCCGGCGTGATGAGGTGGCGATGTGCCAGCGGATAGATGTCGGGACGCATCATGGCCGATCCCGGAACAGCGAAACGCATCAGATTCGCGCGGTCCGTGGCAAGCGGAGGCGCATTGGTGGCGGCTACGGACATGATGCCGGGAACAGATCGCAGACGCGTTTCCAATCGGTCGTAAAATGTTTCCAGTTTCTTCCCATCCGGGTATGCGGTCGGAGAAAGCTGAAGCCGCAATGTCAGGACGTGGGATGCCTGGAAACCTGGATTTACGTGCAGCAGCCGCGCGAAGCTGTGGATGAGCAGACCTGCGCCCATCAACAGCACCAGCGCCAGCGCAAATTCCGTAATGACGAGGGTATTGCGCAACGCACTTGCGGCCGGCGTGACGCTGCGCCCACTCTCTTTGAGACCGGTGCCGGGATCTTGTCTTGCCGCTTCCAGCGCGGGCGCGGCGCCGAAGACGAGAGCCGTGACGAGCGACACACCGAGCAGGAACGCGAGGGTTGTCGCATCCAGATGGATGGTGGTGGGATCGATCAACTCCATGGGAGCGAGCCGCAACAGAAGACCGAGTGCAGTGTAGGCGAGTAATAATCCGGCGGCGCCGCCCGCGAGCGAAAGCTTTAAGCTTTCGGCCAGCGATTGACGTACGATACGCCAGCGCCCGGCCCCCAGGGCGATTCGAATAGCCATTTCGCGCTTGCGTGTGGCGGCGCGCGAAAGCAGCAGGTTGGCGACGTTGACGCAGGCGATCAATAACACCAGCGTTACCGCGCCGAACAGTACCAGCAAAGCCGGGCGGAGATTGCCGGCTAAATCCTGCTGCAGACTGATGACTTGTAGACCGAATCCCTTGCTGGTCTTAGGGTGCTCGCGCTCCAAACGCTGGCCGATTGATTCCAGCCGCGCCGAAGCCTGGCGTAGCGTGACGTTGGATTTGAGCCGCGCGATGACGCCGAAACCGTGACGCACCGGATTGGTGATTTCGTCGCCGGCTTGGCCTTGCGGTAGCCAGAGGTCGGCCCAGCCGGGCAGCCGAAAATCCGGTGGAAGGATGCCGATTACCGTGAACGCCTGGCCGTTGAGCTGGATGGGCGCGCCCACCACGTTCGGATTCGCGTCGAAATAATCGCGCCACAATCGATAGCCCAGCATCGCGATGGCGGGTGCGTTCGGAGAGTCATCCGCGGGTTGGAAAGCACGTCCCAGGATGGGATGAATCCCGAGCAGCGGGAACAAGCTGGAGCTGACATACGTCGGTTGCACTCGCCGTGGTTCGCTGCCGCCGGTTAGATTCGTCTCTTTGCCGATGGCGACGTAGCGGTAGCGCGCAACTTCGTCGAATATGTCCGTCTGACGGCTGAATTCTTCATACTCGAGCGGCGACACGCCCAGCTTCGGAAAGTTGGGTTGATAGGTGTCCCAGATGGCGACTAATCGCGCGGGATCGCGAAAGGGAAGCGGTTGGAGCAGCACCGAATTCACCAGGGTGAAGATGGC
>CATPCJ010000394.1 GCA_955652915.1 uncultured Bryobacteraceae bacterium
AGCGTCTGGTGGAACGGCTGGGGCGGTTAGGAGTAACGGTCGACTTACCAGATCAGGTAAGGGTGGCGGTCCCAGCCGAGCCTGTTCAACCTAAACCGAACATTTCACCGGACAAAGCAGCAGAAGTTTTCTAACGACTCACCGTCTTGCAAGACCCGGTTCAAAATTCTTCGAAACTTCGCGCGAGCGGCTTATGAGTCAAAGTTGCCCGCTTTTAACGCACTCGGCGATAGCGATGAGGTAAGAAAGGCTAATTCGTGACGTTCAAATTTGCAGGAGCACTGGAAACGGCGCCAATGGTGACGACTACCGGCTGCGTGCCGATACCGATACCCGTTGGAATTTGGTAGTTGACTTGCGTGACTCCCACCAAGCCGTAAGGGATTCCGATGAATTGGATGGGCGCTTGTACGCCGCCCACTGTCACCGTCGCGTTCTGAGTTGGCTTCGGCAGGCTTGCCAGCGGGGTACCTGATGATGGTGCGGCGCCGGTTGGTACGGGTGGCGTTACCTGCCCGGCGCCGGTGATGAATAGCGTACCGATCTTTCCGCGAGCGGCGGACGTGGTGGGAACAGGGGCGCTGTTCCGATCGACAAAAATTCCCGGCGCGGCGGAAGCAACATTAATAGTGCGCGTGGTGACGTGACCGCTGTTGTTGATATTGACCGCCGCAGTGGAGTTTGGCGCAGTCGCGTAAGGAATCTGAATGTTGAGCTGCCCTGGGGAGATGTAGTACAACGGCGCGGCAACCCCGTCGACTGTTACTGCTACACCGCCCATGGAAATTGGCAGCGGCACGCTGCCGGCGGCGGCGATAGACGGAGCCAACTGCGAACCAAATATTGAAAGCGTCATCCCCGGAGCGTACGTAAGTTTGAAGGATGCGCCATTCGCGAAGCCGTCAATCGCCGGCTTCACGGACCCGGTAGTTGCCGTTGTGACGCTCACCGTGACGGAGGCGCTCAGGCTGTTGGCGGAGCCGTCGGTGTACATGGCCGTGACCACTGGCGATCCTTGCGGTAACTGCGAGCCGCTGACGGAAAGAGTTGCCGTCGCAGTCCCGGCCGCCCCGACCAAGTTAGCCGACCCTAACGACGTCCCATTGGCCTGGAATTGCACGGAGCCGGAAGGCGTGACGCCACTGGTGTTCGTGGCAGTGGCAATCAAGTATGCAACGTCGGTTGTGGAAAGTGTATTCAGATTGCTCAAAAGCGTGATGCTGCTTTTCGCTACAGGCGCGACGCCCGCGCTGTTCCATTCCGTGACGAGTTTGTAGGCGTCCACCGAGCCGAGCCCGGTGACCGAATCGTAGCCCACGCCGGTGGTGAAGCCCACTGCCGTGGTGGAGCAAGTCTGGGTTCGTGGAGGACAAACAATCGTCACGATGTTGTCGCCGGCGACGATGTCGTGAAAAATATCGGGCGTCGATTGGGCGAGCGAGTATAGCTTGGGATTCATGTTTCCTAAACCGGGCGACGGCTGCGCGCCGCTCGAAACCAAGTATTGATTTAGAAGCGCTGCAATTCCGGCGAAGGCGGGCGTGGGAACCGAGGTTCCACCGTAGACTTGGCGGCTGCCGGAAGTATAAACCAAATATCCGTCGTGATCGGCGGAGGCCGTCAGCGAGATATCCGGCACATGGCGGGCGTTGTCATTAGGAACTCCGGGGCCGGTTTGCCAGGAAGGTTGCGCGAAGAATGCGCTGGCGCCACCACCGGTGGCCGATGGCTGGCCGTCGATGGCACTATCATTCCAGGCCCCCTCGGGAATGTAGGAAAGTACCGACGCGCCATTTGAATTATTCGCCGCATTCCAATAGGCGCCGCTGCCTTCTTGAAACGCGGTACCGCCGACT
This sequence comes from uncultured Bryobacteraceae bacterium, assembly GCA_955652915.1. Lineage (GTDB taxonomy): Bacteria > Acidobacteriota > Terriglobia > Bryobacterales > Bryobacteraceae > Palsa-89. The sequence goes on from CATPCJ010000394.1 coordinate 1,857, forward strand.
CCGGTCACCTCGGGAATACTGGCCGGGGCATCGACGGAATACCCGCTATTCTGGATGTCATTACAATCGGCGCCGCCGCTGTCGCCCGAAGCCGAGAACCAGGTGATGCCCAGCACGTTGCCTTGTTTCGCCCAGGATCGAAACGTCAACGCGTCCGAAACAGGCGTCTCGAGCTCGCACAGGCCATAGCTGGTGCTGACTACCGGCGCAAGATTCTGGTCGATGGCGTATTGCACGGATCGCATCACGTCGTCGGAATAGACATAAATAATGTTGGCGTTTCTAGCGACCGCGCCGGACCATTCGATATCCAAATGAGCTTCATCCAAATCGTTGGCGCTGATGCCGGGGTCTGCGGAATTTGGAACCAGAATGAGTTTAGGATCGAGGGCCGGAAGATTAAAGGTGCTGCGAAATAGTTGAATGTCGGATAGGTGGATCTGCGTCTGTCCGGCGATGACCAGCGATTGTCCCGACCCATCAATACCCGCTTTGTATAGCGACGTCATGTTATAGATGTTGGCCAGATCGTCGGGCGCCAGATAGTGGTTGCCACGGCTGGAAGTGAAGTCCGGAACCAAATTGCGGGCAGCGCGCTTGGCGGGTTTGGCCCGGAAATCGTTCAACCCGCGGATGGATCGCACGAGGCCGGCAAATGCGGCGGGCACGGAGGGCTCAACGGCGTTGGCAAAGTGGGACTGGCCGTTTACCAGATATGTATGGAATTCGGTTTGAAGGGCGCTCTCCAGTTGCGCCGCCGTGCCGTTGACCGCGATCCAATTCCGGCCGCGCGCTACGGCCGCAATCGAGAGACCTTCTGCTTCGAGCCATGCGCGAATTTTATTCAAATCGTCTTCGCTTACGCCGAAGCGTTGGGCGAAATCTTCCGGTGTCAGCCAGCGATGAAAATTCGGAGAATCCGGCGTTTGCTGGTCAATCAAAAGCTGATCCAGTTCCGATTGCTGGCTGGGTGATTGCGCTAACGCGAGAGTAACGTAGGAAATTGTACGCGAAGGAAGGACGCGCCCTTGGTCATTTTCGATTCGAGCTTGGGGATGGACATGACCGGCCAAGGTATGGCGCTGACGATTGTTGACAACGCGGTCAATGCGGTTTGGCTGCGCGCCGGCGGCTGCTGCCAGTACTAGGATCGCGATGAGTACACGAGTCATAAGTCTTTCGGCGGAGCGGGTACATAGTCTGTGATGCCTGTGCAGGAGTTCAGGTTCCGTGGCAATAGAATTTTACATTCTTAACTCGGCACCCGGGCCGATGGGAATGTACTGCGGCCGCAGGAATGAGGGCGACTGGGAGTCTGCTGCTGCCAGGCTGGAGGCAAACAGGAGGACGCACGACACGATCTTAGACATCTTACTTCTCATAGGGCCAGCGTTACTTGATATAGACGGTGAATGTAACGGAGCTGGACAGGAAACCGACTGCACTGGGTGACCCGAATCCGCATGTAATATCCGTGCTACCGCTAGG
>CATPCJ010000395.1 GCA_955652915.1 uncultured Bryobacteraceae bacterium
CTGTTCGTCGTCGGCAGCGCCCCGCTAATCCGGACCCAACCATGAACACAGATTTACCTCCCCACAAAATGCGTCCCCCACACCCGACTCAGTATCATAAAGATGCGCGTGCTCCCCGCGCCCAAGAAACAATGTTCTTACTCCAGCAATCGACTCACCGGATGCTGATCCGGCATCATCCCCAGGTCGGACATCTCTACGTGCCGAATCTGCGCGCTCGCCTCCCCAATGAGCGGGGCGGATATCAGGTTGTCACAAACTCAACCGGGTTCAGGTCCGATTTCGATTTTGCCCCGGCGCGCAAGGGTGTGCCGCGGATATTGATGTTTGGCGACTCCTATACCGCCGGCGACAACTGCGCCAATCCGGACCGCTTTTCCGATCAACTCGCCCGCCTGCTGAATGCGGAAGTGTTCAACTACGGAGTTTCCGGAACCGGTACGGATCAGCACCTGTTAATCTTCCGCGAATTCGCGCGAAGTGTCGAAGCCGACCTGATCGTTATCTGTGTCCAGATCGATAGCATGCGCCGGATACAGTTGAGCCACCGCGAATCGATCGACCGCGTCAGCAGGCGTAAGGTCCTGGTCCCCAAACCTTATTTTCAGTTGGAAAACGGCCAGTTGGTTCTGCATGGCGTCCCGGTCCCGAAGGAACGGCCCGAGGTGGGGTCTGTAAATCCTGAGACATCGGATGGCTCAGCAAAACTTTCGGGAATCAGGGAATCGCTGTTGCAATGGTATCGAGAGAACCCGCAACTGGAGGGCGCGCGCCGTTGGATCCGAAAAGACCTTGGGCGCGTCAAGTCCGAAATGTTTCGGCTGAGCGGCGCGCAGCCTTATCCGGATTTCAAGTCCCAGGACAGCCCGGGATGGCTGCTCATGAAGGCGATCCTGCAGGAGTTTGTGCGCGAAGCAGCGCCCCGGCCCGTGCTGATTGTCCCGATACCCACTTGGGAGTTTTATCTCCACGGGCTGGAGCCGGTCTATCAGCCGTTCTTTCAGACGCTCGAGAATCGCCGGCAAGGCGTGTACGTGCTGGACGCGAGCACGCCGCTGGTCCAACTGCCATGGGAGACCCGGCAGCAACTGAGTTTTAAGGTCGGCGGCCACTTCACGCCCTTCGGGAACGAGAAGGTCGCGCGGATGATGGCTGAAAAAATCCAGCAGAGCAAGCTGTTGCCCAATTCTCCGCCCAATTCTACGATAGTTCCGCAAAGCGTCAACAATGGCAGCGTCAAAGCCGCTGTGCGTCCTATTTACGTACTGGGTCTCTCGTGCATGTATCACAATTCCGCGGCGTGCCTGATTAAGGATGGACGCATTCTGGCTGCCGCCGAAGAAGAGCGCTTCACCCGCGTAAAAAACGACCGCCGTTTCCCCTATCAGGCCGTGAACTATTGTCTGGAAGAGGGCGGAGTCAACCCCGGCGATCTCAGTGCCGTCGTCTATTATGACAACACCTCCATGACGTTTGAGCGGCTGATGCACTCGCAATTGGCCGTCGGCGCCAAGGGCGAGGACAACTGGACGCGCTACATGCCGTCCTGGCTGCGTTACAAACTGCACCTGCCCCAACTCATTCGTGAGTATCTGAAATACGATGGCCCGGTGCTGCAGGAGATTCACCATCGTTCGCACGCCGCCAGCGCCTTTTATCCTTCTCCCTTCGAAAGAGCCGCCATTCTCACGGTGGATGGCGTGGGCGAATGGGCCACGGCGTCGATTGGAGTGGGGCGCGGAAACAATGTCGATCTGCTGCGGGAGATGCGCTTTCCTCACTCGCTGGGGCTGCTCTATTCCGCGATCACCCAATTCACGGGCTTCAAGGTGAACTCGGGCGAGTACAAGATGATGGGTTTAGCGCCCTATGGGAAACCCATTTACGTGAAGCAGATTCTGGATCGTCTGGTGGACCTGAAGGACGACGGTTCCGTGGAGCTGAACCTGGAGCACTTCGGTTTTCTGCATCAACGTTCGATGATCGACGAGAAAATCGCGGAGCTTTTTGGTGGTCCCGCCCGTAAACCCGAATCGCGCATCACCCGCCGCGAAATGGACTTGGCCGCTTCCATTCAGAGCATAACGGAAGAAGCGATTTTGCGCATGGGACGGCATGCCCACAAGCTCACGGGCGAGCTGCGGCTTTGTCTGGCTGGCGGCGTGGCGCTGAATTGCGTCGCCAACGGCCGGCTCTTGCGCGAGGGGCCGTTTCAGGATATTTGGATTCAGCCGGCGGCCGGAGATTCCGGCTGTGCCCTGGGCGCCGCGCTGGATGTTCACCATACTTATTTCGGCCAGGAGCGGGTGTTTGGCCATCGTCCGGCCCAGGGTGCTTCGTGCTGGGGACCGTCCTTCTCCGACGACGAAATCGGTTCGTTTCTGGATACCTTCGGTTACCCCTATCGAAAAGTTACCGCCGAGGAACGCGCGGCTTTCGTCGCTCAATGCCTCATGGATGGAAGAATCGTCGGCAACTTCTCGGGGCGGCTGGAATACGGACCTCGGGCTCTCGGCTCCCGCTCCATCCTGGCCGATGCGCGCAATTCGGAAATGCAGGCCGAGCTGAACCTGCGCATCAAATACCGTGAATCGTTTCGCCCCTTCGCCCCCTCTGTCCTCGCCGAGCGCGTGCAGGATTATTTTGAGCTCGACCGCGAAAGCCCGTATATGCTCATCGTGGCGCCGGTTCAAACGGCCCGGCGCAAACCGGTAGAGCCGATGGAAGGCGAAGACATGCTGCCGGTGGTGCGGCAGCTTCGCAGCGATTTGCCCGCGATCACTCACGTGGATTATTCCGCTCGAATCCAAACCGTGGTCCGCGAAGACAATCCGGTCTATTATGATTTGATTCACAAGTTCGAGGAATTGACCGGATGCGGGGTGATCGTCAACACCTCGTTCAATGTTCGCGGGGAACCGATCGTCTGCACTCCGTTTGACGCCTATCGTTGCTTTATGCGGACGGAAATGAACGTGCTCGCGCTCGGAAATCACATTCTTGTGAAAGACGATCAGCCGGAGTGGCCGGAAGGCAAAGGCGAAGGTCTGGAGAGTGAAGATGTCACGCAGGTGGAAACCGCCAAGGAAGCCGATTCGCTGATTCGCGACCTGCAGCGAATTTACGCGAACGAATTTCTGCCGCTCTCCAGGGAATTACAGGCCAAGTCCGCCGTACTGGTCGATCTGGCTTTCCGAAGAATTCCGAGCACCTGGACTCAATACCAGCAGCCGACTTCAGCCAAGGATGTTTTCGAAATTCCCGTGGAGCTTGACAGCGCTGAACCCGATCCGGATAAATTTGTGGACGCCATGCTGCGGTATTGGCAGCCCGGCCCGGCCACGGAAGCGCTTCGCCCTGTGCTCAGGAAATTGATAGCTTTGGGTCTGCGTCATCCGCCGGCGGGCGCGCTCGAAGAGGACATCCCCGAATCGATCTATGTAATGTTCTGACGCCGAATGCCCGAGCTTGCGATTGTTTTGCCCACCTATAACGAGCGCGAGAATATCGGCCCGGTTTTGTCTGCGTTGCAGCAGGCTCTCGAAGGCCTGGATTATGAAGTCGTCATAGTCGATGACGATTCCAGCGATGGAACGGCAGCCGCGGCTCGTCATTTTGCCCGGCACGATTCACGGATTCGGGTGATCCAACGCATCAATCGGCGCGGTCTGGCGTCGGCCTGTGTCGAGGGAATGATGGCTTCGAGCGCCGCATATCTGGCTGTCATGGATAGCGATCTACAGCATGACGAACGAATTTTGCCGGCCATGCTGGCAAAGTTGAAGGACGAAAAACTGGACGTCGTCATCGGCAGCAGGAACGCCGGGGGCGGCAGCATGGGAACGCTTCCGGGTCAGCGAGTAGCGCTGAGCCGGTTCGGCAAAAAAGTCGGAAGGCTCGTTACCCGCGCGGATGTTTCAGATCTCATGAGCGGCTTCTTCGTCGTGGATCGGCGCTTTCTCGAAGAAGTTGTGCGGTCCCTGAGTTTGACCGGGTTCAAGATCTTGCTGGATATGCTGGCCACTTCGCGGAGGCCGGTGAAAGTGGGCGAGGTGGGTTATACGTTTCGCCCCCGCGAGCGGGGCGAGAGCAAATTGGATTTTCTCACGGGTCTGGAATATCTCGAGCTCATTCTCGACAAGATCACTGGCAATTGGATTCCCACCAGCTACCTGGTTTTCGGACTGATTGGAGCCGGCGGTGTCCTGGTGCACCTGCTGATTCTGCGCCTCCTTCTGGTAATCGCGGGGATGCCATTCTTGCAGGGTCAAGCCATCGCGAGTGTGATCGCGATGACCGTCAATTTTGTGCTGAACAACCGCCTTACGTTCCGCACCTTCCGCTTACGGGGCGCGGACATGTGGTTCGGGCTGGCGCTGTTCTATCTGGCATGTTCAATAGGGCTGCGGATAAATCTCAAGACCGCCGAGTTTCTGCGGGATCAACAAATAAGTTGGTACATGGCCGGAGGCGCCGGGATTATTCTAGGCTCCGTGTGGAACTATTGGGTCAGCTCCATTCTGGTCTGGCGAGTGACGCGCAGACGGCTAGCCGCGCGCGGGCGGCAGACACCTCTCGACGTACAATAAGAGCTGAAATGAAAATCCTAGTTACTGGCGGCGCCGGATTCATCGGGTCTTGCTTCGTCCGCCTGGCCCTCCAGAATCCATCTCTTGAAATCGTCAATGTGGACGCGCTGACCTACGCGGGCAACCTGGAGAACCTGGCTTCGGTGGCGGATCATCCGCGCTACCGTTTCATCAAAGAAGATCTCTGCGGCCTGGAAGGATTGCGCCGCATCTTTGACGAGGCGAAGGCCGATGCAGTGATCCACTTCGCCGCCGAATCGCACGTCGACCGCAGCATTTTTTCACCGCAGCCCGTGTTCGAAACCAACCTGCGCGGCACCTTCAACCTGCTGGAAGCCATGCGAGCCAATCGGGTGGACCGGTTCATTCATGTTTCCACCGATGAGGTCTACGGTAGTCTGGAAGCTCCGCTGGAAGCGGACGAGAATTTCCCCTTGCAGCCCAGCAGTCCCTACTCGGCGGCAAAGGCCGGATCCGATTTGCTCGTGCTCGGATATTTCAAGACCTACAAGCTCCCTGCTATGGTGACGCGCGCATCCAACAACTACGGCCCTTACCAGTTTCCGGAAAAATTGATCCCGCTGATGATCACCAACGCGTTGGACGACAAGCCGCTGCCGGTTTATGGCGACGGCATGCAAGTACGCGACTGGCTGTATGTGGAGGACCATTGCCGCGCCCTGTTGCGCATCCTCGAAAAGGGCCGCGACGGCGAGATTTACAACATCGGCGGCAATCGCTCGCTTCCCAATAAGGAAGTAATCGACCGCATCCTGGCCTTTACCGGCAAGCCATCCAGTTTGATCAAAACCGTAACCGATCGCCCGGGGCACGATCGCCGCTACGCGCTCTCCAGCGAAAAACTGACCAAGGAAACCGGCTGGTCGCCACTGATGGATTTCGAAACGGGTCTGAAGGCAACGGTCGACTGGTACCGATCGAATCCGGAGTGGGTGCAGCACGTCAAGTCCGGCGAGTACCAATCGTATTACGCCAAGAATTACGAAAACCGAAGCCACGAATTGAGCGGCATCGCGTAACGTTCGCGAACGTCTAAGACCTAATCGCTGATCCACCCATCCGCGATATTAATCACCCGGTTCCCGTACTCAGCGTTCCGCTCGTTGTGCGTTACCTGGATGATCGTGGTGCCCCCTTCGTTCAGTTTCTTGAAGAGTTCCATGATCTCTTTTCCCTGATTCGAATGCAGGTTGCCGGTGGGTTCGTCGGCCAGGATAACCTTCGGAGTGGCCACGATGGCGCGGGCGATGGCCACCAGTTGCTGTTGGCCGCCGGAGAGCTGGTTCGGATAGAGGTCCTTTTTCCCTACGATCTGAAAACGGTCCAGAACATCGCAGACGATGCTGTCGCGCTCGCCCTTTTTGATGTTGCGGTAGGAGAGCGGAATGTCGAGATTTTCGTATACCGTCAGCGAATCCAGCAGATGATAGCTCTGAAACACGAAGCCGAAATACTTCTTGTAAATCTCCATCCGGTCTTTCTTGTTGATCTTGTGGATGGCGTGGTCCAGCAGGTAATACTCGCCGGTCCAGGCGCTGTCGTGCATTCCGAGTAAGTGCAGCAGCGTGGATTTTCCCGCGCCCGATGGTCCCATGATGGAGACGAACTCGCCTTCCTTGATCTCGGCATTGATGCGGCGCAGGACAAAAGTCTTGGTCCGCCCGTGCTCAAAATACTTCTCGACGTTCCGTAGAACGATCATCGGTGAACTCATAGATACTCTATCCTCTTACGTTCGGGTCTCTCAGCGCCACTCTTAGAACATCATTCGTAGCGTAAGGCGACCATTGGATCCACAGTTGTCGCCCGGCGGGCCGGGACGTAGCTGGCGAGTAGCGCGACAAAAAACAATAGCGCCGAAACACTCGCGTAGGTCGCCAGATCCGTGGGAGTCACCTCGAAGAGCAGCGTCTTCAGCACTCGAGTCGCCGCGAACGCCCCCGCGATGCCGATCGCTACTCCTATGGAAACCAGTACGGCGCTTCTGGACATGACTGAGCGCAAAATGTCCGCGGGTTGAGCACCAAGCGTAACGCGGATCCCGATCTCGCGGGTCCGTTGCACCACGGAATAGGCCATCACTCCGTAGATGCCGAGGCTGGCAAGCAAGAGAGCAAGTGCCGAAAACGATCCGAGCATCCGGGAATAAAAGCGCGGCCGCGCCGTGGTGGCGGAGATCAGATCTTCCAGTGGCGCGATCAATTGGATGGGTTGGTCACGATTCACTTCGCGGAAGCGCGTCCTCATCATGCCCGCCAAGAGCGACGGATTGCCCGTTGCACGCACCACATACGCTACGTGGACAAGAAAGCCGGCTCGCGAAACTTGCGACAGCGGCTGGTACACGATTGGCAGCGGCGCCTTTTCCGCCAGCTCCCGCTGTTTGACGTCGTCGACTACGCCGACGACAGTGAGCCACTCTTGTGGTTTGGGATTATCTTCCAGGGTTATCCGTTTGCCGATAGGATCTTCATCGCCCCAACTGCTTCTGGCCACCGATTTACCGATCACCGCCACCGGTGTGGAGTTTTCGGCATCGCGCGGCTCGAAGGTCCGCCCGCGTAATAGCGGAATGTTCATGGCACGGAAATAATCGGTTGTCACCCCGGACTTGGTGACACTGAAGTGGGCCCGGTTACCCTCGGCGTAATAATCGCCCCTGATAAGCGGCATGTCAAAAGGCAGCCAGTTGATCGCGCCCGCCGAGATCACGCCCGGTAATGAAGCCATCTTCGAGAGAACTTCCTGATGGTAGGCGTTAAGCTGCCGCGGGCTTTGCTGAGTATCCATGGGCAGATCGGCCGTCATCGCTAAGACACTCTCCGGATTGAATCCAGGATTCACGGAGCGCAAACGCACAAAGCTCTTGATCGTCAGGCCGGCCCCAATCAGCAATATGAGGGACAAGGCAATTTCCGAAACCACCAGCACGCCGCGAAGGCCCTGGCCGCTGGTCAGTCTGCCATCGCCTTTCTTTAGGAACTCCATCAAATGCGATTTCGACATTTGGAGCGAGGGAGCCAGTCCGAAAAGTAAACTGGTAGCGAGTGAAAGGATCAAGGTAAATGCGAACACCGGTCCGTCGACCTTGACCTCATTCAGCCGCGGAATCATTCCCTCGGGAACCAGCGCAACCAGTACCGGTAGCGTCCACGAAGCTATCAGGAGTCCGAATGCGCCGCCCAGTAAAGCTAACAGCGCGCTTTCAGTCAGCAATTGCCGGACCAATCGCGACTGGCTGGCTCCCAGGGATGCCCGCACGGCTATTTCCTGGCGGCGGCCCGCCCCGCGTGCCAGAAGCAAGTTTGCAACATTCGCGCACGCGATCAGCAGGATGAAATTCACAGCGCCCAAGAGAATCCACAGCGACGGCCGGACCTCCCCCACCAGTAAGTCCTGCAACGATGCCACACCGCCGGTAAGACCCTTCACCGGCCGCTTGGCTTGTGAGTTGGAACGCTCTATCACCGCCGCCGTTTGCGCGCGCGCCGCCGCCATCGAAACGCCGGGCTGCAACCGTCCGATAACCCGCCGCGACCACAGGATGCCGGGCTTCTGAATAAGGTCGAGCCGAGCCCATAAGCCGGCCTGGGCGGGAAAAGCGAACCCGGGCGGGGTGACACCAATGACGGTGTGCGGCATTCCGTTTACCTGGACTGCCTTTCCGATGATGGAGCGGTCGCTCGCAAAATGCGACCGCCACAACTTATCGCTGAGCACGACAACTTTGGCGTTCTCTTTCAGATCTTCCGAAATAAAAGTGCGGCCGAGCGAAGCATTCACGCCTAAGACGGAAAAGAAATCGTCGGTTACCATCTGACCGGTAATCGGCGTTGGTTCTCCGGCGCCTGTCAGGCTGGTCAGCCCGCCACTAAACGCGGCGATGTGTTCAAAGGCCGTTTGCTTTTGGAGCCGGAGGAAATCGGGATCGGAGACGAAGCCGTAGCCCACGAAGCCCGGCCGAGTGTTGTAGATTACGCACAAACGGTCGGCGTGCGCATATGGCAACGGCTGCAGCACTACTGCATTCAACATGCTGAAGATTGCCGAGTTGACGCCGATGCCGAGCGCGAGAGCTAGAATAGCGAGCGCGGCGAAGGTGGGCGATTTCCACCAGGTCCGAAGAGCAAATCGAAGATCCTGAAACATGCGAACGCACCTTTCCCGGCGATTGGAGGAGCCTAACCTCTGAAGACCAATCAGGGGGCTGCTATTTTACGGATTCAGAATATCTTCAAGATGCGCGAGCGCCCGCGACAATGGACAGGATTCGGCGTTCAGCGCGTTTTGCGCGCGAATGACACCCACATCCGGCGGCCGCATGGAAGACGCTTTCGAGAACGCCCCCATTACGATCACCAGGAAGAAGACAGCCAGGAAATCAATGTGTCTGCGAAACATCACCTACTCCTTGTCCACCCAGCCCCACAGTCTCTTCCACAATCCTTCCGTCGAACAAGCGGATGGTGCGATCCGCATAACGCGCGTAGCGGGGATCGTGGGTTACCATGCAAATGGTTGCGCCGCCGCGATGCAATTCGCGCAGCAATTCCATCACAGCTTCGCCGTTGGTGGAGTCCAGGTTACCGGTCGGCTCGTCCGCCAGCAGGATGGACGGATCGCCGCCCAAGGCCCGCGCCACGGCAACGCGCTGCTGCTGACCTCCGGAGAGCTGGGAGGGATAGTGCTTGATGCGATGCCCCATGCCCACGCGCTCCAAGGCATCGTGCACGCGCTTTTTGCGCTCGGCCGACGGCATGCCGCGGTAGGTAAGCGGCAGCTCGACGTTCTCGTATACGGTGAGATCGCCGATCAGGTTGAACGCCTGGAAAATGAACCCGATTTCGCGGTTGCGGATGCGGGCGCGTTCAGAGAGCTTCAGCCCCTGCACGGCTTTTCCATTCAGGATGTACGATCCGTCGCTGGGCGAATCGAGCAAGCCCAAAATGGCGAGCAAAGTGGATTTGCCGCAGCCCGATGGTCCCGCGATCGACAGGTACTCACCCTTCTTAATGTGCAGATGGATGCCGGCCAGCGCATGCGTCTCCACTTCGTCGGTGACAAACACCTTCGTCACGCCATCCAGACTGATCAATGCATTTGGGTCGTTTGCCATGAATATCCCTCTTCCGATCTCTTAGTTCAAGCGGATGCGGTTGTGCGCATCCCAGGTCGACATATCAGACAATATTACCTGATCGCCAACCTTTAAGCCATCCACGACTTCAATCGTGTTCACCGAAGTTCGTCCCAGCGACACCGGAACGCGCTGCGCTTCTTTTCCATCCGCGTCCAGTTTGAACAACGTTATCTTGGCTCCGGGCTGCCCGATTACAGGGCGGCCAACGAAGACTACATCCGCCAGGCGCTCCAGGGTAATTTGCCCGTCGACGCTCAGATCGGGACGCATGCCAGGCGCTTCGCCTTCCAATTTCACGTCCACGTCCACGGTCCCATTCGTCGACGCCGGATCGATACGGGTGACGTGTCCCGCAATGTGACCGTTTCTGGTATCGATGTCCGCCACCTGGCCGAGTGCCACATCCTTCACCTGCGTTTCCGGAATCTTCAGCGTAGCTTTCAGCCGCGTAGGCTGCGCGATTTTTGCAAGAATCGTCCCCGGCGCTACGCGCATGCCGGCTTCCAGCGGCGTGGTGGCGGTTCCCAGTTGCGTGACGACGCCCTCAACTCCAGCGCGGATGGTCAACTGCTCCACCTGTTCCTTCTTGAGTTTCACTTTCGCCTGCAAATTTTCAATCAGCACCTTCTGGGCGTCCAACTGGGCCTTGATGGACTCGCCGCTGATATCCAACTGTTTCTTGGAAATAGTGTAGCGGCCCTTCAGCTCGTCCGACTTGGCTTGAGAGACCTTGGTGTCCACGTCCGACTTCAGGTCCAGCTTATTTAACTGGCGATCGCGATCCGCCTGCAACTCGGCCTGCTCCATGTCGGACTTCACCTGCTGGGTGGTGGCTTCCTGGGTCAGTTGCGACGATTGCAACTGCACTCGAAGGTTGTCGTACTGAGCCTGCGCCTGCTTGACCTGCGCTTCCAGATCGGACGCGTCCAGTTCCATCTGCGGCTGTTTCAGAATCATCACCACATCATTGGGATGAACTTTCGCGCCGGGAAGAAAATTGATTTTTTCCACGCGCGCGTCGAACTGCGCGGGAATCCAAACGAACTCTTCCACCACCAGGGTTCCCAATCCGCGAACCTCGCGCAGCATAGGGCCACGCTTAACGGCGTCGATCCAGACCGTGGCCCGGTCCACCGAAGGCGCCGCGGGTCTTAGCCGGGAGAGGCCCCAAGTAATTAATGGGATCGCCGCGACTATAACTGCAATCACGACAATCCGGCGTATCAGCTTTTTGCGAGCTACTTCTTTACCGCGTGGGACATCCATGGGGGTTTCTCCCGATACTGATTGGCAAGTACTCTGCCAATACCAATGCTACTGAAAAATAAGGGCCGAAATCGCTTTCAGCGGGGCACAGAGCCAAGGATCTGTCCGCTTGTGGGATTACCTGTGTACGCGCTGGGACAACCAGCCGCAAGATTGCTTGACCTCTACTTCCAGGGTAGCAGAACCCCTTCCGCTGGTAGTGGGTCAGTTTGAAAAATTACCGCCTCGGCGGCATCGCAATACGCGTTCGCCGCTCGATCTCCGCGACGAACGCTTTGTCGGACGTGTAAATGGCATCCGGTTCCACCATCCGATCGGGGGATCGTCCACGATAGATGCATGCGTCCGCCACCTCCGCGATTCCTACTCCGTCCCTGAAGGCAGGAAAGGGCGGCGCGGGCGCTCCTAGAAGAAGCGAGGAGTGGGCAGGGATAAACTCGTTCGGTTCCAGTGCCGCAAAAGAAGTTCCCCTCAGACGTAAGAGCACTGGAAGCTTCGTTTCTGCGATTAATCCCTCCAACTTACGACTGCTCGGGTATTCGGCGCCGCGAATCGGCGCTACCACGTAGAGCCGGCCAGGGAACGTCTTGTCGATCAACCAGCTAACGGTGGGGGTCAATGCAACGAAGCCCTGCGGCGTTTTCATTTGTTGGTTTCGCGTGAGTTGGCCCACACCAAAAATGAGCAATGCCTTCTTTTGCTTCCGCAGTACCTCGCGGCCGATCACGTCAGCACCAAAATCAACCCGGTTGCGCAGGAAGGGAAGGAACTCTTCGCGAGATTGCACTTGCGTCCAATCGATTGGCGGGTCGGCGGCGATGACGCGAATCTTTGGACCAGTCCGTGCACTCAGGTTCAGCGAGCGGACGTCAGACAGGAGTTGGGCGGATGCGGTCAGCATGACAGGGTCAGCGAAGACCTGAGTGCTGTCGCGCCAGACCCTCTGAATTCTTTCCGTTGGCACCTCTGCCCCGCTGATGTACCGGTCCAGTTCCGCCTGAAACAGGGAGTTCAATCCCTCGACCACAACGATGCCGACGTTCCGCGCAAAGTCTTTCTGACGGATCAGTTCGAGGCGGATTTCCTGGTCCGAGCGAGAGCCATGAAGTTCGCCGAGGCCAATCAGGTCGCAGCTCTCGAACTGTCTCAGGAGGACATTTGAGATGTCCTTTCCGGGCGTCACCGCCGGTTGTGCGCGAACCGACGTGCCAATACAAACGGTCGAAATCAGGAAATATAACGACGGGCGTACCATGCAACAAGTATCCCGCAGCGTGTGCAAGCACAACCATCCCAAACCTCGAAACACCCCGCGCAGCTCAACCTGACCCACTACCTGTTTTTGGAAAGTCTGATAATATTGCTGCAGTGAAACA
>CATPCJ010000396.1 GCA_955652915.1 uncultured Bryobacteraceae bacterium
CCCCGCGACTGGCCGATTTACAATCGGCGGCAGGTTACCAACCTGCCCTACGATTGCTGTGGTCTTCGGGCTCCTCTGCGGGACCGCCTCGGCGCAGCAGTTTGGCCTGCCTGCAATGGTTCGCGGAGTTGGAATAGATCAGAATCTCAACGGCCAAGTGCCGCTGGAACTGATCCTCAAGAACGAAACCGGCCAGGCCGTTCGCCTGGGCCAGTATTTTCGACAGAAGCCCGTCGTGCTGGCGCTGGTTTACTACGAGTGCCCCATGCTTTGCGACATGGTTCTGAACGGACTCACCCACAGCATGGAAGGCATTTCGCTGGATGTCGGCAAAGACTACGAAGTGGTCACCGTCAGTTTCAATCCACGGGACACGTGGCAGCTCGCCGGAGCGAAGAAGTCGAACTACGTCGAGAAGTATCAGCGCAAAGGCGCGGCTGAAGGCTGGCATTTTTTGGTTGGCACGGAAGACAACGTCAAGAAACTGGCCGACTCCGTGGGATTCCACTACAAGTACGATCCCATCTCGAAACAATTCGCCCACGCCAGCGGCATCATGGTCCTGACGCCCGAAGGCAAACTCTCGCGTTACTTTTATGGCATTGAGTATAAGCCGCGGGATTTTCGGCTCGGACTGGTGGAAGCATCTCGGCATAAGATCGGAACGCCGGTCGACGCCATCATGCTCTTCTGTTTCCACTACGATCCCATGACCGGAAAATATGGGTTCGTGATCATGAATGTTATCCGGACGCTAGGTACGGCAACGATCATCGGCTTGGGAACGCTTCTGTTCATGCTGATCCGCCGCGATCGCCAAAGGGTGCATTCCGCCGCCGGGAGGTCCGCCTAAGATGCCACTTTTCCCCGAGTCGGCTTCCACGATCGCCAACAGCATCGACTACTTGTATTTCTATTTGATCGCCGTCAGCACCATCATGACCGTGCTGATCTTCTCCGCCGTCTTCATTTTTGCCATCAAATACCGGCGCCGTTCTCCGGACGAAATTCCAGCCCCGATTCATGGCTCGTTGAAGCTGGAGATATTCTGGTCGGTGGTTCCATTCATCATCATGTTGTCGTTCTTCTGGTGGGGCGCGCAGATATTCTTCGAGAGCGCCAGCCCGCCGCCGGGCGCAATGGACATCTACGTCGTCGGCAAGCAGTGGATGTGGAAGATTCAATATCCGGAAGGGCAACGCGAAATTAACGAGCTGCACGTGCCCGTGGGCAAGCCGGTAAGGCTGACGCTGGCATCGGAAGACGTCATCCACAGTTTCTTTATCCCGGCCTTCCGCGTGAAGCACGACGTGGTTCCCGGCCGCTACGACACTATGTGGTTCACGGCCACCAAGCCCGGCCGCTATCACCTGTTCTGCGCCGAATATTGCGGAACGGAGCATTCCGGCATGGTCGGGTGGGTTACCGTGATGAGCGAGCCGGACTACGAGAATTGGTTGACCGGCGGAGGCTCGGAAGGCACCATGGTGCAGCAGGGCGAACGGCTTTTCCAGCAACTGGGATGCTCTACCTGCCATCTGCTGGATCAACAAGGACGCTGCCCCATCATGCGCGGCGTGTATGGCTCGCATGTGCAATTGCAGGACGGCAAAACCGTGCTGGCCGACGATGCTTATATCCGCGAATCGATTTTGAATCCCAACGCAAAAATAGTTGCCGGCTTCAAGCCGGACGTAATGCCCACTTTCCAGGGCCAGATCAGCGAGGAAGGGTTGCTGCAGTTGATCGTTTATATTAAATCCCTTGCCATCACCAGCGCGCCGGGCACAACGGCCCCGGGAGCCGCGGGAGCGGCAACTACCGGGGGCGGCCCGAGACCCCCGGCCAAGCGAACCCAACCAACTGGCGGTAAAAAATGAGTACTGCGATACAAGATCCACAGACTGTAGAGCGTCCCAATTATTTGAACGCGGAGTATGGCTGGAAGTCCTGGCTGCTGACGACCGACCACAAACGCATCGCCATACTTTACCTGATCTCCATCACGCTGATGTTTTTCGTCGGCGGGATTTTCGCGGTGCTGATCCGGCTGGAGCTGCTGACCCCGCAAGGCGACCTGGTCAACTCCGATACCTACAACAAGTTCTTCAGCATGCACGGCATCGTCATGGTGTTTTTCTTCCTGGTGCCGTCTATTCCGGCGACACTTGGAAACTTTCTCGTGCCCATGATGATCGGCGCTAAAGACTTGGCCTTTCCGCGAATAAACCTGTTGAGCTGGTACATCTACATCGTCGGCGCCGTGTTCACGCTGGCTGCGGTGGTCCTGGGCGGCGTCGATACCGGTTGGACTTTCTACACACCGTTCAGCAGCAGTTATTCGAACACCTTCGTGATCACGGCCGCGAGCGGCGTTTTCGTGGCCGGCTTCTCCTCCATTCTCACGGGACTCAACTTCATCGTCACCATTCACAAAATGCGCGCCCCAGGAATGACCTGGGGACGATTGCCGCTGTTTGTGTGGGCGAACTACGCCACGGCATTGATCCAGGTTCTGGGCACTCCGGTAGTCGCCATCACACTCGCGCTGGTTGGTCTGGAACGCGCCTTCCGCATCGGCATCTTCGACCCGGCCATCGGCGGCGACCCCATCCTGTTCCAGCACATGTTCTGGTTCTATTCGCATCCGGCCGTGTACATCATGATCCTGCCGGGCATGGGCGTGATCAGCGAACTGGTGACCTGCTTCTCTCGAAAATCGGTTTTTGGCTACAGCTTCATCGCCGGCTCCAGCATCGGAATCGCGATAATCGGTTTCCTGGTTTGGGGCCACCACATGTTCGTCACCGGCATGTCGATGTACGCCAGCCTGTACTTCTCGCTGCTTAGCTTCCTGGTTGCGGTTCCTTCGGCGATCAAGGTCTTCAACTGGACCGCCACCATGTTCCGCGGATCGATTGTGTACGACACGCCGATGCTATATGCGTTCGGATTCATCGGCCTGTTCACCATTGGCGGCTTGACCGGACTGTTCCTGGCGACGCTGGCGGTGGATGTTCACGTCACCGATACTTATTTCGTGGTGGCGCATTTCCATTACGTCATGGTCGGGGGAATGGTTATGGCGTACATGGGAGGACTCCATTTCTGGTGGCCGAAAATAAGTGGGCGGCTGTATCCGGAAGGCTGGGCGAAGTTCGCCGCCCTGCTGGTGTTCGCGGGGTTCAACCTGACCTTCTTCCCGCAATTCATACTCGGCTACCTGGGCCAGCCGCGCCGCTATCATGCCTACGCTCCGGAATTTCAAGTGCTCAATGTGATGTCGACCGCGGGCGCATCCATCTTAGGTCTGGGCTATTTGATCCCGCTCATTTATTTCCTCTGGTCGATGCGCCACGGTCCAAAAGCTACCAGCAATCCGTGGGGCGCGAAGGGTCTGGAGTGGGAGACGACCTCGCCGCCGCCGACCTTCAATTTCGATAAGACGCCGATCGTGACCGAAGAGGCTTACGCCTATTCCCACAAGCAGGAGGTGGAAGTTGGCTGATTCGCACGGCGTGGTAGCGGAGCACGCGGAGCACAATCCGAACCTCCGCCATCACTTCGACACAATGGCGCAGCAGTTCGATTCCGCCACGCTTGGGATGTGGGTATTCCTGCTCACCGAAATCATGTTCTTCGGCGGGATGTTCGGCGCATACACCGTTTATCGCTCGATGTATCCGGAAGCATTCGCCAGCACCAGCAAGCACATGGATGCCTTCTGGGGCGGTTTGAACACGGCTGTGCTGATTGTCAGCAGCTTGACCATGGCGCTGGCGGTGCGAGCCGCGCGCCTGGGGCAGCAAAAAAACCTGCAAATACTTCTGGTGCTGACGATGATATTCGGACTGGCTTTCCTGGGCGTCAAGGCCATCGAGTATCACGCGCATTGGGTTGAACACATGGTTCCCTACTGGAATTGGGACCCGAATTATGATGGTCAGCCGCAGTACGCCCATAATGCGCAGATCCTGTTTTGCTTTTACTTTTTCATGACCGGCTTCCACGCTTTGCACATGATCGTCGGCGTATCGCTGATGCTGGTGATTCTGATGATGGCGCGCCGTGGAGCTTTCAACGCCGAATATTTTACGCCAGTCGAAATCAGCGGCCTTTATTGGCACTTCGTCGATATCGTCTGGATATTCCTGTTTCCCTTGCTGTATTTAATCGGACTGCACCAACACACCACCTGATATGCACGAAATTCCTAGCGTTAAAACCTACGTCGCCATCTGGGCCACCTTGACCATCTTGACGTTCGTCACCTACAGTGTCGCGAAGATCGACATGGGCGGCTTCAACATCGTCGTGGCCATGGGAATCGCGTTCTTCAAGATGATGCTGGTGATCCTTTTCTTCATGAACGTGAAGGCGGAAAGCCCGCTGACCAAACTATTCGCGGGCGCCGGTTTCTTTTGGCTGATCCTCTTGCTGGGACAGTTTTTCCTGGACTACGCCACACGCGGTTGGATGCCCGAAGGAAAAATGTGGTAACGGAACGCTTTTCAGAACCGCGACCGTAGGGGAGTGCCCATTGGCCTGCGGCCCACCAAAAGTGATGAAGACGCGGCGGGCCGCTTCCGTGCAATCGATAATTTGCACCGCGTCTTCAACGGAGCGTCGAGGCCCCTCCGAAAGCTCCTACGGCGTCGCTTCGTAAACCAAATTGAACGGCGTTTCCGTCGCCCGCCGGAATTTCTTGAAGCCGGCTTCGGTGACTACCTTGCGCATCCGGCCTTCTCCGGCCTGCGCCCCCAAACACAATCCCACTTCCTGCGCGCGCGACGCCGGCGTGCAGATCATGGTGGAAGCGGCATAATACAACCGTCCTACCGGGTTGATATTCTGTTCCAATTTATCGTGTGCGAAGGGCTCCACGATCATCCACGCGCCACCCGGATTGAGCATCTCCAGCACGTGCTTCGCGGCCCCCACCGGATCTCCCATATCGTGCAGGCAATCGAAGAACGTCACGAAATCGTACTTCGCTCCATGAAAGTCCTTGGCCGATGCGACTTCAAAAGTGGCGTTCTTGACCTCTGTCTTGGCCGCTTGCCTGCGCGCCCATCCCACTGAAGGCCCGTGATAATCGAAGCCTACAAATTGCGAATTCGGAAAGGCCTGCGCCATCAAAATGGTGGAGGCGCCATGCCCGCATCCAATATCGGCGACGCGAATGCCCTTCTTGAGCTTCGCTTCCACGCCATCCAGCGCGGGAATCCAGGAGCTCATCAAATTGCCCACGTAGTTGGGACGGAAAAAGCGCTCCGTGCCAAGAAAAAGCGAAGCGTCGTGTTCATCCCAGCCCACGCCGTCGCCGGTGCGAAATGCTTCCGTCAACTTCGGCTCGTCCTTTATTATCGCGCTGATAATGTGGAAGGCTCCCGGTAGGTACGCGGGGCTTTCTTCGACGGCGAGCGCGAACGCTTGCTCGTTGGGCAACGTAAATTTCTGGCTGGCGGCATCGTATGTGACGTACCCGCCCGCGGCCTGCGCCGACAGCCATTCGCGAACATAGCGCTCGTCTGTATTGGTCTTCTTCGCCAGTTCGGCGGGCGTCATTGGTCCGGCGCCGGCCATGGCCTTGTACAGTCCCAATTTTTCTCCGATAAGTACCAGGGCGGCGTTCATTGCGGCGCCCAACTCACCAACCACTTGCCCCAGAAATTGATTAAGTTTGTCCTGATCCACCTGCATGGTTCCTCCTTTTGAATCGCGAATACTGGCGGCGCAATCTCACAGATTATCACTTTGCGGTATGATCCGCGAACCAGCCCAGCAGCTTTGATTCATACTCCACGGGCAACGTGGGCCGGACTACTTCCGGCAGATCGCAGCCATGCGGAAGACCCGAGCTGGCGGAAGGCCGCGCAAGCAAGCCGAATAGTGTGCGGGTAGCTGCTACTTTGGTCCTTCGCCAGAATTGCGAAGGACTTCTCTGATTTGCTCATGCAACTCTGCGGTTAGCGGAACCGGGAACCATCTCACGCTGCCCCATTCCTTTTCGTACACGGCCCACTCGCCGTCTTTAAACTCAGCAATCGTGTCTGATTGAGTCTTCGGATTCCACCAGTGCAGCCGCCCCTGCTTTTGCTGCTTGCTTTGATCTTCCATAAAGCCCGGTAGAATGGATGTTTCAGACGAGAATCCCGGCGTGAGGCCAAGACTTCTCGATGCGGACATTAGACACCCTAATCGTAAACCCTCTTTGCGCCGGATGCAAGAGGCTAGGGCTAGGGCTCAAGCTGCCAACTACTAACTCGCGGAGATCCGTTAGAATAGTAATAGGCGCTCCATGCTCGATCCGATCCTCGCGAAAATCTTTGGGACCAAGAATGAACGTGAAATCAAAACCCTTCGTCCCATCATCGCGGCTATCAACGACCTTGAGCCGCAATTGCAGCAATTGCCGGATGCCGATCTTGCGCGAAAAACGCAGGAATTCAAACAACGGGTCGCCAACGGTGAGCCTCTCGACGACCTGCTGGTAGAGGCCTTCGCCGTTTGCCGCGAGGCCGGCCGGCGCATCCTTAATATGCGCCACTTCGACGTCCAGTTGATCGGCGGCATTGTTCTGCATCGCGGAAAAATCGCGGAAATGCGGACTGGTGAAGGTAAAACGCTCGTCGCCACGCTGCCGGTCTATCTGAATGCGCTTGAAGACAAGGGCGTCCACGTCGTTACCGTCAACGATTACCTCGCCAAACGCGACGCCGAGTGGATGGGCCGGATTTACAAGTTTCTCGGGATGTCGGTAGGCATCATCGTCCACGATCTGGATGACGACGAACGGCGCAAAAGCTACGCCTGCGACATCACCTACGGCACCAACAACGAGTACGGCTTCGATTATCTGCGCGACAACATGAAGTTCCGTATCGACGATTGCGTGCAGCGCTCGCACAACTTCGCCATCGTCGATGAAGTCGATTCCATCCTGGTCGATGAAGCGCGCACTCCGCTCATCATCTCCGGACCCAGCGAGGAATCCACCGACAAATATTACAAGATCAACCGCATCATTCCCAAGCTGATCCGCGGAGAAGAGATCAAGGGCAAAGAGCCGGGGGAAAGTTATACCACCGGCGATTACACGGTCGACGAAAAGCACCGCAGCACCGCCCTCACCGAGGAAGGCACCGTGAAGGTTGAGAAGTTGTTGGGTTGCGGCAATCTCTATCAGCCCGAAAACTGGTCGATTCTGCACCATGTGCAGCAGGCCCTGAAGGCGCACGTGCTATTTCTGCGCGACAAGGACTATCTGGTGCAGGAAGGCCAGGTCATCATCGTCGACGAGTTCACCGGCCGTGTCATGCCCGGCCGCCGCTGGAGCGATGGCCTGCATCAGGCTATCGAAGCCAAGGAGAACGTCAAAATCGAGCGCGAGAATCAGACGCTCGCCACCATCACCTTCCAGAATTATTTCCGCATGTTCAAGAAGCTGGCGGGCATGACCGGCACCGCCGAGACGGAAGCGGCCGAATTCCAGAAAATCTATAACCTGGATGTGGTGGTGATCCCCACCAACCGGCAGATGCTGCGTAAGGAATTCCAGGACACGGTTTATCGCACCGAAGATGAGAAGTTCCGCAATGCGGCCAAGGAAATCAAGGAGCTTTACGAAAAGGGCCAGCCCGTATTGGTCGGGACCATCTCTGTAGAAAAATCCGAGCGCCTGTCGAACGCCTTAAAGAAGATGGGCGTGAAGCACGAGGTTTTGAACGCCAAGAATCACGAGCGCGAAGCATCCATCGTCGCGCAGGCAGGCCGCAAGGGCGCTATCACCGTGTCAACTAATATGGCCGGCCGCGGCACCGACATTCTGCTGGGCGGCAACCCGGAATTTCTCACCAAAGAACATCTGAAGAAACAGAACAAGGATCCCGATTTGCTCCAGACCAGCGCGGTTGGGACTCCGGAACGCGCCGAGTGGGACGCCATCTTCTCCAGGTACAAGGAGGAGACCTCGGTCGAGCATGACGAAGTGGTGGCCGTGGGCGGTCTGCACGTGCTGGGCACCGAACGCCACGAATCGCGTCGAATCGACAACCAGCTTCGCGGACGCGCCGGCCGGCAAGGCGACCCTGGCAGCTCCCGTTTCTATCTCTCGCTGCAAGACGACCTGATGCGTATCTTCGGTGGCGAGCGCATGCAGAACTTCATGCTGAAGCTCGGCATGGAGGAAGACGTCCCCATCGAGTCCAAGCTGATTTCGAAACGCATCGCCGCCGCGCAGAAGGCCGTCGAGGCGCAAAATTTCGCCTCCCGCAAACACCTGATCGAGTACGACGACGTGATGAACAAGCAGCGTAAGGCCGTTTACGGCATGCGCCGCCAGTTACTCGAAGGCAAAGAGCAAAGGGAACGGATCCTCGAAATTATCGAGGGCATCGTCGGAGGCTTCATCGACCTCCGCTGCCCGGAGCGGACGCATCCCGGCGCCTTCGACTTGACCGGATTGCAGTCCGACGTATTG
This sequence comes from uncultured Bryobacteraceae bacterium, assembly GCA_955652915.1. Lineage (GTDB taxonomy): Bacteria > Acidobacteriota > Terriglobia > Bryobacterales > Bryobacteraceae > Palsa-89. The sequence goes on from CATPCJ010000396.1 coordinate 8,483, forward strand.
TCGCAGTTCGGCGTGAAGATCAATCCCCAGGACCTCGCGTCACTCAGCCGTCAGGAGGTCGAGAATCATGTCGTCGACCTCTTGCACGCCCGCTATAAGGAAAAAGAAGACCTGATCGGCCCTGAAAACATGCGCGAGGCCGAGTCCGTCGTGATGCTGAATGTGATCGACAATCAGTGGAAAGATCACTTGTTGTCGATGGACCATTTGAAGGAAGGCATCGGGCTGCGCGGTTACGGTCAGAAGGATCCCCTGATCGAGTACAAGAAAGAATCCTTCACCATGTTCCAGGACATGATGGATCGCATCGAGGATGAGACCATCCGCTACCTGTTCTTCCTGCAGGTGACCAGTGGAGGCGGTGGCGACGAAGCCGGCAACGGTGGCATTCCTCGGCCTCGCCCTGTGATGCCTTTTGCTCCTGAAGGCGAAGGGGAAGAAGGCGAAGAGAACGAAGAAGCGCTGGTAGCTGCGACTTCGGATGAGCGC
>CATPCJ010000397.1 GCA_955652915.1 uncultured Bryobacteraceae bacterium
ACCCGGTATTGAACCATTGGAAGCGAGTATGAGGCGCGTCCCTATTCGGGTCGCACACCATGTCCGGACGCGGAGCGCTGGCGCTTGCGCCCAGGATACCCAGCCCTGCCGGATCGGTTCCCGCCGCCGTGGTGGCTGTGAGCGGAAGGCCGGTATTGAAGTACGTGACCGCCGAAGCCTCCCATCCACCGAGGGTCTTTCCCACGAGGCCCTTTTGACTCCGGAAAAACGGCAAATTGTAGATGAGATTCGCGGTGAAGACGTGCCGTCGATCCAATGTTGCGGGGCCGTATTCACCTGAGTGCCGGTTGTAGAAATTCTGCGCGGCGCTGGATCGGTCGCTCTGGTTGTCGGTAAGATTCTTGGACCAGGTGTACGAGAAGGAGAAGAGCGAACCCTCATGGAAGCGCTTCTGCCCCGATACCTGCAGTGAGTGGTAACTGGAGTTGAACCAAGGCTCGATGACGTTGATTGCGTTGTATCCCTGGTACGGGCGCAGTGTATTGAGGATCGTCGAGTTTGCGGAAGTGAATGTGGTTGTCGCGGGAACCAACCCGGATGCGTAGGCGAGATTCGGGAAGACCTGGTTGATGTCCGCAATCCCCAGCAAGCGCGTTCCCTTGGTCCCGACATATCCCACCGACAAAATTGTCGACGGCGTGATCTCGCGCTGAATGTCGAGACTCCACTGTTGGGTATAGGGTGTCTTGAAGTCGGCGGCGACTCCGCGCAAAACCTTCGGGGAATTCTGGACGTTCGCCGTTCCGGAGGTCGGGCTGCTCAATGAAACGTTCGGAATAGTTACCGCATTGAGATAAGGTGGGTTGGCGAAGATATTCTGCTCGTAAATGCCAAACAACCACGCATCGTAGGAGATCCCATAGCCTCCGCGGATGGAGGTCTTCCCTGTTTTAAAGGGGTCCCAGGCGAAGCCAAAGCGGGGAGCAAGATTACTGAGGTTTTCGTTGGAGACCTTGGACCCAAAGGGAGAAGTTTTTCCGTTGATGCTGATGCCGTTCAAATAGGAAAGCGCATCGACATTAGCCAATAACCCGGCCGCCGTCAGCTTGGCTGCATTGGCAGGATTGTAAAGCGACGGATCGAAGGTGGTCAGCTCGTTCTTGGCGTCGAATGGTTGGCGGAACATCGAATACCGTGCGCCCAAGCTGAGCGTAATATTCGGCCTCACCCGCCAGTCGTCCTGCGCATACAGCTCCCACTGTTTCGCGCGCATATCCGGCGTCACGTCCACGGAGGTTTGGGTGAAGGTGGCGACATTGCCAACCAGGAAATTTGCCAGCGCCTGTTCGTAAAGCGTCGCTCCGCCAGCGGGCAGAGTCGATGTCGCCGAGGTGAACGCGAAAGCTCCCTGGTTGCCGCCCCCCGCATTTTCCGTCTTCTGGTAGTAGTTAAAGGTCAGACCGAACTTAAGCGTGTGCGGACCCACGACCTTCGTCATGTTGTCGAAGAATGCATAGTTGCGGTTGTAGTCGCGATATTGTCCAAAGGACGATACGCCGCTGCCGCTGCTGAAGGTCAGACTTGGAACCTGGTTCAGCGTAACCGGAAACGGAAGGGAGGCTTTGATGTCGGGGGAATTGGTGGCGGCTATTAAGCCGATGGGGTCGCTAAGGATCGCCCCATATGTATAGTTGAACCCCACTTCGTTCACCAGGGTAGGAGAGAAAGTGGACGTTTCACGAACGTTCCAATTTTTCCCGGGAGCGTTGGTGCTGGTGGTCGCCACGTTTGGAACTGCCGAGCCGGTAAAGAGACCGCCGGGTTCAATGGTCGGAATGTCATCCCGGATGAACCTCGCCGACATGCGATGCTTTTCGCTGAATACATGGTCCACCTTCGCGATCTCCTGCTCGAAGTTGTAGACATTGCGGAAAAGCGAGTTCAGCACGTTTGTGCCTACCGGTAAGGCGACTTTGGAAAAGATGTCCTTGATGTAAGACTGCGCCACGGGATTTATGCTGGTGATCTGCTGCGTCACGTTAGTGCAAGTGGAACCTGTGAAAGAAGCGCAAATCGGATGCGGGAACGTTCCGGCAAGTTCCGCGGCGGTTGGCAGCGCCGTGGCCTGGACGGTGGAATAGGTTATGACTCTCCGAAACTCTTGCGAGAAGAAGAAAAATGTTTTGTTCTTGCTCCGATCGCGGCCATAAAGTTTCGGAATGAGCACCGGGCCGCCCAGAGTCCAACCGAAGTTGTTGTAGCGAAGCGGCGCGATCTTGGCTTTCCCGTCCGGGCCAAGATTCACTCGATTGGCATTGGCCAGGAAATTGTTCGCCGCAAATGCATCGTTGCGCGCGAACTCGTATGCGTTTCCATGGTACTGGCTGGTTCCGGACTTGGTTATCACGCTAATCTGCCCGCCGCCGGCGCGTCCAAACTCGGCTGAATAACCACTGCGTTGAACCTTGAACTCGTCGATTGCATCGATGCTCGGCGTATTAATCAAGCTCAGGTTGGATCCCCGATCGACGTTGTCCACACCATCGATCGTCCAGCTACTGGCGGAGTTGCGCGCGCCGTTGATGGCATAAGGAATAGTCGCTGTCGTGCCCGAGGGAGCGCTGACGCCCACATACAATTGATCGGCAACCGCTGAGCTGACACCCGGCATCAACGCTACCAGTTGCTCATAGTTTCTGGTGACCAGCGCGAGCTCGCGGATCTGCGTGCCTTCGATAACCGTGCTCTGAACGTGCGACTGCAATTCCACCGCAACCGGCGCGGCTTCCACGGTTATCTCCTGCTGAACGTCGCCGACTTCGAGCTTGAGGTTTACCGTCAATTTATCGCTGACGTTCAAGGTGATGTCTTTTTGGGTGGCCTTCTTGAAACCCTTCGCCTCGGCCGTTACCGCATATTTGCCGATCGGCAGAAGTGTCGCGGAGAAGTTCCCTGAATCGTCGGTTGTAACGGTGCGCACCAACTGATTCTGGTCCAGATTGGTAACAGTGACTTTCGCTCCTGGCACTCCGGCGCCGGTGGCATCCTGCACGGTGCCGGCGATGCTTCCGTTGATATCTTGTGCGATCGCCAACGGAGCGATCGCTAAAACGAGCAGCAGCAAAATAATCGAAGTGCCGCGAATGGCTTTCATCATTTTCCCCTTAAATAATTTAGTCGTACTGATCCTTCGCTGAAGGTAATTGCGCGAGACCTGCGTGTTACTGCGATTGTACCCTATGTTACGACACGATGACGAAACGAACACAAAGGGGCGGGTACAATGGCTTAGTGGCCACCTTTTCATTCGACCAGGCGCGCGAATGTGTGCTCGCCAAGGTGACCGAGGCGCGTCCGGCGCCCGCCATGGAGCAAGCAGGCCTGCTGGCGGCGGCAGGCCGGGTGCTGGCTGAGCGCGTTGTGGCGGATCGCGATTATCCACCATTCGCCCGATCCTCGCGGGACGGTTTTGCCGTGCGTGCCGCCGATTTGCCTGGTGAGTTGCAGGTGATTGGGGAAGTGCGGGCGGGGGAAATTTCAACGCAGGAAGTTGGCGACGGGCAGGCAATTGAGATCATGACGGGCGCGCCTATGCCGGCGGGTGCTGACTCTGTGGTGATGGTGGAACACACGACAGGTGTGACCGCATGGGAGAGTGATGCGTGGGCTGGCGTTTCAGAACCGCGCGCGTCAGCAAGCGCTCCCAAAATCAGCATCCAGCGCACCCTGCAGGCCGGCGAAAACGTCAGTCCACAAGGATGCGAAGCGCGGCGTGACTCGATTCTCCTCGAGCCGGGACGCCGCCTCGGATTTGCCGAAATCGCGCTGCTGGCGGCTGCCGGGCGCACCCACGCGTTGGTCTTTCAAAGAGCCCAAGTGGCCATTCTCGCGACCGGCGACGAA
>CATPCJ010000398.1 GCA_955652915.1 uncultured Bryobacteraceae bacterium
ATTTCTGGCTCCTTAAACTCGTTCTACTTTGTCATACATTTCAAGAATGTTGGTCTTGATGCCGCTCTGAACGTAGCCCATACGCATGGCTTTGTTCCCGCCCGCCCAGGAAGCCAGCGAGTCGGCATATGCGCCCGATTGAAGCGACTTCAGGGAAGCAAATGTGATGGACTGCCGCAGATCCGCAATCGACTGGCCGGCCTTCTTGCCGGCGTCCACTCTGTCGGCGATCTCCTCGATATAGCCGCCCATGCCATTCAAAGTTTCATGGCCATGCTGCACGCCGCCGTGTCCCGGCATGACGTGATCGAACTCCAGCTTTCCAATATCGGCGATGGTCTTCGGCCAAGCTTTCGGATAGCTGTCGCCAAAGAACGGAAGCACACTGCCAAGGATCGCGTCGCCGGTTGCAATCACGCGCTTCTGCGGGCAGAAGACCACCACATCGCCGGCCGTGTGCGCGTGTCCGTGAAATTCAAGATGCAATTCGTGATTCTTGTCCTTGACGACATAACTTTTGTCGAACGTAATGGTGGGCAGTGACGGCTTGAAATTCTTCATCTCGCCGGCGAAAGATTCCAACCGCTGAAGCAGTGATTGCAGGCGGGCCTTTTCTTCATCCGCCGTAGCTTTGCCGATGCGCTGCCGCAGGTCTTCCATTTGATGCCCCACCCAGGGATAGCTGATGGGCGCGGGGCCCGCCGGATCGAGCGATGCCTGCAAGCGCGCAGCCGCATACTGTTCCATCAACTGCTTGGTGGTCTTGGTGGCCAGGATGTCCACCTTGTTGCCCGTGGCCAGGTAGGCCGCGTTGCCTTGCGAATGATCCCAATGGAAATGAGAATCCACCAGGTAGCGGACAGGTTTCGGGGTGACATCGCGCTTGATCTGCGCGATCAGCGCCGCCGCAGCCGAGGGTTTTGAATGCGCGTCGACAACCAGCACGTCGGCCGAGTTCACGAAGATGGCTGCGTTGCAATTGATTACCGGCGACGGCCGGGCGGACGCGAAGTAGACATCGTCGGTAACTTTTTGAATATCGAAAAGATCGGCGCCCGCTCCCGGCGCGAGCGCTTGCGCCCAAGCCGCGCGATGCATCGCGATCCGCAGGATCGACGATCCCAACAGAACGTTCTGCGTGAATCGCGTAAAGAAATCGCGCCGTGACGGATGAGCGTGGTTACACATACTGAATCATTTCGGCTTCGTTGCCGGCGCAGCGAATTCAACCCAATTGCCATCCGGATCGGCAACCATCATGATGCGCGCGATCTTCCCGAAATCCACGGGCTCTACTGCGATCTTCGCCTCACGGCTCTTCAATATTTCACGCACCGCATCGACGTCCTTGACCAGGAAGGTGAAGTACCGGAAGCCGATCGCGTCCGTGATGTTGCCAGTATGTTTCGGGAGATTCTCTCCGGCGCCCGCCCAGAACTTGATGGTCGTTTTGCCCGCGGTAAACGTGTACTTCTTAGCTCCATTCAACAGAGCGAGCGCCTCCGGCTGCTCTTCCTTGATTCCCAAAACTTTGCCATAGAATTCGCGCGATTTCTCTACGTCGGATACGGTCAGGCCGATTGCGATGAGGTCCACCGCCGACGCCGTGGAGCCGGAGGGAAGACTGACAAGTTCAATCTGGTTGCCGTCCGGATCGGTGATAAAAGCGAACTTGATTCCGGGGCCGGCATCCATCACTTTGGGCGGCTCGCCGCCAGCGGATGCCCAACGTTTGAGGATGCCATCGAAGTCGTCCAGATAGAAAGTTAGCAGGCGAAACCCGACGGCTTCGCGAACCGCACCGGAATATTTGGCGGCCTTCGGAATCGCGCGCACTTTAACGGTGGTGGTGCCGGTCTGGTAGCGATACATGCTGCTTCCGTCGGGCATCTGCAAAATGGCGGTCTGCTTGAGACCCAGCACGTCGCCGTAAAAGGCTTTGGCTTTGTCGATGTCGCTCACAATGACCCCGACATCCAGGCTCGCCTTGAGCGTTTCGATGGGCAATGTTTCAGCGTGGGTCATCAGGGGAAGGGCAAGAGCAATCGCGAAAAGTTTCATCGGTCAGTCGAAAACGACGTAAACCTGCCCGTTTTCGCTTCCTTTCCAAGCCGGAACGTTGAGCGTCCGTCCATTGAATTTAAACTCGACATGCTGGTGAGGCTTCGCGGGTAGAAACATATCCACGGCGCCCGCGAAGGGGCCATTCCAAATCAGCCCCGGAACGGGTGTCCCATCCGTCTTTCCGTTCTCGTTGCCGTCCAAGAGATAGAGCGAGACGACGGTCCTGCGCGCCGGCGTCAGCGCTTCGCTCACCAATTCGGCGCCATCGACCGTGAGACTATCCTGGCCGGGAGTCAGCGCTCCATTCTGCTGGCGTACGTTGAATACCGCGGCTGCATCAGTGAGATATTTAGGCTCCTTGTCGAGCGGCCCGGGCGTCGAGCCGGCGGCCTTCGACGCGATCCGGAAATAAATCAGACGATCGGAGCGTTGCAGCGGCTCGCGGTAATAATGCCGGGGATGGGCGATGGTTTTATCAGTGACAACGTATTCGTAATGTTGGCCAGGCTTGGCGCGAAATGGTCCCCACTGGCCGTCCGCCGCCGCTGTCAAAGTTACGAGCGGTTTTTTGGCGAGCCGCTCGCCGGTGTTCGCCGCAACTTCGTAAACGTACACTGTGGCGCCGGGCAGCGGATTATTCTGCCCGTAGCTCTTCACGTAACCGCCCGCGAGAATGTCTTTTTGTGGTTCGATCTTCAACGTGCGCGGCTTCTCGCCGTCATTGAAAAAAGTGTAAACCTGCTCGAACGATTCGGTGCTGGTGCAGACTTTGACGTGATCCTGGCCGGGAATGTTGGCGGCCTTCGCGCCCTCTTGCGCCACCGGCGCGCCTGCAATCTTGTCGCCCGCCGAACCCACGACAAGGGTAGGCACTCCTCCCGCGTTGTTGATGGGCCGCCCCGCGATGTTGGCGTAGTGCGCCACTTTGACGGCTCGCGCGGGGTCGCTTAAATACGTCCGGCTCTCGCCTGTTCCTCGCGAATGCCCAACCAGGTCCACCTTCTTTGCGCCTGTTCGCCGGAGCACGGCATCTATGAATTTGTCCAGCGGTTCAGGACCACCAGACGTCCCCAATGAGTTGTAATCGTAGGTTACGATCCAAGTGGGGGGATAGCCATTGCTGGCAAAAAGCATTGCCACATGTTCGTATTGTTCGCCGGCGCCGAGGAATCCATGGACAAATACAACCGGCCGGCGTTTCTTTTCGCCACCAGCATCGATGTCTGTTTTGGGTGTTGGATCCCATGCTCCGAGCGCGGCCTCGGCGACCAGGAAAATGGCGGCGGCCGCTCGAAGATTGTTCATCTGGTTGATAGCGCTCTAACTTTTCTGGCGCCCGATAGCGACGGCGTCTTCAGTACGGAACAGACCGCGAGCTCGGTAAAGTCTTTGAGGACTACATCCTTTTGGATCTTGCCGTCGCGGCGGTACCAGCGTGAGATCCAGTTGATCATTCCGAACAGACTGAAAGTAGCCACGGTGGGATCCACTGCACGCAATTTCCCCGCTGACGCGAGCTGCCGCAGAGTCTCCCGGACGATTTCGAAATACTCACGCTTCCGGCCGCGAATAATACGGCGATGAGCGGGTGTAAGGGCCCACGTCTCTTCCAACAGCATGGTGACTTGCCCCCCGACCTCCATGATTCGTCCGGCGTGGTGTTGCACCAGGGCGCGCAACCGTTCTTCGGGATCGGCGACCTCGCGCGTGGGAGCGATGACATTTTCGTCCACCATATCCATGGCGAAGCTCATGATCTGGAACAGCAGATGTTCTTTGCCCTGAATATAGTGGTACATGCCGGCTTTGGTCAGCCCCACGGCCTCGGCGATGTCGTTCATCGACGTCGCCTCATAGCCTTTGCGGCACATGATTTCGGCCGCAACCCGATAGATGTGATCGGCGCGAGCCTCCTTGCGCCAAATCGGAGTCACTTTCGCTTTCGCTTGCCTCGGCAAGAACACCTCACTGACTGGACCCGGCGGTAGAGAAACCTACCATCCGGTAGCTTATGATACTGGGAAGGAGGTGTCAATCCTTGATAACCATGAAGAAAAGTGCTGCGGTGCTGCTCCTCACTGTTTCGGCCTTCGCCCAATCAAACCCTGAACAGAAGAAACCCAAGACCGGCCTGTGGCCAGAGGACTGGAAGTACACGCTGGCCGACGGCGTCGCCGCTAAGGAAGTCACTTACTATAGCGATGGCACGGCGTGCTTCGCGAGAATCTTTTTTCCGAAAGGCTTTGTGGCGCAGGGTAAGACGGCGGGCGTCGTGCTGGGGCAAGGCTGGGCTGGAACCCACTTCTCCATTGAGAAGTACGGCGCCCGCTTTGCGGAGCGTGGCCTGGTGGCGATGGTGATCGATTATCGAGGCTGGGGTATGAGCGATGGCTTCGTCTCAGCCACAGGCCCGAACCGCGTGGGTGGGGATTATCATCGTGACGATACGCGTTTCACGGAAACCAAGGCCGATGTGGTCTTCAAGCGGACTCGCTTGCTGCCCCTCAAGCAGGTGGAAGACTACCGCAATGCGATTTCATATCTGCAAGGCGAACCCGGCGTCGATCCGGACCGCATCGGCGTGTGGGGCTCCAGTTATGCCGGTGGGAATTCGATTGTGGTGGCGGCGACGGACGCTCGCGTGAAGGCGATTTCGATTCAGGTTCCGGCAGTAGGGAGCAAGGCCGCGCCCGCGCCTCCGTACAAATTACAGGGCAAGGCGCTCGAGGATGCGATTAAACGCGCGCGTACCGGCCAGGGAGCGGAGTATGAAACTGGCTTTTCATTCCGCCGCAAGGTTGACTTGGAAACGCAGCAGGCCGTCGCCGAATACAATCCGATGACTTACATACCGCAGATCGGGAATCGTCCCGTGCTGTTCATCGTCGCCGAAAAGGACGAGTTGATCAACAATCAAAGATCGGGACACACCGCGTACGAGATGCTGACCGGCCCCAAGGACTACATCGAGGTTCCGGGCGTCACGCATTTCGAAATGTACGTCGGCGAGGCGTTCGAGAGAAGTTCGAATGCGGCGGCTGCGTGGTTCGTGAAGTACCTGAATGGCAACGTGCCGCAGTGAACCTTATCTTGGTGGCGCCTTTCAGGGGGCGCAAATCTTGTCTGCCCAACCCGCCTGGGCGAGACCGCGAAAGTCTCTTACATCGAAAGTGTAGATCCGGTCACACGCGGCCTTCCGGGCGCAGCAAAGGTGCAGGGGATCATAGACTGGCCCTCCGGCCAAGCCCCGCGTGGCGCAATCCTTGACCGCCTCCCTATACTCTTTCGCAGACAGTGAAACGATCTCCATATAAGGCAAAAAGTCCTGCTCAATTATTTGCCACGCCTCGCTAGGGTACACCGGAGGTGAGAAGGGGGTTCGGGTCAGGACGGAATAGACCTCGGCCAGACCATGGGCGCTCATGAATCCGTGATGCTTCCGTGTAACCAATTCTTCAAGGATCGCCGTAGCCCGGCTGTAATGGACGTGCCCCTTCACCGCGACTGCTACCAGGACGGATGTATCAAAATACCAGTTCACAGGCCGGCCAGTTTCCGCATCCGCTCTTCCCGGTCGTCGTGGATCGCGCGGTTGATATGGTAGCTGGCGGGCAACTTTCCGGTGTGAACCAGAAATCGGCCTTCCCTAACGAGCGAGGGTCTCCGAGTGACCGGCTTGAGCGTCAATCCTTCGGGGCTTTCGGTTGCTTCCAGATTCATTCCTGCCCGAAGTCCGAGCCGATCTCGAAGAGGCTTCGGTACCACGATGCGCCCGGCCTTATCTATCTTGAGGGTCATACCATTTAACATGGCACGTGCCATTGGTTCTGGCAAGTACGGCCTCCACAGACAGCTTGTTCGCAGACTGAGGAAGATGAGCGGCACAGAAGTGGAGAGGCGCCGATAGCGCTCGGTTTGGAGTACTGACCCAACCCACTGAGGAAGCATAGCGGTTCGGCTTCTGTGATAAAGTGACGGAGTATGCGGATTTTGGCCGTGATCGTCGTTGGAATCGTGTCGCTTCTCAGCTTGGGCTGTGCCGTTAGATTGCAGCCATCCCAGCAAGGTGAATGGTCGAAGTTTCATGACCAGAAGGACAAGGTCAGCAAAGACGCGCAGCCTCCCGCGGAGAAACCCAAAGCCGAGCGGTAAGTGCGCGTCGCTGAATATACCTGCTATCGCGCCGCCGGTCCTATTCTAGTCGACGGAAAACTGGATGAACCTTCCTGGCAAGCCGCTCCCCGATCTACTCCGTTTGTCGATATCGTAACCGGCGCGGCAGCCTGGTTCGACACGCGAGTCGCGCTCTTGTGGGACGACGACAACCTGTACTTCGGGTTCCGAGCAGAGGAGACCGATGTCTGGGCTACCTTGACGGAGCGGGATTCGAAAATCTACGAAGAGAACGACCTCGAGATTTTCATCGCCGGCCGAGATGCCTATTACGAATTCGAGATCAACGCGCTGAACACTATCTACGAGGTGTTTTGGATCTGGAAAGACATCTTGAAACCAGGCTCACCGTATTTCGGCCGGCCGGAATTCGATCCGGTTACGCAGCGAACCATGGTGTTGGACGGCGTCGGCGGCCACGTGCATCCGCGGGGTGAACGCTGGGGATTTCTCGACTGGGATTTTCCGGGATTGCGGCATGCTGTCCACGTGGAAGGCACGCTGAACAAACGCGACGATCTGGATGCGGGTTGGACGGTGGAGCTGGCTCTTCCCTGGAAAGGCCTGGAGTTGCTTGCGGACGGCCAATCGCTTCCGCCCAAAGATGGCGATGTCTGGCGAATGGACTGTTCGCGGTTCGAAAAGATCGGGCGTAACGGCGAGGTGCTGTATCCGTGCGCCGGCTGGACGTGGAACCAGCACGGCCACTACGATTCGCACATACCGGAAGTCTTTCCGCGGATTACGTTCAGTACTTCGGAACGGTAGGATCGACCTTATCGCTCCACGCCAAAATCCCGCCCGTCATGTTGCGCACCTTGCGGAATCCGGCCTGTTTGAGAAACTCGACCGCCTTTGCGCTGCGCATTCCGCTCTTGCAGTGAGCGACTATTTCGTCGGCCGAGTTCAGCTCATTGACGCGCTTCGGCAGATCGCCCAGAGGAATCAGCTTTGCGGTCGGGATACTGCAGATCTGATACTCGTGCGGCTCGCGCACATCGATCAAAACGAACTTTTCGCCTCGATCCATTTTCGCCCTCACTTCGGTTGGATCGATTTCGCCTTCCACGGCCACAGGCTGGTGCGGTTGATTCGGAATGCCGCAGAACTGCTGGTAATCGATCAGCTCGTGAATGGTGGGATGATCGCCGCACACCGGGCATTCGGGATTGCGGCGCAGCTTCAGTTCGCGGAATCGCATGGCCAGCGCGTCGTAGAGCAGCAGACGACCCACCAACGGCTCGCCGATGCCAAGGATCAGCTTCACGGTTTCCGTAGCCTGAATTAGACCGACTGTGCCGGGAAGAATTCCAAGTACGCCACCTTCGGCGCAGCTTGGAACCAGACCGGGAGGCGGCGGCTCCGGATACAGGCAGCGATAACACGGCCCGCCCGGGTACGCGAACACCGTGGCTTGGCCTTCAAACCGGAAAATGGAGCCGTACACGTTCGGCTTGCCGAGCAGCACGCAGGCGTCGTTCACCAGGTAACGGGTGGGAAAATTATCGGTACCGTCCACAACAATGTCGTAGCCGCGAAGAATTTGAAGCGCGTTCTCGCTCGAAAGCGCTACCTCGTGCCGGTCGATTTCGATAAAAGGATTGATATCCAGCATCGTGTCGGCGGCCGAATCCAGCTTCTTGCGTCCCACGTCCTTGGTGCCGTGAATCACCTGCCGCTGTAGGTTGGTGAAGTCCACGACATCGAAATCCACCAGGCCGATACGCCCGATACCGGCAGCCGCGAGATACATCCCCAGCGGCGCGCCGAGCCCGCCGGTTCCAATCAACGCCACTTTCGCGCTTTTCAGTTTCAACTGGCCTTCCATGCCAACTTCGGGCATGATCAGGTGCCGGCTGTAACGCAGAATTTCTTCTTTGCTCAGAGTCGCCGGCGGCGCCGCGACTCCGGCCGAGCCGCCCGCGATGCTGGGAACGATGGATACAACATCGCCATCTTTCAACGGCGTCGCTTCCTTTTCCAGATAGCGGATGTCGTCGTCGTTGACGTAAACGTTCACGAAGCTCCGCAACTTTCCTTCATCGTTGTAGAGGTGGCGGCGCAAGTCCGCATACTGGCCGGTCAGCGAATTCAAGATTTCGCCAACGGTTGCCCCCGCGAGTTCCACCGAGTCCTGTTTGCCGGCATATTGGCGCAGCGGGGTAGGGATCAGAACTTTAGCCATAGATCAATTCTTCCTTGGGTGCTTCCTTCTGGTCAAAATCCGGGCGATAACTGTTAGCGTGGTCGAAGCGCCCACTCTTTATCGATAACACGACATAGGAGAACCAGGGGCAGGAGTTTTCCAGATCGCGCCGCGAAAAATAGGCATCGCAATCGGGATGCGAATGGAAGATACCCAGAACCTCCATGCCGCCATGCCTGGCCTGCGCATCCACGCGGTTTAGATCGTGCGGGTCCATCACAAAAAAATCCTCCTGCGGGCCCGTGTAGGCGTTCGGCAGTGGGACTGCTTCCTTTACCACGCCGTCCGAACCCAGCATCACGCCGCAACACTCCTTGGGAAATGTTTTTTCGGCGTGCGACACCATCGTATCCCAGGCCGGCTTCTCGATTCGGATCATGTCGGGGATTATGCCACCAGCATCATCAAAGCGGAGCTTGCCAGAACGATTCACTTAGATATTTGTAGGCGCCATCGCAGAGAACCGTGACGATCACCCCGGGCTGCCCAGCGTCCACCAGATGCTTGGCCACGGCGCGCGCGGCAACCAGATTGGCGCCCGAGGAAATGCCTACCAGCAGCGCCTCTTCGCGAGCGATCCGCCGGCACATTGCGTAGGCGTCTTCGGTTTCGATCCACACATTGTCGTCGGCTACCGTGGGATCGTAAATGCCGGGCACAATCGCGGTCGGCATGTGCTTCAATCCCTCCAGACCGTGGAAGCCCGACGACGGCTGAGCGGAAATGCACTTCACGCGCGGGACTTCCTGATGGAAGCGGCGAGAGTTGCCCATGAAGGTTCCACTGGTGCCCATGCAGGCCACGAAATGAGTGATGCGGCCATCCGTCTGTGCCAGAATCTCGAGCGCCGTCCCATCGTAGTGCGCTCTCCAATTGGCAGGATTGTTGTATTGATCGGGATAGAAATAGCGATCCGGATCCTGGCCGTAAATCTCCCGGCAAGCACGAATTGCCCCGTCGGACCCTTCGCCCGGATCGGTGAACACCATCTCCGCGCCGTATGCCTGCAGCACATGTTTGCGCTCCATTGAGGCATTTTTCGGAAGGCACAACTTCACCTTGTAGCCCTTGTACGCCGCGATCATGGCGTAGGCGATGCCGGTATTGCCGCTAGTGGCGTCCAGTAATATTTTGTCGCGGGTGAGTCTGCCGGTGCGCTCCCCGTCCAAAATCATGTTGAGCGCCGCCCGGTCTTTCACGGAACCGCCGGGATTGAAAAACTCGGCTTTGCCGTAAATCTCAATGCCGGGAAGGTCGCACGCGATCCGTTCCATGCGGATCAAGGGCGTGTTCCCGATTAGTTTCAACAGTTCCGTCGAGACAAGACCCGAGGCAGAGCCGTGCGGACTAGTTGTAGCGACGGACATAAAAGCCTATTTTATACTATCACCCGAATGTCGGTAGACAACTAGACATTTGAGCCTATTGGTTAGATGCAACGAGGGCTAAAAAGGTCGCTGGATCACTTTTCTACAGTGGCGAATCCGATGCGGCCCTTCAATGGCAGCGGCGGAGGTGCAAGCAATTTTCTGATGGCGTCGAATACGATGCGAAACTGGCCGTCGTACTTCTTTTCCATCGCGGCGATATTGGCTGCCAGGTCTTTGTGCGTTTCAACCAACTGCCGGAGTTGTACGAATGCACGCATGACGGCGATGTTGACTTGAACCGCGCGTGGGCTGTGCAGCACGGAAGAGAGCATGGCCACGCCCTCTTGGGTGAAGGCGTATGGGGCATATTTGGGGTGGCGCCCACGGCCTTTGTCTAAGGTCACAATTTGTGACCTTAAAGCTGACGCTTCTTTTGCCGTGAGCCGGAACATGAAGTCTGACGGGAAGCGACTGCGGTTGCGGCTGACGGCTTGGTTGAGGGTTTTGGCTTGCACTTGATATAACTCAGCCAAGTGTGGACTGAGCATGACATTGTGGTCGCGAAGTACGAAAATTCTGCGCGTGACAGCGCTGGTTCCGACGAGGAGCCGCTGTGTTGGGCTCGGCGTCTGTTTTGGTGGCATTGTTCACTTGGTTCTAATTATACGCTTTGCGAGCGTGTGATCCGGCACTGGCTTGCGGCAAACGATTGATCGAGAAAGTTTCAGCATTACCGTGTGCAACTGGCCGCCGTCCACGCCGTTCCAGTAAGAGCATTATCCACTGGATCTGCCCTCCAGCATTACAATGAAATTGATGAAGCTAACCAGCGCAATCACCAGTCTCAGCGGCCTGCCTATTGAACCCGTCTACGGACCCGAACATGTCCGCGGTCTCGAACTTCCCGCACCCGGCGAGTTTCCTTACACGCGCGGCATCCATCGCGATATGTACCGCGGCAAGCTCTGGACCATGCGCCAGTTTTCAGGGTTCGGTACGCCTGAAGAAACCAATCGCCGCTATCTTTATCTGTTGAGCCAGGGCCAGACCGGGCTCTCTGTCGCATTCGATCTGCCCACGCTCATGGGTTACGATGCCGATCACGTCACCGCGGAAGGCGAAGTGGGCAAATGCGGCGTTTCCATTTCGTCGCTCGAAGACATGGAGATTCTTTTCCGCGGCATCCCGCTCGGCGATGTCACCGTCTCCATGACCATCAACTCGCCTGCCCCCGTCATCTGGGCGATGTACCTGGCGGTTGGTGAAAAACAAGGTGTCGAGTGGCCGCGCATGTCCGGCACTCTGCAGAACGACATCCTGAAAGAATACATCGCGCAGAAGGAATATATTTTCCCACCGCGCCCGTCCATGCGGCTGGTGACGGACGTTATCGAATATTCAACCCAGCGTGTGCCGCGCTTCAATCCAATTTCGATCAGCGGTTATCATATTCGCGAGGCCGGCTCCACCGCGGTTCAAGAACTGGCTTTCACGCTGCGCGACGGCATGGAGTACGTCGATTGGGCGATCGAGCGTGGCCTTCCGGTGGACAGTTTCGCGCCACGGCTCAGCTTCTTCTTCAACTCCCACAGCGATTTCTTCGAAGAGATCGCCAAGTACCGCGCGGCACGCAAAATCTGGGCGGAGGCGATGCGTGGCCGTTACGGCGCCAAGGACGAACGCAGTTGGAAGCTGCGCACCCACGCGCAAACCGCCGGCTGTTCGCTGACCTGGCAGCAACCCTACAACAATATCGTGCGCACCACCCTGCAGGCGCTGGCCGCGGTGCTGGGTGGAACGCAGTCGCTGCACACCAATTCGCTCGACGAAGCTTACGCGCTTCCCAGCGAGCACGCCGTGACGATTGCTTTGCGGACCCAACAAATCATCGCGTATGAAAGTGGTGTGCCCGCGGTCCCCGATCCGCTGGCGGGCAGCTATTTCGTCGAAAGCCTGACGCTCGAAATGGAAAAGCGCGCCAACGATTACATCCGCCGTATTGACGAAATGGGCGGCATGATCCCCGCCATCGAGCGCGGCTTCCCGCAAACCGAAATCGCCGACGCCAGCTATCAATACCAGCACACCATCGAAACGGGTGAGCAGAAGATCGTGGGAGTGAACGCATTCGTCGAGAAGAACGAGGACCCGATCGAACTTCTGCATATCGACGAGTCGGCCCAACAGCTCCAGTTGCAAAAACTAACGAAGCTGAAATCGGAGCGTTCCAACGAAAGAGTCCAAAGATCCCTGGAAGATTTAAAGCGCGCGGCCGCTGGACGCGACAATACGATGCCGTTCATTCTGGAAGCGGTCCGCGCCTACGCCACCGTCGGCGAAATCTGCGACGCGTTCCGGGATTCCTTCGGAACCTACACGGAAACCAGCATCCTTTAATGGGGTGACAGGAAGCTGTGAAGTGGATCGGCCCCAGCCCCTAGCCCCAAGTCCCCAGCCCCTGCTATCATAGTCTCGGAGGTTTTTCCATGGGTCCCGTGGGTGTTCAGGAAATTATCGTCATTTTCCTTGTCGCCCTTGTCCTGTTCGGCCCCAAGAAATTGCCCGAGCTAGGCAAGACGATCGGAAAAGCGTTCACTGAGTTTCGC
>CATPCJ010000399.1 GCA_955652915.1 uncultured Bryobacteraceae bacterium
GAGTTACAATGAAAGCGATCGCTCTTATACTTATAAATAGCTTGCCCCGTACCGGCAAGCCGAGAGGATGGACGTGTGAAACCCACGGACGTTCAAAATCCGAATTATTACCACAAAGTCGTGGATTGCCAGTGGGCCTGCCCCGCGCACACCAACGTCCCCGAATATATTCGGCTCATCGCCCAGGGCCGATACACCGACGCCTACATGCTCAACCGGGAATCGAATGTGTTTCCCGCGATTTTGGGCCGCACTTGCGACCGGCCTTGTGAGCCCGCCTGCCGCCGTGGACGCCTGGATGGAAAGCCGGTGGCGATCTGCCGCCTGAAGCGCGTCGCGGCCGATTTGCGCGACGACATTTCAGAGCGGCTTCCCAGGATTCCTTCCAGGAAAAACGGCAAACGAATCGCGTGTGTCGGCGCCGGTCCGGCGTCGCTCACGGTGGCGAACGACCTGATGCCGCAAGGGTACAAAGTAGTAATGTTTGAGAAGTACGACAAGCCCGGCGGACTGATGCGCACCAACATTCCCGCGTTTCGCTTGCCTGACGCGGTCCTGATGGATGAGGTGAATCAGGTCCTCGACATGGGCGTCGAGATCCGCTACAACTCGTCGATCGATAGCATGAAGAATTTGCTCACCCAGGGTTTCGACGCCATCTTCGTGGGCACCGGGGCGCCGCGCGGCAAGGAACTCGATCTGCCCGGACGCCACGACACGGATCGCATTCATATCGGCATCGATTGGCTGGAGTCGATTGCATTCGGCCACACCGATTCGGTGGGTGAAAAGGTTTTGATTATCGGCGTCGGCAATACGGCTATGGATTGCTGCCGCTCATCCTGCCGCCTGGGAGGCAAGACCATCAAGGTGATGGCGCGCCGTCCGCGTGGATTCTTCAAAGCCTCCCCTTGGGAGCTGGAGGATGCGGAAGAGGAAGGCGTCGAAATCATTGTGAACCATGCGCCGAAGCGTTTCGTTATCGAAAACGGAAAGCTGATCGGGATGGAGTTCGAAAAGCTGGAGTGGGATAAGGGCGCCAGGAATTCCACCACGGTCGGAACGGTTTTCTTCCCGGCGGACGACGTTATTCTCGCCATCGGCCAGGAGAATACGTTCCCTTGGATCGAACGCGATATCGGGATTCAATTCGACAAATGGGACATGCCGGTGGTGGATGAAACAACCATGCAGTGTACCCACGAGGGAGTTTTCTTCGGCGGCGACGCGGCTTGGGGACCCAAGAATATCATCTGGGCCGCTGAACACGGCCACCAGGCCGCCATCTCCATTCACAATTACTGCCGGAGTGTTCCCATCACGGAACGCCTGCCGCAGGGTATGAATCTCGTCAGCCAGAAAATGGGGCTGAGCGAATGGAGTTACCACAACGATTACAATCCGGCGTTGCGCCAGAAGATGCAGCACGTCGACCTGAAGCGCCGCTTTGAGCAGATGAATATCGAAGTGGAGTTGGGCTTCTCGGCGGAACAGACCGCGCGCGAAGTGCAACGCTGCTTGAACTGCGACATTGAAACCGACTTCAGGGCGGCGCTCTGCATAGAATGCGACGCCTGCATCGATATCTGTCCGGTTCAGTGTTTAACGATTACACGCGATGGTGAAGAGGAGGATCTTCGCCGGCGCCTATCGGCCCCGGCGGCGAACCTCGACCAGGATCTTTACGTCTCGGCGGCTCTGCCACAAACGGCGCGCATCATGGCCAAGGATGAAGACTTATGCGTGCACTGCGGACTATGCGCGGAACGATGTCCGACAGCCGCCTGGGAGATGCAAAAGTTCGAACTCCTCATTCCCTACGCAGGAAGGCCAGTGTGCAACAACCAATTAGTGACCGCGTAAACGATTTCGCGATTAAGCTAGCCAACGTCAATGGCACCGGATCGGCCAGCGCCAACGGGCTGCTGATGCAGGCCATCTTTCGCATGGGGATTCCAGTTTCCGGCAAGAATCTTTTCCCGTCGAACATCCAGGGACTGCCCACGTGGTATGAGATTCGCGTAAACAAGAGCGGCTACACCGCTCGCGCGCTGGATTACGACTTGATGGTGGCCATGAATTCGCAGACCTACGCGCGCGATATTCACGAAGTGCGGCAGGGGGGCTACCTTCTTTACGACTCCAGTTGGCCGTTGGATAATGCGCTGCTCCGCGACGACGTTACGTTCCTCGGCGTGCCGTTCGCTCGGCTCTGCAATGAAAATTTCCGCGACTCGCGCGAGCGAATCCTGATGAAGAACATCGCCTATGCGGGGACCCTGGTGGCGGTGCTGAACGTGGACGTGGATCTCGTCGCCGCGCTGTTGGATGAGAAATATTCGTCAAAGAAAGCTTTGCGCGATTCCAATCATCGCGCCCTGCGCCTCGGTTACGACTACGCCAAGGACCACTTCCATTGCCCGCTGCCGTTCCATCTGGAAACGATGGACGCCAACGCCGGCAAGATCCTGATCGACGGCAACACGGCCACGGCGCTGGGTTGTCTATACGCGGGCGCCACGGTGGCAGCCTGGTATCCCATCACGCCATCGACGTCGGTGTTGGATGCTTTCAAGGGATTTTGCGAGAAGTATCGCCGCGATCCCGAGACCGGAAAAAATAACTACATCATCATTCAGGCCGAGGACGAGCTGGCCGCTATCGGGATGGTGATCGGCGCATCCTGGAACGGCGCTCGTGCTTTCACCTCCACCGCCGGCCCCGGTATTTCGCTGATGAACGAACTGCTCGGTTTGGCGTACTACGCTGAAATTCCGGCGGTGATTATCGATGTGCAACGCGTGGGTCCATCCACCGGAATGCCCACGCGCACGCAACAGGGCGACGTGATGGAATGCGCCTACGCGTCGCACGGTGACACCAAACATATTCTATTGTTTCCCGGCAATCCGCATGAGTGCTTTGAGCTCGCTCCCCAGGCATTCGACCTGGCCGAGCGCTTCCAGACTCCGGTTTTCATGCTCACCGATCTGGACATCGGGATGAACGATTGGGTGGTGCCGCGTCTCACCTGGGACGACGCTTACAAGCCTGAGCGTGGCCGTGTTCTGGGAGCGGACGACTTGGAAAAGATGGCCAAGTTTCAGCGCTACACCAACGAGGATGAAAACTTTGTGGCGGCGCGAACTCTGCCGGGAGTGCATCCCAAGGGGTCGTTCTTTACTCGTGGATCGGGACACAACAAGCTGGGCGGCTACACCGAAACGCCGGATGAATACCAGGAAGTCGTCGACCGGCTTTTGAAGAAACACAAAGCGGCTGCGAAGTTTGTGCCGGAACCGGTCATCCACGGGCGCGGGGACTCTCAGTTCGGAGTCATAACGCTGGGCGGCTGCGATCTGGCCGTGCGCGAAGCGCTGGATCTATTGGCGGAGCGCGGAGTGGTAGCCGATTTCATGCGTGTGCGCGGGTTTCCGTTCAACCAGACGGTCGAGGACTTTTTGCAGGAACATGATTTCTGTTTTGTGATCGAGCAGAATCGCGACGCGCAGCTTCGTTCGTTGCTAACGCTGGAAACGGCAGTCGCGAAGGACAAGCTGAAATCGGTGCTGGTTTACGGAGGTTTTCCGCTGAGCGCGCTACACGTGGTAGACGGCATCTTGAATTCGCTGGGCACACCGGACACCCCGGAATTTTCGACCGCCGGCGCCAGTATGCCGCAGAGCCAGAATGAGGAATAGCATCTTGTGGCTCATATGTGGGGCAGGATGGCATCCTGCCGGCGGATTGGTAATCCGCTTGGTGTGTGGGATTAGAATTACTTACGGGCAGATTGCCAATCGGCGGCAGGTTACGAACCTGCCTCACAATTATCATGTGCCATGTTGAACAAAATTACTAAATGGTTGCCTGTGTTCTTCCGAAAATACATGTATTGACAGGACAATAAGTATGCCATCAATAACGAAACCGATTGCCACGCATCCCAGCCTGCGGCGCAACGAGCTGGGGATGACGATCCGTGACTACGAAGGCGCGATGTCCACGTTGTGCGCGGGCTGCGGGCATGACTCGATTACGGCGGCCATCGTCCGCGCACTTTGGGAAATATCCGCCAAGCCGCACATGATCGCCAAATTGAGCGGCATCGGCTGTTCTTCGAAAACGCCCGCTTACTTCGTCAGCGGCGCGCATGGATTCAATTCAGCGCACGGTCGAATGCCTCCCATTGCCACCGGAGCGAATGCCGCGAACCGCGAGTTAATCTACATTGGCATTTCCGGCGACGGCGACTCGCTGTCCATCGGCTTGGGGCACATGTGCCACGCCATCCGCCGCAACGTGCGGTGTGTGTACGTGATCGAAAATAATGGCGTGTACGGGCTCACCAAGGGTCAATTTTCCGCCTCCGCCGACGTGGGTTCGAAAAGCAAACGTGGCGAGCCGAATCGCATGTCGCCCATCGATCCGGTGATGCTGGGGCTGAGTATTGGCGCGACTTTTGTCGCCCGCGGTTTTTCCGGCGACAAAGAGCAGTTGGTTCCCATCATGAAAGCGGCGGTCGCGCATCGGGGCTTCGCCATCATCGACGTGATTTCGCCCTGCGTGACGTTCAACGATCACGCCGGATCCACCAAGAGTTATCTGTACACGCGCCAGCACGAACTGAAAGCCACCGAGACGGATTTCGTGCCGCCCGCCAGCGAGATCCTGGCTCATATCGGTACGAATGGCGCGGTCAGCGTGACCATGCACGACGGCAGCGTGGTGCGGTTCAAAGGTGTTCCGAAGGATTACGATCCCACCAACCGGCGGAACGTCATCGCTTATCTGGAAGAGCATCAGGGCAAGGGCGAAGTCGTGACGGGGATGTTGTATCTCGACGAGACGGTTCCGGACTTGCATGAGATGAACAAGACGGCTGACACGGCGCTCTCTAAATTACCGTTCGAGAAACTCTGCCCGGGCGTAGCTGAACTGGACAAGTTGCAAAAAGAATTCCGCTAGTTGTAGGGCAGGTTGGTAACCTGCCGCCGATTGAAAATCGGCCCGTTCCGTGATGCTTCCGAAGTGGCAAGCCGATTAAGAATCGGCGGCAGGTTACCAACCTGTCCCACATAAATCAGCAAATGAAATCAGTCAAGTCTACTTACTGGGGTCCCGCGATGACGGAATCCCAATTCGCCGTTTTTCACTTCGACGTGAAAACTATGTCCCTGCGCGACGCCCTGGGCAAGGCGCTTTCGCCCGGCAACGACGCACATTCCGGCGATAGGCTGCCGCGTTCTGGACCGGCGCGGGAAAATCGTTCAGGCTTTCGCGGCCTGCGAAATCTATCGCAAGAGTCACGTGCGGCCGGCAGCCAAACGCAGCGTGATCATCGGAAGTGGCTGTCTTCTCGCGGGTGTAAGCGGTGTCGCTCTGGACGCCTGGCCCGAGTGGCGCCTGGCCTTCGGCGTTTTGCTCGGCGCGCGCTTCCTATGGGTCGGATCGGTGAAATTGTCAGAGGGCATTGCCGGCCCGATGGACGAACGCTCCGGACGTTGAGATCATGGAATGAACCGGGGAATTGATGCTCGTCCGGACTAATATCGTTCAGTTCGACTCCATCGCTCTAGATTGCGGGACCACTCTTGCGCCCGTGGACGTTGCCTATGAAACCTATGGCGAATTGAACGCGGCGAAGACCAACGCCATTCTGGTGCTGCACGCATTCTCCGGTGACGCGCATGCCGCTGGAACCGATCCGGACGGCGGCAACGCAGGCTGGTGGGATAACATGATCGGCCCGGGTAAGGCTTTTGATACAAACAAATACTTTGTGATTTGTTCTAATGTGCTGAGCGGTTGCCGCGGCACGTCCGGGCCCGGTTCAATCGATCCAGCTACTGGTTGCCCCTACGCCATGGCGTTTCCGCCGGTCACCTTGGCCGACATGGTGCGGCTGCAGAAGATGCTGACGGAACACCTGGGCATCGAAAAACTCTTGTCCGTGTCAGGTGGCTCGATGGGTGCGATGCAGGCGCTGCAATGGGCCGTTGCCTATCCCGATGCGATTGCCTCGTCGATTCCGATTGCCGGGACGGCCCGGCACAGCGCGCAACAAATCGCCTTCAATGAAGTGGGCCGGCAAGCGATCATGGCCGATCCGGATTGGAACGAGGGCAACTATTACGGCCGGCGGCCTCCGGCTCGGGGCCTGTCGGTGGCGCGCATGGTGGGACATATTACGTACATGAGCGACGCGTCGATGCGCGAGAAATTCGGGCGGCGGCTGCGCGATCAGAACCAATTCGAAGTGGAAAGCTATCTGCGATACCGCGGCAGCCAGTTCGTGGATCGCTTCGACGCGAATTCGTATCTCTACATCACCAAGGCGATGGACTATTTCGATCTCACGCACGGCCGCCATTCGTTGAGCGCCGCGTTTGAGAACGTGAGGGCGCGGTTTTTGCTGATCAGCTTTACGTCGGACTGGTTGTATCCCACCTATCAGTCGCTGGAAGTAGTGCGCGCGCTGAGGGGCCGCAACTGCGACGTCGCATATTGCGAGCTGCCTTCCAGCTATGGGCACGATGCGTTTCTGGTCAACGTCACCGAACAATCCGAGCTAGTGCGCGGATTCCTGGCCAGCACTTTCCGGGAGCGAGCCTAGCTTGCTGTTCCACCTGATAGTTGGCAGACTTGTGGGGCAGGTTGGTAACCTGCGGCCGATTGGCAATCGGCCCGTAAGTAATTCCGGATCCAGCACCAGGCGAATTCCCAATCCGCCGCGGGATGCCATCCTGCCCCACATAAGAATGTCCAAACTCCAGAGCCCGCTGAAAGCCGGCTGCGGGCAGGATTGCCCGCCCCACAAGGCGGGACATTAGCCGTGGCGCAGGCCTTTGTTCCGGAGCTGCTGGGGCGCAGCGACTACGCCATCATCAGCGAGCTCATCGAGCCGAATACGCGGGTGCTCGATCTCGGCTGCGGCGAGGGAGAACTGCTGGAGTGGCTCGCGCTGCATAAGCGCGTGGATGCGCGCGGCGTCGAGATCTCCGGACCGAAAGCGCAGCAAGCCATCGCGCGCGGCGTGTCCGTCTTTCATAGCGATCTGGAGGAGGCGCTGGCCGACCTTCCGGATCGCGCCTTCGACTACGTGATCCTTAGCCAGACTTTGCAGGAGACGCGGGAGCCGCTGCGGGTGCTGCATGACATGCTGCGCGTGGGCGAGCATGCCATCGTCGCGTTCCCGAATTTTGGCCACTGGAGCGTGCGCCTATCGCATCTGTGGACCGGCCGCGCTCCCAAGACCAAGCTCTTTCCCTACGACTGGTACGATTCCCCGAACATTCATTTTTTGACGGTCCACGATTTCGAGACGCTGGCGCATGCGCAGAAATGGGTGATCGAGCGGAGGATCTTCTTGCAAGGACCGCGCACAGTGAAGCGGTTGCCGAACCTGCTGGCGGAGGTCGCGGTGTTCCTGGTTAGGAAGTAGCTTCAACCGCTGCCTCACCCGGCAATCCGCTCCGTTGAAGACGCGGTGCAAATTATTGATTGCACGGAAGCGGCCCGCCGCGTCTTCATCACCTTTGGTGGGGCGCAGGCCGATGGGCACTCCCTTAACGGTCACGGCTCGGTAGGTATTGTGTATCGATTGCCGTTTCCGAGCCATTACCGTTGGCCACAGGCATCCTCCCAGGGCGATCTTGTCCCCTGACAAGCTGAGGCTTTACGAGTGCCCTCGCCAAGGGAGTGGTCGCTTACGGGCGATAATCCGGCGGCTTGATGTCATTAGCGCGCATGTACACTTCCGCTTGCGCGCGATGGTGGGCGGTATGGGCGTACATGCCCAGCAGAATCTGGGCCCCCGTCGCCTTCGGACGCTGATACCAATCCACCTGAAATTGTTTCTTGAATTGCTCTTCGGTAATTGTTCCCAGCTTACCGATGCAGTAGTCGAAAGAGTCTCGCAACTGATCGATGATGGTCGCTTTGGTCCACTGCTTGGGAGTGGCTGGGGCGGGCGACTTGTCCTCGGAGACTTGCGCGAAGCGGAACCGGTTCGAACCGGCGATATGCACCATCAGGCTCGCGAAGTTCATTTCCGCTGGATTCGCCTTGTAGCGATAGAACTCCTCGGGCATTGTTTCGGCGGCGGCGATGGTGAATTCCTTCGAGGTCTTCCAGTTCTCGATGAAATCCGCGCGCGAAAGCAGGCTCGTGTTCGACTGCGCGTACAACAGCGACGAGCAAAAGAACAGTAGTGCGCGCCGGCTCATGCTTAGAACTTGTAGGTGGGCGGCTTGATGTTCTTCAAACGCAGGTAGACTTCGGTCTGGCCGCGGTGATGAGCCATGTGCATCAGCGCGCCCGCGGTCAGTTCACGCACGGTAAATTGCGGCCGTCCTTCCGGGCCCCGCAGCTCATTGAGTTGGTCGTCGCTCAAGGGAGTGATGATTTCCGAACAGTAGTCGAAAGATTCGCCGGCGAGCTTCATCACCGTCTCCTTATCGAACTTCTCGGGCTTCGCGAAGGGCGACTTGCCGTTACTCATGCGGGCGCAGTAGCTGTAGTTGGCCTGGGCGATGTGCGCGATCTGTTCGCCAAAGCTCATCTCTTCCGGGTTGGGTTTGAAGTCGTAGTTCTCCGCCGGCATCGCGTCGGCGACGGCCAGGGTAAGCTCGCGCGCCGTCTTCCAGTGCTTCACGAATTCGGCGGAATACTTGGATGGGGCCTTGGTTTGGTCAGCGGCGAAAACTGCCAGAGAAAAGAAACCGCAAATTGCGACAGAGACGAATAGCTTCATGGACTGCCTCCTGGTGAATTTACAAATATAGCAGACCATCCGGTTTCCAGTCTTTGGAGTATTTAGCTTCTCTGTTACGGTAGTGAAAGAACGATTTTCCGAATGAGAGTTTCTATCATTGGCACCGGTTATGTTGGATTGACCACGGGCGCTTGCCTCGCATTTCTTGGCCACCAGGTCACGTGCGTCGATTCGGACCAGAAGAAGATTGCGTCACTGCAGGCCGGCAAAATCCCGATCTATGAACCGCATTTGACGGAGCTCTTAGTCGAGGCGAAACCCAATCTTCAATTTTGTTGCGACTATGGCTCGGCTGTGCCGGATGCGGAGGTGGTGTTCATCGCCGTGGGTACGCCACCGAGCTCCGATGGCAGCCCCGATTTGCAGTATCTCTCGGCCGCGGCCAAAGGAATCGGAGAGCACTACACCGGAGATTATGTGGTGGTGGTCAATAAATCCACCGTGCCCATCGGCAGCGGCAACTGGGTCGGCTCGCTGGTGCGGGAATCGTACGAACAGCGTTCCGGACGCAAGGCGGAGCATCGATTTTCGGTGGCGTCGAATCCGGAATTCTTGCGCGAGGGCACGGCGCTGCACGATAGTTTGTATCCCGATCGCGTGGTAATCGGCGCCGATGAAGTCCGCGCGCTGGAAGTTCTCTACACTCTGTATCGCCCGATTCTGGATCAGACTTTCGCCGCGCCGCCGTTTCTGCCGCGGCCCGAAGGACTGGGCGCGGTTCCGCTGATTTCCACCGAGCTCGCTTCGGCTGAATTAATCAAGTACGCGGCGAATGCGTTTCTTGCGTTGAAGATCAGCTACATCAACGAAATCGGCCAGCTCGCCGAAAAAGTGGGAGCGGACATCCAGCACGTAGCCAAAGGAATTGGGCTGGACGCGCGAATCGGAACACGATTTCTGCAATCGGGCATTGGCTGGGGTGGATCGTGTTTCGGCAAGGATACCTCCGCTCTGGTGGCCACGGCGGCCGAATATAATCTCACGATGCCGATTGTTTCGGCGGCGCGGGAGATCAATCGGCGGCAGCGGGAGCGAGTGGTGGACAAGCTTTTGGGTGAACTGAAGATTTTGAAAGGCCGCACCGTCGGCCTGCTCGGCCTGGCGTTCAAACCGAACACGGACGATCTTCGTGAAGCGCCCGCCATCGATATCGCGCGCAGGCTGCTGGAGCGCGGTTGCAAGGTGAAGGTACACGATCCGGTGGCGCTCCATCGTTTTCAGGAGCAGCATCGCGACCTGGCCGTGGTTTGCTGCACGACGCCGGAGGAGGTGGCGGACGATGCGGATGCGTTGGTGCTGGTGACCGAATGGCAGCAGTACCGGGAGCTGGATTGGGAAGCGATGGCCGGCCGGATGCGTTCGCGAATTGTCCTGGACGGGCGAAATGCATTGGACCGCGCGCGGCTGCTGCGGTTCGGATTTCGCTATCTGGGAATCGCGGGCTAGTGGGACAGGCCTCCTGGCATGTCGTCTAATGGGTCGAACGCGCAAGGAAGACAGGCCAGGAGGCCTGTCCCACTCGGCGCTACAATGGGTCCGCATGGAACATTTTTCCTGGGAGTCCGTCCCGCTCGAAGTCATGAGCGATTTGATTTCGCGCAAGGTGATCAGTGGCGACAAGGCCATGGTCGCGCAGGTGTTTTTGAAGAAGGACGCGGTGGTTCCCGAGCATTCCCACGAGAGCGAGCAGATCACCTACATCATGGAAGGCGCGCTGAAGTTCGAACTGGAAGGGAAAGTGGTGATCGTGCGCAAGGGCGAAGTGCTGCATATTCCTTCCCATGTTCCGCATCGGGCGGTGGCGCTGGAAGACACGTTGGACGTTGACATCTTCGCGCCAATACGCACGGACTGGCTGACCAAAGACGATGCGTACCTCAGGCGCGGGGAGCGCGAGCGAACTTAGTCCGTATAATCGTTCAATGCCGATACGCATTGCTATCTGTCTGGTGCTGGCGCAGGTTGGTTTAAATGCGCAAGCCTTCGATCCTAAGATGCCCGCCGGGGTGCCCCAGGTAAATGGGGCCGTGGTCGAAAACGTCACGATGCACTACATCGAAATCGCGAAGGGCTCCGGGCCAATCGCCGCGCCAGGCAAGCAGTACACTGTGCACTATACCGGGTGGCTGCGGGGAGGAACCAAATTCGATTCTTCGGTCGACCGCAAGGAGCCATTCAAATTCGTGCAGGGCCGGCGGCAGGTGATCTCCGGCTGGGAAGTGGGATTCGAGGGCATGCGGGCGGGAGGGAAGCGGCGCCTGTTTATCCCCTATCAACTCGCGTATGGCGAACTGGGGCGGGGGTCGATCCCGGCCAAAGCTGAGTTGATCTTTGACGTGGAGCTGCTGGACGTAAGCGATGTTCCGGCTGCGCCCGCGGCGGCCGATATTCTGTTTTCTTTTTCGGATTCGGAAAAGAAAGTAATGGCGCTGGCGAAAGCGGTGCCGGAGGAAAAATACTCCTGGCGGCCTGGACCGGGTGTCAGATCCATGGGCGAAGTCTTTCTGCACATTGCCGGCGCGAATCAATTGCTCTTGAATATCGCCTCGTCCACACTTTCCAAGGAGGATCTGGGCAAAGCGATTGAGGCGCAATCGAAGCTCGAAAAAGAGGCAGCGAGCAAGGCGCGTATCCTGCAAATGCTCACCGAGAGTTTCGCCGCCGTGCGGAAGGCACTTGAAGAGGCAACCACGGGATCATTGGCTCGCGATGCGGATTTCTTTGGAACCGCCACTACGCGGCGGGGCGTGCTGGTTATGCTGAATACGCACATTGGGGAACATTTGGGTCAGGCTATTGCGTATGCGCGGATGAACGGCATCACGCCGCCGTGGTCGGCGGGGAACTAATGAGATTCAGCCTTCTACTTGCGGCCTGCCTGGCTATCGCCGGCGCCGCTCCTCCACAGCTCGCGGTCCGCTCGATTGATGCCGCACTTCGTGCCGGTGTTGAAAAACACGGAATTCCCGGTGTCGTCGCGGTGGTGGCCTCGCCGGACGCCATCCTCTATAAAGGCGCCTTCGGTAACCGCGAAGTTGCCGGCAAAGTGCCAATGACGGAAGACACCATCTTTCGTATTTTTTCGATGACGAAGCCGGTCACTTCCGTAGCCATCATGCAGCTCGTGGAACAGGGAAAGCTGAATCTGGATGACGCGGCCGGCAAATGGCTCCCGGCTCTTTTGGCTCCGAAGATTCTGGAAGGTTTTGAAAACGGCCAACCCAAGCTGCGGCCCGCGGCTAAGACGATTACCGTCCGCCATCTCCTGACTCACACTTCCGGACTTGTCTACAACATGTGGGACAAAGATCTGCGGGACTACCAAGCCAAGCGAGGCGCCAGCGCCGGTCAGGATCCATTGGTATTCGAGCCGGGAGCACGCTGGGAGTATGGAACCAGCATCGATCAACTTGGAAAACTGGTGGAGGCCATCAGCGGTTTGACACTGGAAGATTACTTTCAAAAGAACATTTTTCAACCGCTCGACATGCACGATACATCCTTCAATGTTCCTGCCGAGAAAGTGGGACGGATAGTCAGCCTGCACCAGCGCCAGCCCGATGGAAGTTTGCGCGAGCAAGCCCGCAAGGCTCCGGCGCCCGCCAAAACGTACAACGGCGGTGGAGGGCTCTATTCCACCGCGGGCGACTACGTGAAGTTCATGCAAATGCTGTTGCGTGGCGGCGCTGCCGGGAAAACGCGAATCCTGCAAGCGAAGACCGTGGCAATGATGGCTCAGAATCAAATCGGTGATCTTCAGGCTGGGCGATTGACGTCCAGGATGCCGGAGCTCACGAACGACGTCGATTTCCATCCCGGTTTCGTGGACAAGTTCGGCCTGGGCTTCCTGATAAATCCTGTCGCGTACGAAGGCGGCAGATCCAAGGGAAGCCTGGCATGGGCCGGCTTGGCCAATACTTATTTCTGGATCGATCCCGGGAAGAAATTATGCGCTGCGATACTGATGCAAATCCTGCCCTTCGTCGATAAGGAAGGTTTGGCGCTTCTTCACAATTTCGAACAGGAAGTGTACAGAGGGCAGTAAGCGCTTTTACTTGCCGAGCGCTTTTGCCGCCTTCTTCTTTGCTTTGCGCGGGACGCGTTGCTTATTCTTCTTTTGCAACTTGGGGACTTTTTTGGAGACCTGTTTTTCGCCCGCGAATCCAGTGGCCTTCGCGATGGTTCCGAGCGCCGAACCGATGGCCTCAGCCGCCGTTTCCAAAGCGCCTTTTTCTTCCTTCGGCTTGGCTTTCGCCTTCGTCTTCACCGGGGCTGATTCTTGGTCTTTCTCTTTTGCCATAGCCTTAGTATGCACGATTGGTGCATGGTCAACAATCGCTCTAAGATCCACACCGGCAAGAATGCCCGTGCCACAAGAAATACCCGATCATGGTTTTGGCGTCGACAATTTTACCGGAGTCGATGCCTGCCTCGATTTCCTTGGCGGTGAACCAGCGCACTTGGATGCGTTCGTCTCCCATGGGAGTGGCCTCGCCCTCGGTTAAATCCGTCGCAAGGAAAACGGTCATCTTCTCCGCGACGTAACCTGGGCTTGGATAGAACATCACCAGCTTCTTCCATTTCTTGGCGCGGTAGCCGGTCTCTTCGATCAGCTCGCGCCGGGCGGCCTGCAACGGCGTTTCACCTTCGTCCAATTTCCCGGCAGGCAGTTCCCACAGATACCGGCACGCCGGCAAGCGAAACTGGCGGACCAGCAGAATTCGCTTGCGATCGTCGACGGCCATCATCACCGCCGACCCTTTGTGCTGGACGATGGCGCGCTTGATCTCGAACCCTCCAGGCTCCACGGCGTGATCCTGCGTGACGGAGAACAGATCGTTGCTGTACTTCTTGACGGACGAAATGATTTTCATGATTTTGCGATTGCTCGAGCGAATTGTTCCAGCGGCAGGGCGTTCAAAACATCGCCGGCTTCCAGCCATCCGCGCCGCGCGACCGTGATGCCATAGGGCATGTTGATCCCCAGAGATTTAGGATGGTGGGCATCGGTGGAGATGGCGAATTTCGCGCCCAGACCCTTCGCGGTCCTGACCAGCGAGCCTCCCAGATCGAGCCGCTCGGGACTGCCGTTGATTTCCAGATACACATCGCGGCGCGCGGCTTCCGAGGCAACCCGCTCGAAATCGAATGGGAATGGATCGCGATGCAGCAGGATGCGGCCGGTGGGATGCCCCATCACGCGGATGTTGGGAGACTCGAGCGCGCGCATTAAGCGATCCGTCATCTCGCCCGCTTCCAGATTCATGTGGCTATGGACGCTGGCTACAACAATGTCCAGCTCCGCCAGTGCGTCTTCGGCGAGGTCCAGCGCGCCATCGCGGCGTATGTCGCATTCCAAGCCGGAGAAAATACGAATGCCCAAACCGTTCTGGTTTAGCTCGCGGACACGTTTCGCAAAAGCCACGGCGCGGTCTTCGTCCAGCCCATTGGCCATCGCGAGGGCCTTGGAGTGATCCGTAATCGCGATGTACTGGTAGCCTAGGGCGCGGGCCGCTTCGGCCATTTCTTCCAGCGTGGCGCGGCCGTCGGTCTCGGTGGTGTGCATGTGCAGGTCGCCGCGTATGTCCGACAGCTCGATCAGCTTGGGCAATCGGCCTTCGAGCGCGGCCTCAATCTCGCCGCTGTTCTCGCGCAGCTCCGGCGGAATCCAGCGCATCCCCAGTTGCTCGTAGATTTCTTCCTCGGTTTCGCCGCCCACCCGCTGCTCGTTTTCCACGCGGAACAGCCCATATTCGTTCAGCGTCAGGCCCAGCTTGAGCGCGCGGCTCCGGATCACAATATTGTGTTCCTTGCTACCCGTGAAATACTGCATTGCCGCGCCGTAGCTTTCATGGGGCAGCGCCCGCAAATCCACCTGCAGGCCTTCCAATCCGAATTGAATACTGGCCTTGTTCGCGCCTTTGCCCAACACGCTGTGCGCCTTGGGATGCACCACAAAACGCTCCAGCGCCTCAGCGGCTCCGGCGCCCGTCACCAGCAGATCCAAATCGCCAATGGTCTCTTTGCCGCGGCGCAGGCTGCCGGCCGCCGAGATCTTTTCCAAGCCACCGGTTTCGGATAAATAGGGAATCAACTCGGCCGCCGACTTTTTCGCGAAGCTTAGCAGGAAGCGCCCGGTGCGCTGCCGGTATTGCGCGATGGACTTCAACACTTTCTCTTCGAGCTTGGCCCCCATGCGCGGCAGCTCACGCAGTTTTTGCTCGTTGCAAACGCGCTCCAGATCGTCAATCGTAGCCACCTTCAGGTGCTCATAGACCAGCGCGATGCCTTTCGGCCCCAGACCCTGAATGCGCAACAGGTCCAGCAGCGTCGGCGGATATTTCGCGAGCAGGGTGTCCCGCTTTCCGAAAGATCCCCGCGAGCAAAGCTCTTCGATAGCCCCCGCCAAACCCTTGCCGATACCAGGAACCTCGGTAATCTTCCGCTCCGGATTGCGAACGATGTCTTCGATTCGCTCGGGATAGCTTTCGATCACCGACGCGCCGTTTCGATAACCGCGGATTCGAAAACCATCCTCGGCGCCGATCTCCATCAAGTCCGCCGTTTCCGCCAGCAGACGCGCGATTTCACGATTTTCCATGCAGCCTGCTTGGTACTTCCTGGGGCAGATATGGCTCGACATGAACCAAAACGTCCGCCACCCATTGCAGCGTCTCTTTAATTTTGATGCGCACGCCGGTTGCGATCTCGTGCGATTCGTAAACGCTCATGGAAGGATCCACTTCCAGATGTAAATCCACGTGCCACTGCAGTCCCGTTTTGCGGGCAAAACATTTCTCGATGCCTTTGGCGCCCGGCACACTGAGACCAACCTGCCGGATTCGCTCCATGGACGCATGGTCCGGCATGGTGTCGATCAACTGCAAGGCCGTCTCGCGTACGACACGAAAGCCGGCAAAGATCACAATCGCGCCGACGGCCGCGCCCCCAAAATGGTCGCCTGCCACGAATCGCTTAGGATCGAAAAGTGTAAGACCTAAACCCAATAGCGCAGTGGAGCCGGACAGCACATCCAACATGTCGTTCATGGCGTCCGCGCGCATGGATGAACTGCGAATGTTTCGCCCTAAGCGCCACTTCGTAAAACCCATGCCACTCTTCACCGCGATCGATATGATGAGCGGCCACACGGCGTAAAACGCGGGCGCATGCTGCACCTCCCAGGCGCGCTGCAGCGATCGGAAAGAGATGAGCGATCCGCTGGCGATCAAGAGAATGCCCACGGCCAGAGCGCTTAGTGTTTCCATGCGCCCATGGCCGTAGGGGTGCGCGTCGTCCGGAGGTTTCGCGGCCAGAATCAGCCCCAGCAGCACGAGTCCGGAAGCCAGTACATCGCCGGTGGATTCCAGACCATCGGAAACAACCGCCGTGGAGTTCGCGCGCAGACCGACTATGATCTTAGCCGTGGCCAGCGCCGCGCTCACGAACATGCTGGCGATGGCGACGCGCTGGCCGAGTTTTTCGGGCCTCAACGCCGCCTCTTCTTCGTCGTGTTCACCAGCTCATAACTTCCGCGCAGCAGTTCGCCGATCTCTTTCCAGTCCAGCTTGGTATTCGCGCGCAGCGATACCCAGCCGTGCTGGCCGACGTAGGGCGTGCGATAGAAACGGCCGTCCTCCAGAAAAACCGGTTGCATGCTTTTGCCGACCTTCACGCAGATCGACAGCTCACCCTTGTAGGTCTCGAGCACGCTGAACGTCTTCGTTCCTACCTGAAATGTAGGATGGCCAAAGGTAGTGGTCTCACTGGTTTTAGGCAGGCACAGGCATATCTCGCGCAGCTTGGCGAGGATCTTTTTTTCGTCCATCGGCGACCAATTTCAGCGTAGCGCAAGAGCCCTAGAAATATCTCTCCCGCAGTATTCCAACGTGATGGAGCTCGTGCCCGGCGATGATGTAACCCAGCGCCCGTACCGTGACCGAGGCGTCGCTGGCAGTGCCTGAGCGCATGGCGGCTTCGGGTGTGAGGCCGCGAAACAACAGGATAGTGGAACGCCGCACATGCTCGAATTCGTCGACTAAATCGGTCCATGGGTAGGTATCGAATCCCGCCGCCTCGACGTATGGATCTTGATCGAAGCCGGTTATGGGCTTTGGATCGTTGCGGGCAAATCGCAGGGCCCGGTAAGCGAAAATTCGCTCTGTGTCGCTGAGGTGGCCGATCATTTCCTTGATACTCCACTTGCCGGGCGCGTAACGGTGTAGCGATTTTTCGGCGGAGATGGAACGGAGGAAGGGGAGGGTGTCGTCGATTTGTTTTTCCAGCGTTGGGGTGAGGTCGCGCCCAGGGACCAGGTCGACGTAACGGGAATAGTACGGCAGATGTTCGACAGCTTCAGGTGGTTGAATCATAGTTGGATCAATACATCTATTATTGGCATAGTATGGTGCGGACTTTGACGAACTTCGGTATGGGCGGAAGACTGCTAATGCTTTTCGGCCTGGTGAGCGTGACGGGGAGTCTAGCGCAATTTCAAGTGGCGGCCATCAAGCCCAGCACTGGCGCCGGCAGTTCATCTGTGAGCATGCGTCCACGAGAGCTGATCGTCAAGAATACCACTCTGCGATTTCTGATCCGGATGGCGTACCAGGTTCGCGATTTTCAGATCACTGGTGGACCTGCCTGGATGAATTCCGATCGCTATGACATCACTGTTAAGATGGACGTCGACTGGATCAAGGAATCTCGGGAGAAGATGCTAGGCCAGATGCTTCAGGCGCTTCTCAAAGAGAGGTTTAAGCTGATTGTCCACCGGGAGACGAAGGAATTGCCGGTCTATTCACTGACTGTTTCAAAGTATGGACTCAGACTGTCTCCGTCGAAGGGAAGTTGCACTCACTTTGAGTGGGGCAGGTACGCGATACCGCCGGGCAAGCAGCCGCCAGATTATTGCGGGGCCGTCGAGGCGGGCCCAAACCTTCGACTGAACCACACCTTGGATGGAGTGGGGATGAGCCTGGGTGGCGCGTCTGGCTTGACGACTGTGCTCTCGCGGGAGTTAGACCGAAATGTTAACGACAAAACCGGGCTCACGGGATTATTTGACATCCACCTGGAATGGAACCGGGAAGCTACCGCGCGAAGCATGGGTCCGCAAGGGCGCGTCGATCCCGGTAAGCTCCCACCCTCGACGGACGATGAGAGCCCCTCCATATTTACCGCGGTAGAGGATCAGCTGGGGCTGAAGCTCGATTCGTACAACGGGCCGGTCGAAATTCTCGTCGTCGATCGGGCGGGAAAGCCGTCTGAGAATTAGGGAAGACGCGATCAAACCAATGGACCGGATGACGCCGCCGTCAGCACGCACGGCTGTTCCATCGATCGCCGAAGCGGACGGACTGCCAACAAAGGCAAGCTCATCCGGCGTGGCGAACCGCTGCAGCCAGGATTGCCGCTGCGACGCTTGCTTACGCGCGCGGTTCCGTAAGTGAGTCGCCGCTTTCAGAACCGCGACCTTGTGTCAGGGACCGCGCTACCGCGTTGACTACCCGTTCCACATCTTCCTCCGATGTCCGCCAGCTACAAACGCTAATTCGCATTGCCCGGCGCCCGCGCCAGGTCGTTCCGCCGAAGAATGCTTCACCAGTCGAAAGAATCGCAGCGATCGTTTCGTCCGTGCGGCGGTCGTGATCCCGCTCGGTTGCGTCCGGCGAAGGATCGAGAAATCGAACCAGACCCTGGTTGATCACCGGCTCCCACAGCAGTTCGGCGCCCGGCAACCGGCCGATGCGCGTGGTCAGAGAATGTGCGTGCCGGCAGCAACGGTCTACCATGCCGGCCACGCCGTTGCGGCCCAGTTGCCGTAGCGCGGCATAAGTGGGAAAGCCGCGCGCGCGACGCGACCATTCGGGATTCCAGTCCATCTGATCGCGAGCGCCGCTGTCATGCGTCAAGTAAGGCGCGCGATGCGCGAGCGAGGCGCGATGCGATTCGGAATCCAGCACGAACGCATAGCCGCAATCGTAGGGAACGTTGAGCCACTTGTGTCCATCGGTGGCCCACGAATCGGCGGTGGAAACGCCGCGCACCAAGTGCCGGTAGGTGGGACTGGCCGCGGCCCACAGGCCAAATGCGCCGTCAACGTGCACCCAGGCGTTGTGCTCATGCGCGATTGGAATCAATTGGTCGAAGGCGTCGTATGCGCCGCTGTTCACGTCGCCGGCTTGCAACAGAACGATAGCCGGGGCGGATGGGTTGGATTGCAACGCTTGCGCCAGGGCGCCGGGATGCAGCCGGCCTTGGGAATCAGTGGGAAGATCGCCGATGTGCCGCGTTCCCAATCCCAAGAGCCGAACGGCGCGCTCGAAAGTGCCATGCCGCTGATCGCTCGAGAAGATGCGAATAGGTGGAGCGCCGTACAGGCCCTGCCGCTCGACATCCCACCCACGCTTGGCGAGCAGCGCGTGACGCGCGGCGGCCAGGCAAGTAAAATGCGCCATCTGGCATCCACTGACGAGCGCGAAACTGGCCTGCGCGGGCAGATCCAGAACTTCCTTCAGCCACGCGCCGGCCACCTCTTCGACAATCGCCGCCGCGGGTCCGCAGGTGTACATTGCGGCGTTCTGATCCCAAGCCGCGGTTAGCCAATCAGCCGCCAGGGCCGCGGGAAGCGATCCACCCACTACCCAGCCGAAGAAACGCCCGCCCGCCGATCCGAGGATGCCCCCTTCGACATCGTGGACCAGTTCGGCCACGACTTGACCCGGATCCAGTCCGTCATCAGTCAGCTCTTTTCGTAGCTGTTTACGTAGAAGATCCAGATCGGCGGTCGCGCCGGCAGCCAGACGATCCTGGTTCTCGAGGTGGAGCAGCGCCTGGTCCAGAGCAAAACTCAGCGGTTGTCGAAAAACACTTTCGGATTTCTGCACTCCTTCAGTTTAAGAAACGCCTGGCGTTACCGTGTGCCCGACGATCTCTTCGATCAGCCCGAAGAATTCCTCCGGTTGAATCGGCTTGGAGATGTAACCCCGCATGCCGGCGGCCAGGCACTTGTCGCGGTCGCCTTTCATGGCATGCGCGGTCATCGCGATGATAGGCGCGCTTCGAAACCCTTCCGCTTCCCGCCGCCGCAGGATTCGAGTGGCCTCCAGACCATCCATCTCCGGCATTTGGATATCCATTAGAACTAAGTCGAAACTCTCCCGCTCGATGGCCTCCAGCGCCGCACGGCCATGATTAACCACGACGACTTCGTGCCCTTGCCCTTCCAGCAGTCGAATGGCCAGGAGCTGGTTCACACGATTATCTTCCGCCAACAAAATTTTGAGGCGTCCGATTGTAGAAGCGGGATTCGGCGTCTTCCGGGCCGAACTCTTCTCGTTCATTTTCTGGGGAGCATCGCACACGGTGCAGCGGGTGGTAAACGTAAAAGTGCTTCCTTGCCCCGGCGTGCTGGTTACGGAAATGGACCCGCCCATCAACTCCACCAGGCTCGAACAGATGGCGAGACCGAGGCCGGTTCCTCCGTATTTGCGAGTAACCGATCCGTCGGCCTGCCGAAATGGCTCGAAGATCAGTTTGCTTTGTTCCACCGAGAGCCCAATGCCTGTATCGGTGACGCTGAAGCGCAGCATGGGAACGTGGAGCCGTCTGTCGAGGGACACCTCCACCCGCACGGAACCGGACGGAGTGAACTTAACGGCATTGTTGATCAGATTGAGCAACACCTGGCGCACGCGGTTGGGATCTCCGAGCAGGTGGTCCGGCGCCGTGGGATCCACCGTGGAAGACAATGCCAGTCCCTTGTCGCGCGCCATGAATTCGAGAGTGCCATGAGCTTCCGAGACGCATTGCCGCAACGAAAATGGGATCGATTCCAGCTCCATGCGTCCGGCCTCGATCTTCGAGAAATCGAGAATGTCATTCAAAAGCCCCAACAGCGCGTCGGCGGACGTCTTGGCGATTCGTAGATGCTCGCGCTGTTCATCGTGCAGGTGAGTACCCAGCACCAGCCCCATCATGCCCAGCACACCGTTCATCGGCGTACGGATTTCATGACTCATGTTCGCCAGAAATTCGCTCTTGGCGCGGCTGGCCTCTTCAGCCCGGATCTTGGCTTCATCCAGTTGAGAGGTCCGCTCGCGCACCTTGCGGTCCAGGTCCGCCAGGAGCGCGTGTAATTCCGCGTTCAACCGCTCGCGATCCAGCAGCGCGGCGCGTAACTGCGTATAGGATTCGTTCAACCGCACTGACATCTGGTCGAAATCTTCCACCAGTTGCTCCACTTCGGCGGGCGCTTGCGCGGGCAGTTGGATTTTCTCCGGCGAATCGCCCTTCATCGTGAATTCACGGACGCGCTTTACCAACAGTTCCAGTGGTGAAGTGATGTTGCCGCCGATCACGCGCGCAAACAGGAGAGAGAGTCCGATGGCGGCCAGGAGCCAGGCCAACGTCATCCCGTAGTAACGTTCGGTTTGACGGTGAATTTCGCTCAGGGGCTGGTCGACAAAGACCCGCCATTTCGTCAGCCCGCCTGCGGCATGACTTACCAGGTATCCCCCTTTACCTTGGCGTGAATGCGGTGCGTCCAATACAAACGAGCCGCGGCCCACCTTGGAGCCCTTCACCAGCGCGGAATTCTCGATTGACTCCAGCGGGCGATATTCTGTTCCACGATTGGAATAGATCACGCGATCGCGTTGATCCAGAATCAAAATAGCGGCGCCGTTCAAGGTTCGATAGTTCTGGTCGAATCGCTCGAAGTTCGAAAGCTTTAGCGACCCTACCACCAGCCCGCAAAGCTCCCCGCTCCTGGTGAACAGCGGCGCCGTGATCGAAACGATCGGCTGCAGGGCGACGCGTCCAACGATCACGTCCGAGATGTAGGATTCGCGCGTCTCCATGGTCTTGCGGAAATATTCGCGATCGGTCATGGTGGCGTTCGTTTCCACTGCCGCGCCGGGTTTTCGCGACAGCACTTCCTTGCCGTCCGCCATGCGATTGGGATGCACGCCGATCGGAATCCCACGCTGGTCGGCAACCGTCAGGGTTTGAAAACCGGGGTAGATGGCGTGGCTCTCTTCCAAACGGAGATTCAGGGTATCGGAATCGAAGCGATCCTCATTACTGATCGCTTGTGCCAGGGAAAGGAGCGCGAGCTGGTGCCGGGTAACGTAGTCATTAAGATTTTGCCGGATGGCCGTAGCCGCTTCCTGCAGCCGCTGGCCCGCCTCCGTCTCCTGATGGCCTGCGTACATCTGCCCATTGACGATGTTGAGCAGCAGCAGCGGCACCGTGGCAACCAGCAGAAGCCCGTGCGAGAGCTGCGCGCGCAGCGGTTGACGGGCGGCTGCTACCTGCGTGGATCCACAAAATCTCTGTAGTGCCGGAACACTGACGAGCACCTCGGCGATCATTACGTTCAATACGCCATTCACCGGGTACTTGACCACGGTCAGCCAGCCCCGGAACGCTGGATACTTCATTAGCACGATGAAGACCGCGATCGCGAGCGGCGTGCCGATTACTGTCCAATAAATCAAGTCGGCTATCACCGGCCTTCGCCGCCGCTGAACCAGCCAGCCGACCACCAGAGCTTCCAGTACCAGGAACAGCGCGGTTTCCGGATGCCGCCATAGCGCTACCGGGGGCAATGCAATCATCAGAGCCGCGGTGGCCCCGTAGAGGGGTCCGTAGAGCAGCGTAATCGCCAGGTAAAACACGCCGCCGAACAAGAGGGGCGTGTCCGCGAAGACATTAATTTGAGGTAGATTGGCGAAAAATCCCAGGGTTCCGAAGGCGAGAGTGACGAAAAAAGCTCGGGATCTTGATCCTCCGGGGGGCACATCTTCTTTTCGACTGTAAGACGCTAGTACTTTAGGCGAACGGGGGTTGAACCGATCGGCAGGAGGCACTTGGTGGTTCCGATGTCTTTGCCAATTTCAAGCCAAGTTTGACGAGGGGTAGGCCCGCTTCGTCAGGATCGCCGCTGGCCGCGAAAACGGGCGTTTCCCGGCGCGCACCGTGTCCCGGGCAAGTGAACCCACCGCACTTCCACGTTGGTAGTGGCCGCGCGGAACCGCTGGGACAAACGGCCGCGAAGATTACGACACCGTGTGCGTGGCCAGGTCGATGGTCAGCGGGTCGTACGGTTTGGTGTGTTGGCTGCCCTGTGGCCAGAACTGGACCGTGATCTTTTTCGCCGACGCGGTCACGAACAAATACCCCAGAGAAGACATCGCGGCGTCATAGGTGACTTCATTGCTCGCGCCGGCCGGCTGACCGGTGGCCGGCACCACCGGCTGAGGCGGCATGCCGCCCGTGCCCACGACAATATAGGGTACCTGCTTGCCGCCAATTCGACGCGTGTAGCGCTGGTAGGTGTGGGAGTGGGCAGAGAGGAACAGGTCCGGAAAGACCCCGGCCTGGGCGCAGGCAGCGTCGATGCTCTGGTTCATTTCCGTGCTGCCACTGTGACCGCTCTGGCTGTAAGGCGGATGATGCGTGGCGACGATCAGCGCCTTCTTCTGTTTCGCCGTGGCGATGGAGGACAGCGTCCGGGCAAGCCAGTCTAGCTGCGAGGTATCGGCTTTCCCGTTGGTGATGCCCTCGATATAGCCCGGATTCTCCAGCAAATTGGAATACAGCCCGATTATTCGCACGAATGGCGCCTCGAGCAACCAGTAGACACCCGGCTGGGTCATGGTCTCGCGGTAAATGCCGCTTCCCGAAGCCTGCGGCGGAACGGCGGCCATAGCGGCACAGAAGTTGTCGCTAAAGGCCTTGAGGGACGGACTGTCCGCGGGAGATTTGACTTCGCCGTCGTGATTTCCGGGGATGGCGATGATCTTGCCGGGATAGTGCTTGTAAGGTATGTAGAAACGTTCGCCGTAATGATTCCCCTTGTCGTTCCCGTAGATCACGTCGCCAAGATGAAATAGAAAAGCCGGATTCAGAGCGCCGGAGCCCGCCGTGAAGTCGGTGGCCATCTCATCGGAAATCTGCTGGGCTTCGTGCGCATTGCCCACTCCGCTGTCGCCGAGGGCGTGGAAGCGAATTTCGCCGAGGTCTTCGATTTCCTTGACGCCTACGGCGCCGATCACCTCGGAAAGATCCATCTTGCCTCCCCGGACAGCGGGGGGAATCGGACCGAGTTGCTTTTTGCTCCAGCCGGTAATGCTGGCATGCCCG
This sequence comes from uncultured Bryobacteraceae bacterium, assembly GCA_955652915.1. Taxonomy (GTDB): domain Bacteria; phylum Acidobacteriota; class Terriglobia; order Bryobacterales; family Bryobacteraceae; genus Palsa-89. Next base: position 23,927 of record CATPCJ010000399.1, read on the forward strand.
TTGATAAGGAGGCGCTGCGCGGGCGGGGCGGGTAGAAAGAACGGGTGAGCAAAGCGGGCCTTCGAATACTTGGTGGAGACCTGATTCGCTGTCGTCGGTCCGGACGGGTCTATTTTCTTGGGCATGGACTTCTCCTTCTCCGTGGCGATATTCGCAACGGCTCCGTCTGTAATAGCGCGTTTATCGAAGAAGAAGGGACACCGCCTGTGGCGAGAAGTCTTACAACACTGTTTCAACTACGCGAACCAGGCGCCGAAGACGCAAGCCGCCTCAGCCGACCTCACTGGCCAAGGAGGAGGCCAAAAGTAATCGTGAATGGGCTTGTGCAGGAGTGGGGTGAGCACGCGATGGTGGCCAGCGGCGCCACGCGCGGAATCGCGGCCGACCTGGGCACCGAGTGCTGGAGCGGCCGCGGTGATCGCGCGTTTCCCGGCTGTCGACATCCTGGCGAGCAATCCCGGCAGCTTCGAGACGAAGCCGTGTGAACAAATCCCAGACGCCGATTGGCGCCGATTGTGCGAGACAAGCGTAAGAGCGGAGTGCGCTTGAGCCGCCACTGAATCGGCCAGATGAAGTAGAAGAGCTGGGGGCGAATCGTGTTCATCAGGCGGTTCGGGCGTTTTCTTTCTTCGGTAACGAAATAACCATGTCAAAAGATCAGCGATCGGCCGACGTAGCGCACGCCCTCATGCGTGCCGTGTCGAGACTCTCTCGACACCTATCCGCGCGGAGAAAGCCCGGGCGTCGGCACGAGCGCGTGGGCTATGTCGAAAATGGAATAGTTATTGCAGGCAAGAGTGCCTGCCTCACAGGTTTGCAACACAGTTGCGCAGACGTATCCTGCCGCGAGGTATCGTCACGCTGGTGCTCTCTCGCGCGCTGCTTTGGACTCTTGCCGGCGCGGCTGCTGGAGCCATCGGTTCCGTATTCGCCGCGCGCGCCTTGCGGACCATGCTGTTCCAAGTTCCGCAACAGGACCCCTGGACCTGGGGCGTCGCGCTGCCGGCCCTCCTGCTAATCGCTCTTGGGGCTGCGTGGATTCCATCCCGCAGAGCCGCGCGAGTGGATCCCATGGCTGCCCTCCGCCAAGAATGACATCGTCAAGTACTTCTACCGATAATGAACGTGCCGCCGGAAACCGGCCTCGACCGAATGGCCGAAGGTGTACGAGGATTTAACCGCTTCTATACCCGCCAATTCGGGATCTTGCAGAAGGGTTATCTGAAGAGTCCATTTTCTTTGGCGGAGGTCCGCGTCCTCTACGAATTGGCGCATCGGGAGAAACCAACGGCGGCGGAAATTTCGGCCGAGTCTCGGGCTGGATGCCGGCTATCTCAGCCGCATCGTGCTGCACTTCCAAAAACGCGGCCTAATCGCCCGGCGCCACCGGGAACAGCAGATCCGGCTTCTTTTCCAACGCGCCAAACAGCTTGGTTTACAAGTAGTTTCGCCCACTCCTGTCCAAACCTGACGCAGAGGTGGTTTCGGGAAAGTGTCCGCGCCACGTATTACGCTAGAGGAGTTTGCGGATAGCGGCTTCCACCGTGCCCATGTCCGTCTCGCCGATGAAGGATCTGACTTTCTGTCCGGCCTTGTCATAGAGGAACAGGGCGGGCAGGGCTCCACTCCATTTCGCGTCAATTGAATTTATGAACCGATCGTCGTCCTTGGCCTGCTTGCGATACACCGGTCCGTGGACGGCGAATTGCTTCAACACCTTTTCGGCGTCGGCGGCTTGCTCGGGTTCGTCCGCGGAAATTGTGATGAGCTCAAAGCCCTGAGATCGGAGCTTAGCCTCGAGGCGCGCCAACTGAGGGAGTTCCACGCGGCACGGCTCGCACCAGGTGGCCCAAAAATCGTAGAGAATTACCTTGCCCTTGTGCGCTTCCACCAGCCTTTGGAATGCTGCTTCGTCCAGGGTGGGCAGCGCGCAAGCCCCGAAGACCGGCAGCAGGAACAATGCAAGAACCCGCATCATGTCGATTTCCGGCCGCGCTTGATGGTGCAACCGAATGCCTTCGTTTCGGCGACTGCAACCGGCTTACCGGCGAGCAGGGCATCCAGCGCCAGGCGCAGGCCGCGCGCTCGGATTCTGGCTTCGTTTTGGCTGTCGTCGATGGAGCCGTGGTAACGGACGATTCCCGCGCTATCGATCACGTAGCTTTCCGGGGTCACCTGCGCATCAAAGCGGTCGGCCAAAACGTTGCCGGCATCCTTGTAAACTGGAAAAACGAACCCAACGCCCTGGGCGTGACTCCGCACATCGCTGGCCGATTCGTTCCGGTTCGCGTTGACAAAGATGAACTTTACGTCTTTGGGCGTGTAGTCCTTAAATAGGGCATTCATGCGTTGGTTGTATCCGTTCGATACCGGACACTGGACGGAGACAAAAGTCACCACCGTGATTGGACCACGCAACGACGCGAACGATACCGATTTTCCGTCCAGGTCCTGGACACTGAAGTCCGTGACTTTGGAGCCGAGTTTGAATTCCTGCGCGGACAAGACAAAGGCCGAGACGAGAAGCAAGATAGCGAGATTCCGGTTCATGAATTTCCCTTCACTTATTCAATTTTAGATTGACGGTGGCCGTCTTCTGAGTATCGTAGATGCTAAGCGTCTTCGTGCCGCTGGTGGCGCCTTCGTAGTCGGCCTTCAATTCGTATTCGGTGTTCGTGCCGAGTCCCGCGAAATGGTAACTCCCGTCGGCGGCCGTCCGGAACGAACGAATTTGCAGTTGTTTTGTGTCTTTCAGTTGAACGACAGCGTTCGCGACAGGATTTCCGGATGCATCCGTGACGACGCCTTGCACGGACCTGGTGTTGGCGTCGCCGTTCGGGCGCTTGTCCTGAGCGGGCAGCACGCAGACCAGCGCCACCGCAGTCAAGAACGCGGCAAAAGCGGTCAAAGGTTTCATGGAACGGTACATCCTACTGTTTCGACTCTTCGTGTAACTGGAAGGTTACGTCGGCGCGCTCTTCGCCTTGTACATTGACCGTTTTTTCTTCGCCACGATAGCCCTTGGCGGCTACCTTTACGGTGTATTGCACGTTGGCTACGGGCACGCGGAACACAAACTCGCCGCGGGTGTCGGAAACGGTTGAAAGTTTTTTAACCTTCAAAGAGACGCCATCCGCTTGAAAATTCGGAATCAGGGTGACCTCCGCCCCCGGAAGCGCGAAACCGGGTTCACGAAACACCGTGCCCGCCACAATAGAATAGGCTTCCGCTACAGTTTTCTTCTTGCCGGCTCCGGCCAGAGGAATGGCTGCAATAAGCAGAAAGATCAGACTAATGCCAATCTTCCTCGTCTTCCTTTTCGTCCTCTTCATCGTCGTCCTCTTCGTCGTCGTAATCGGGATCTTCCTCGTCTTCTTCGTCGTCGTCTTCCTCTTCGTCTTCGGTAGTTTCGAGTTCGAGAGGATCCAGGCCGGTCACGCTAATATCGGCCCCACACTCGTCGCAGGTCAATGCATCGCCTTCGTCGAGTTCTTCCTCGTCCAGGTCAAGCAGCGCGTCGCAATTGGGACAATTGACCATCTACATTTCCTCCAGGGGCACAGATTTCTTATTCAACAATTCGAAACTAAACGTTTACGTTTTCGCCTTCGCCATCCTCCGCCGGGTAGTCGGTGGAACAATGCCTTTCAAACGAAGATACATGAAAAGCTGCTGGCGGTGGGTTAGCTCATGTTCCTTGATGAATTGGAGCATTTCCAGGCGGGTGACACGCTGTCCGTCAAAGCGCGTGATTTCGCCCGCGTAGAATTCGGATGATTTCGAGGACAGCTCGGCGGTGCGCGATTCGATCTCCGATCTCAGTTCCCGCGCCAAGGCGCCTGCGCCTTCGGTCCTGGGTAATTGAGCCACATACTTTTCACGCATTTCGCGGAACCGCGGAACGGCCATGCTCTCGACGCCGTCGAGCAGCGTGCCGGATAGGATGTGGCCAGCTTCGAGAATGTGGCGCGCGATTTCGCCGAAGGTCATCTGGTCGGGTGAAGGCCTGTAGTCCAGCTCATGAGCGGAGAAATCCTCCACTGCCTGCGCCGAGTCTTCACGAACGGTCTTCCAGGAGTTGATTACGGTTTCTAGGCGTACCATTAACTCATTTTTACCACGCTCTTGCGACGGCAAGATGACGGCGTTGGGAAGGCGGGGATTTAGCCGATGCCGAGCTTGGCTTCGATGCGCGTCACGCGGTTGTCGACATCGATAACTTTACCGGTAAGAGTGTCAAACTTGACGTCCAGGTTGTTGAAGCGCGATTCCATTCGCGACTCCAAGCCATTGAATCTTCCATCCACGCTGTTGAAGCGCGCATTGACGGTTCCCTCCAGACTGTTGAATCGCGCATTCAGGGAATTGTATTGAATCGCATTCGTCAGGACCCCAATCAACATAGCCAAGGTGGGGATGCCGATGGCGAGATAAAGTTGCAAGTCCGTCACTGGAGTAATTGTACCGCGGGGGGCAATTTCCTCTCACCCCAGTTTGGCTTCGATTCGCGCAAAGCGGTTGTCGAGATCGATGAGTTTACCGATCAGGGTGTCGAGCTTGACTTCTAACTTGTCGAAGCGCGATTCCAACCCAGTAATCTTCCATCCACGTCATTGAAGCGCGCATTCACGGTTCCTTCCAAATTCTCGAACCTTCCATCGATGCTGTTGAAGCGCGCAATTATGGAACGCTAGCTCAAGCTGTCCGGTTTAGCTTAAACTGCTCTCTATGAACCGATTCCTCTGTTTCCTGGCCGCTCTGCCGCTGCTGGCCGCGTCACCTGAGGCTGCTATTCGCAAGGTGCTCGACGATCAGGTGACGGCCTGGAATCGCGGAGACATTCCCGGTTTCATGGATGGCTACGACAAGTCCGAATCGACCACTTTCGTCAGCACGACTGTTACGAGAGGTCACGCGCAGGTTCTGGCCGGTTACTTGAAACGCTATCCGACACCCGAGAAGATGGGTACACTACGCTTTTCCGATCTGGAAATTCATGCGTTGGGGCCGGACTATGCGTCCGTGCTTGGGCGATTTCATTTGGAGCGGTCCAAGGAAGCGGGCGGGGAAGCGGCCGGCATCTTTACGCTGTTGTTCCACAAAACAGCAAGCGGCTGGCAGGTTATTTTGGATCACACGAGCTGACGGGATGACGACTACACGCAGGCAAGCTCTTCTATCCGGGCTCGGATTTGCGGGCAGCCGCCTGGGTGCGCAAACGAAGGCGAACCCGGAACTCGATCAGGCACTCTCCCTGCCGGATTTTGAAACTCTCGCGCACAAACATATATCGCATGGAGCGTGGGAGCGGATTCAAGGCGGAGCGGCGGACGAAATCACGATCGGTTGGAATCGAGAGGCTTACAATCACATTCGACTGCGGCCTCGTGTACTCGTGGATGTTTCGAAGCTGGATACACGGATTAAGCTTTTCGGCCAGGAGTTGCCGTTTCCGATCATTCTTGCGCCAACAGGGGCGCAAGGCTTCGTTTTTCCAGACGGCGAACTGGCGGTGGCGCGAGGCGCTGGTGCGGGACAAGCGATTCTGGTGATCAGCAGCAGTGCCTCTCTGCGCGTCGAAGAGGTTGCAAAGAGCGCCACCGGCCCGGTCTGGTTTCAACTCTATGTGCAGCGCGATCGCGGCTTCACGCGCGATTTGGTGCAGCGCGCCGAGGCCGCGGGCTGCCGCGCTCTCTGCGTTACCGTCGATTCGCCGACGCATGGCGCGCGCAATCGCGAAGAGCGGGCCCGGCCGGAGCTGCCCGATCGACCCTTGCCGAATCTCAAGGGCAAGGATTATCTCGATCCCACGCTCACATGGAAAGATATCGACTGGCTGCGCTCCTTCGCGAAAACTCCCGTGCTGCTCAAAGGAATTCTAAATCCGGACGATGCCGCCATCGCCCTGAAAGCGGGTGTCTCCGGAATTGTCGTCTCCAATCACGGCGGGCGAAATCTTGACACGGCTCCCGCCACCATCGATGCGCTTCCAGCCGTAGTGGAGAAGGTGGCGGGCCGTGTTCCGGTGATTGTCGACGGCGGGATACGCCGGGGAACGGATGTCCTGAAGGCACTTGCGCTGGGCGCGACAGCGGTGCAGATCGGCCGCCCTTATCTCTACGGCCTGGGTGTGGGAGGGGCGGAAGGCGTGACGCGCGTCGTCCAGATTCTGCGCAGGGAATTCGAAATGGCCATGATGTTGACAGGCCGGCCCACGATCGCGAGTATCGACCGGTCAGCGATTTGGGAAAAGTAGCAGGCGCTCAAAACATTTTGTCGCGTTGGATGGTTCGCATTTCGTCGATGATGCGCTCGAACACGCGTTTTACGGCTTCCGCGGTCAACGGCCCGGAGTTGTTTTCGGTGACGTTGGCGAACACCTGGTCCTCGCGCTTCGGTTCATAGATGGGCAACGCGAGCTCGCGCTTGATGCGTCCGATGTTCTCGACAATTCGCGTCCTTTCATTCAGCAACGCCAGGATTTTCAGGTCGAGAACGTCAATGGCCTTGCGGCACTCGGAGAGCCTTTCCATGCTCATGCGTTCTTCGATGGTAAACCACCACGGAGCTCACGAGCCAGCGTTTCCAGCTTGTGCTCCAGGTCGGGGGATTGCGCGTTCTCTTCGACGACGCGCACAACAGCGGTGCCCACCACAACTCCGTCCGCGATGGCGCCGACCGAGCGCACCTGTTCCGCGTTGGAAATGCCGAATCCGACGGCGAGCGGCAGGCCGGTCGCCTTTCGCATGGCGCTCACCAGCGGACCTACCGCATCGGACACGGTGGATCGCTCGCCGGTTACGCCGGTTCTTGAAACCAGATAGACGAAGCCGGTGGAGTACTTCGCCACCAGGGCCAAGCGCCGCTCCGTGCTGGTGGGCGCCGCCAGGAACACCGTATCGAGACCGGCCTTTCGCATCGCGGCAACATAGGGCTCGGCTTCTTCCACGCTCAGGTCCGTGAGCAAACATCCATCGATGCCGCGCGCGACGGCGTCTTTGGCAAGCGCATCCAATCCGTAGCGCAGCACCGGATTCATATAGGTAAACAACAGCAGAGGGATCTGGGATGTTTTCCGGATCTTGGCGGCGATTTCCAGTACGGCGGCCACGGTTGTGCCCGCCTTCAAGGCGCGATCCGAGCCGCGTTGAATCACCGGACCGTCCGCGATGGGATCGGAAAAAGGAACGCCGAGTTCGATCAAGTCCGCGCCGCCGCGCTCCAGGGCAGCTACCAGCGCCGGCGTACGATCGGGCGTGGGGTCACCCGCGGTGATGTAAGCGATTAGAGCCGGGCGCTTCTCCACCCGGAGAAGCCGCTCAAAGAGCGGGCCGATTCTGGTCTGGCTCATCGAGCTCCTTTAAGTTCTCGCGATAGATATCGGTGTCCTTGTCGCCGCGGCCGGACAGATTGATGACGAACACTTCGCCCTGGGCGGCTGGAGCGCGGCGCAGCGCTTCGGCGACAGCATGCGCGGATTCCAGCGCGGGAATCAGTCCCTCAGTCCGGGAAAGAGTCTGCGCGGCTTCGAGCGCTTCCGTGTCCGTCACGGAAACGTATTCGGTGCGCCCCTGATCGCGCAGCCAGGCATGCTCCGGGCCGACCAGCGCATAATCCAGGCCCGCCGATATGGAGTGCGTGAGCGCCACTTGGCCGTCCGCATCCTGCAGCAGATAGCTATAGGCGCCTTGTAATACGCCCGGCGATCCTCCGGAAAAGCGAGCGGCATGCGCGCCCAATTCGCCGCTACGGCCGCCCGCTTCCACGCCGATCAACCGGACGCCTGGATCGCCCACGAAAGCGTGAAACATGCCGATGGCGTTGCTGCCGCCGCCGACGCAGGCGAAGATTGAGTTGGGCAGACTGCCTTCGCGCTCCAGAATCTGTTGGCGCGTTTCGTCGCCGATTACACGATGAAAATCGCGGACCATCATGGGGTACGGGTGCGCGCCCAATGCGGAGCCCAGCAGGTAATGCGTGCCGTGTACGTTGGTCACCCAGTCGCGCATGGCTTCGCTGATGGCATCCTTCAAAGTGCGGCTGCCGTTGGTTACGCCGACGACTTTGGCGCCCAGTAATCGCATACGGAAGACGTTGAGGCGCTGCCGTCGCATATCTTCCTCGCCCATGTACACAATGCATTCCAGGCCGAACAGCGCGCAGACGGTAGCGGTGGCGACGCCGTGTTGACCGGCTCCGGTTTCCGCGATGATGCGCCGCTTGCCCATGCGCCGGGCGAGCAAAACTTGTCCCAGGCAGTTGTTGATCTTGTGAGCGCCGGTGTGCAGCAGATCTTCGCGCTTGATGTAAATCTTCGCGCCTCCGGAAATGCCACTCAGCCGCCGGGCGTGATAAAGCGGCGTAGGACGGCCGGCGTAGTTCGCGAGCAGATCCTTCAACTCGGCTTGAAAGGCGGGGTCCTGTCGAGCGGCGTTGTAGGCCTGTTCGAGTTCCTCGAGAGGCGCCATCAGAACTTCGGGAACGAAGCGTCCGCCGTACGGCCCAAAATGTCCGCTCGGATCGGGCTGAGAACCGGTGGCTGGGGGTGTCATGGGTTCAACTTTCAAGAGCTGCCTTAATAAATTTGCGCATTTTTTCGTGGTCTTTGAGACCGGGGGATTTTTCAAGACGGGAGCAGGCGTCGACGCCCCAGGGTTGGGCTTGCTGAATGGCTTGTCTAACGTTTTCGGCTTCGAGGCCGCCGGCGATGACGATGTTTTTGGCAATGCCTTTGGCGCGAGACCAATCGAAGGTCGCACCTGTTCCGCCATGAACATCTTCGACTGGCGTATCGAGCAAGATCGCTTCGATAGTTTCGTCGGTGAGGTAGTCCGTGCTGACTAATCCGGCACGGCAGGCCCGCCAGATGCGGATTCCGCGCGCTTCGGAGCTTCCGTACAATTGCGCGATGTCCAGCCCGGCGTGAAGCGCGATACGTGCGATCGATTGGGCGCCCTCATTGACGAAGATGCCGACCTTCCATACGTTCGCGGGTATTTTCCCGGAGATAACGGCCGCTCCGGTGGGAGCGATATAGCGCGGGCTATCCAGATAGAAATTAAAACCAATGGCGGACGCGCCCGCCTCCACGGCTGCCATGGCATCGTCGCGGTTGGTGATACCGCAGATCTTGACGATCATGACAGCAAAGCTCGCAGGGCAGCGGAGGGATCGCCCGATTTCATCAAGTGTTCACCAATCAGGAACGCCTGGTAACCCGCGGCGCGAAGTTGCCTGATGTGCTCGGCGGTATTGATTCCGCTCTCCGCCACTCTGACGACGCCCGCCGGAATCTTTTCGGCAAGCCGCAGGGCTGTCTCGAGGTGCACATCGAACGTATGCAGGTTTCGATTGTTTACGCCGATGATGCGCGCGCCGGAAGCGAGGGCCGGCTTCAATTCCTCTTCGTCGTGTACCTCAACCAGCGCCGCCATGGAATATCGTTCCGCCAGCTCGCGAAAATCGCGCAGTTGCCGCTCGGTTAGAATTGCCGCGATCAGAAGAATGGCGTCGGCTCCGTGCGCGGCCGCTTCGTGCGCATGGTACGCGTCGATCGTGAAATCCTTGCGCAACACCGGAAGATCGACGGCCGATCGCGCGGATTCCATATCGGACAAACTGCCATGGAAATGTTTCTGATCGGTAAGAACGGAAAGCGCCGCGGCGCCGCCTTGTTCATAGGCACGAGCGATGGCGGCGGGATCGAAGTCCGCGGCCAGAACGCCTTTGCTCGGTGACGCTTTCTTGATCTCGGCGATGATAGCCGGCTCGCGATTGGTGAGCGCTTTGAGAAAATCCCGGCGGGACGCGATGGATGTCTCGGCAAGCTGTTCGACGCCTGTTTCGCGGCGTGAAAGCTCAAGTTTTTTCCGCTCGACAATTTGGGCCAGGATGTCGGGAATTGTCTTCACCATAAGGCGGGGAAACTTCATTGTAGCGCTGACAGACGACGTGGCGCGGCGTCTTAGGCTGCCGCATCGAGAATCGTCTCGATGCTTCACCGGGGAAAGAGCCTCGAGACGAGTCTCGAGGCAGCAGACACGAGTGTCCGCGCCACGTATTGCCTAATTCCGTCCCAGCGATTTCACGAGATCATACAAGAACACGGCGCCCTCGTAGAATTCATTTATTCCCAGACGTTCGTCACGGCCGTGCGCGCGAAAATCATCACGCTCGATGAAGATGCCTTGAACTCCGTAGGTCGGAATGCCGGCGTTCCGCAAATACAGTCCGTCGGTTGCGCCCATCACCATCATGGGAACCGTTTGTACCCCCGGCCACATGGTGTCGCTGATTCTGGCAACCGCCTTCATCAGATCGGGGCGAAGTGGCGATGGAGGACCGGAAACGATCTCGCGCGCGGCCGTGATGGAGACTTGAGGGTCGGCGACTACCTTCGTCAATGTAGCGAGCACCTCGGCGGGTTTCATATCGGGAAGAACGCGGCAATTTACGAACGCTCCCGCGGTTTGGGGCAGGGCATTGAGCGCATGCCCGCCGTCGAGCATGGTGGCCACACAGGTGGTTCGCAACGTGGCGTTGAGACTTGTGGAACTGGCGGCGAGTTGGTCCACGGCGTCCTGGGAACCTTGTGCCGCGGCTTTCATTTGGCTGGAAATCGGCGCGGGCGATACCTTGGCCATCTGTTCGAGATAGGCTTGCGTTACGTCATTCGTTTTGGCCGGGAACTTGTACTTCGAAAGCCGAACGAGGGCATCCGCCAAACGATAGATGGCGTTATCGGACACAGGCAAAGAGCTGTGGCCGCCTTTGTTCTTGACCTCCAGACGGTAGTTCGCGACATACTTCTCGCTGACCTGGAGATTATTCGCGATGTGCTTGCCATTCACCATGTCGCCCCACCCGCCTTCGTTTAAGCAGTACTCGGCATCAATCAGGCTGCGTCGATTTTTCAGCAGCCAGTCTACGCCGTTAAAGGGACCGCCGCCTTCTTCATCGGCCGTCAACGCGACTATCAGGTCGCGATCCGGCTTCCATCCTTCGCGTTTGTAGCGAATCAGATTGGCGATCCAAATGGCGGCCTGCGCCTTGTCGTCGATGGTGCCTCGTCCGTAGAAGTAGCCGTCCTTTTCAGTAAGGCGGAACGGATCCAAGGACCAATCGGAAGGCTTGGCCTCGACCACATCCAGATGAGCCAACAGCAGGAGCGGTTTGCGCGCTCCAGTGCCGTGATAGCGAACGACGACATTCATTTTGTGCGGCGCCGCGCCAAGGACTTGAATGTCGGACGCGGGAAAACCTTCGGCGCGAAGCCTGTCGGCGATAGCTTGCGCCGCGGGAGTTGTGGCGCCGGTGGTGAAGGACGTGTTGATTTCGATTAGCTGTTTGTAGATGTCATGAACTAATTTCTGATACTCGGGCGGGGGAAGAGTTGCGGCCAGCGCGTGCGAAGTGGCGAACGCGATCAATGGGAAAAGGCTTAGGCGGTGGATCATAGTCTCTTGATCATGCTATAACATGTGCCGCGGAGACTTGTCTCGAGGCTCTTTCCAGACGGAGCATCGAGACGAGTCTCGATGCAGCAGACTGAAGTCCGCGCCACATTATCTCAAAAATGGCTTATAGTTAACGTTAACGGAAGGAAGGTCAGGTTTCAATATGATTCTGAGTCGAATGTTCGCTCTCATCGTTGCCGTGGCGGCGGCCCTGCCGCTGGCCGCTCAAAATCCCACCGCGGAGGAACGGCTGAAGTGGTGGACCGATGCCCGCTTCGGAATGTTTATTCACTGGGGCATTTACTCCGTGCCCGCCGGCCAGTGGAACGGCGCGCCGGTTAATGGACTTGGTGAGTGGATCATGTTCCGCGGGCGCATTCCGGTGCGCGACTACGAGAAGCTCGCCTCGCAATTCAACCCGGTGAAATTCAACGCCGACGAGTGGGTGGCGATCGCAAAGAACGCCGGCATGAAGTACATCACCATTACTTCGAAGCATCACGACGGCTTCGCCATGTACGGTTCCAAAACGAGTAAGTACAATATCGTCGACGCGACGCCGTACCATCATGACGCGATCAAGGACCTGGCCGCGGCCTGCCAGCGCGCCGGTCTCAAATTATGCTTCTACTATTCGCAGACGCAGGACTGGCACGAGCCGGACGGAATTGGTAACAACTGGGATTTCCCCGACGACGCCAAGAAGAATTTTCAAAGTTACTACGACCAGAAAGTAATTCCGCAGGTGCGGGAGTTACTCACTAACTATGGCCCCATCGGCCTTATCTGGTTTGACACTCCGCGCAATATAACCAAACAACAGAGTAAGCAACTGGCCGATCTGGTTCACGAACTCCAACCGAATTGCCTGGTGAGCGGCCGGGTGGGAAACAACATGGGCGATTATGATTCGGCCGGCGACAATCAGATCAGCGTCGGAACGGTGAAGCGGCCCTGGGAAACGCCGGTAACGATGAACGACACCTGGGGATTCCGCAAGGACGACGATCATTGGAAGTCGCCCACGGTGCTCATCCAACAACTCGCCACGGCATCCAGCCGCGGCGGTAACTATCTGTTGAACGTCGGACCGACTTCCGAAGGAGTGATTCCGCCGCCGAGCGTGGAGCGTCTGGCGGAGGTGGGGAAATGGACGAAAGCTAACGGTGAATCGATTTACGCCACGAGCGCGAGCCCGTTTCCGTACACGCTTCCGTGGGGCGTCATCACCAGCAAGCCTGGACGCATCTACTTGCACGTGTTCAGCGCGCCCGGAAAGGAACTTACTGTTTTCGGGTTGCAAAGCAAGGTGCAGCGTGCCTACCTGCTCTCTAATCATGTCGCGTTGAAGGTGGCGCAAAGCCCCGAGAGCGAGCGCGAGTATCCCTGGTTGCGCGTCGGCCTGCCCACGCAAGCGCCCGATCCCAGCGACAGCGTGATCGTGCTCGAAATTGCCGGCAACGCCGAGGTCGATCCAATGCTGCAGGAACAGCCCGACAAGTCTGTAACGCTGCCTGCCTACCTTGGCGCGTTGCACAAAACCGCCAAGAGCGGGGCGCGGCCCGACAGCCGTGGCGTGATGGAGCGCTGGACCAACGCACAGGATTGGATGGACTGGGACTTCAAGCTGCGCAACGGCGGCAAGTACAATGTTGAACTGATCACGTCGCAGCAGAAGTACGGCAATGGATGGGATGGCGGGCAGCACGTGACAGTTCAAGTGGGCGAACAAAAACTATCCACCGTTCTTGCGGATAACGGCAAGGAGGACAATCCCGCGAATCCCTACTGGCCGTACGTAATTTCGCGAATCGGAAGCGTTCAACTGGATAAGGCCGGGAAATATAGCCTCGCGCTGAAGCCTCAAGATATTCCGGAGGGCCAGAAGTACGGTCTGACGTTGGTGGCAGTGCGGCTGGTCCCTAGTTCGGCCGGCCATTGACATAGCAGTGGCCGAGTGTACTTTATCGCTAACTTTGGCCTTGACGCGCGGCGCTTTCCGCCGTACAATCGACTAACTATCGAAAGGGGACGCCCATGAAGACGCTATTAACTGGCAGCGGCCTTGTGTGCCTGCTGCTTGCAACGTTCCTGCCGGCTCAGATGACGATCACAGGGACGATCAGTGGAACTGTAATCGATGCATCCGGTAAATCCGTGCCGGGCGCCAAAATCACCTTGATCAGCGAAAAAACCAGGGACATCAGGGAAGCCTCCAGCAGCGAATCCGGAGCCTTCAGCCTGGTTGCCGTGCAGCCAGATACTTACTCGATGAAGGTGGAGCATGGCGGTTTCAGAACCTTCGAGCGCACCGGGATTGTGGTCTCCGCGAATGAGCGCATCGCCCTGGGGCAGGTAGCCCTGCAGGTGGGAGCGGTAACTGAAACCGTTACGGTCGCGGCCCGCGCCGCGCACGTGGAGACGGAAAGCTCCGAGCAATCCGCCGAGATCAGCACCGATCAAATCGGAAACCTGACCGCGCGAGGCCGCGACGTCGTTTCCATGATGCGGACCATTCCCGGTGTCGCCTATCAGGCCGACCAGGATTCGGCCGGCGGCAGTTACGGCACCAGCTCGCCCGCCGTCCGCGGCGCCAACGCCAATATGAACATCCTGGCAGTCGACGGCGTGGTCAGCAATGACATGGGCACGCCGAACGTATTCTCCAGCGTCACCACCATGGACGCCATCGGCGAAGTGAAGATCGTTCTGAACAGCTATCGGGCCGAATACGCAGGCAACGGCGGCACGGTGGTGATGGTAAACAGCAAGTCCGGCGGCCAGCAGTACCACGGCAACGGCTACTGGTACGTGCGAAACGAAGATTTCAATGCCAACGATTTCTTCAACAACCGGAATGGTTTGAAGCGGCCCGAGTATCGCTATAACACACTGGGCGGTTCCCTCGGAGGGCCTATTTATATCCCAGGCAAGTTCAATACGAGCAAGACGAAGCTATTCGGCTTCTATAATTTTGAGCAACTGTCGGACCGTATACCGGCTGTCGCGCCCGTAAACTACATGATGCCGACCGCGCTGGAGCGCAAGGGAGACTTTTCGCAGACGGTCGACACCAACGGGAAGCAGATTCCCGTCAACGACCCGTTGAAGAACAAGACCCCATTCCCCAACAATATCGTTCCCTCCAGTCGTCTGGATCCCAACGGTCTGGCGCTGCTGAACATGCTCCCACTGCCCAATTTCATCAATCCGATCGCCGGCAACAACTACAATTATCAGATCCAGGAAGTGCAAGTCTGGCCCAAGCGGAGCCAGTTGTTCAAGATTGACTATGTGCCCCGGGAGAACGACCGGATCTGGGTGCGCGGCAAGACGTGGCTTTCCACTCAGCAGGGTTATTCGGTGGCCGCCGGCGCCAGACCCGTTGGATTTTTCGCGCAATGTTATTGCTTTTCCGAAGAGGGGATCGCCACTGGTTGGACGCACATTTTCTCCCCGACGATCGTGAACGAGATGACCGCGGGTCTCCGCCGCAACCATGAAGGCTGGAAGGCGTACGACGACACCATAACTCCCGCTCAGCGGGTGCCGGTGTCAGGCAACCCGCTCTCCACCGTGCTCCGGTCCGCCATCGGTTTCACGGCCGGGCAGTGGAACCCTTCGGCAAATCCCGACGCAATCATCCCGCGCGTGTCGTTCGGCCTTGGGACCTATACGCCGGACGTCACCTTCGACGATCGTTTTCTGAAGAATGGCACCGACTTCACCTTCAGCTTTAACGACAACGTTACCTGGACGAAAGGCGCGCACACCATCAAAGCCGGAATGGATATTTACCGGATCCGGGAGTACGAAGGTGAGCGAAGCGTCTTTAGCGGAACGTACAACTTTTCGAAGGACATCAACAATCCGCTGGATGGCAATTGGGCATTCGCGAACGCCGCGCTGGGCAATTTTAACAGCTATACCGAGTCCAACGCGCGCTACGGCGCAAATGAGCGCCAAGCCGTTGTGGAATGGTTTGCGCAGGATACCTGGAAACTAACCAGGAGCTTCACGCTCGACTATGGGATGAGATGGACCTGGGCGAACCAGATGTATCCGCATTATGACGGACAGCAGTCCGTACTCGCGCTGGGGCTCTACAATCCCGCGCAGGCGCCCGTGCTCTTCCAGCCGGCGTATGGACCGGACAACGTGAGGATGGCCAAGAATCCGCTAACCGGCGATTTGCTTCCGCAAGCTTATGTAGGTTTCTTCGTTCCCGGAAGCGGGAACCCCGTGAACGGTGGAGTGACGTCCGGCGCCAAGAATTATCCTCGCGGGTTCGTCAGCCAGCAGCCGGTCCACTGGGGACCGCGCGTAGGGTTCGCTTGGGACGTATTTGAAAACGGCAAAACGGCGATTCGCGGCGGCATGGCCGTACTGTATAACCCGCGATTCAGTGTGTGGAGCCCAACCACCAACAATCCACCGGCCATCCTGACGCCGGTCGCGAGTTATGGGACCATCAACACGCTGCTGCAGACCTCCGGCTTCCTCGCCCCCGGGAATACCAACGCGTTTCAGGTAGACGGCAAGACGCCAAGAAACTATAACGGCTCGATCGGCATACAGCAGGATCTGGGTCATTCGCTACTGCTGGATGTTTCGTACGCCACTGTTCTTGGCCGCGACTTGCAACAAAGCTACGCCATCAACACGGTGCCCTACGGAGCGCAGTTCCTCAAGCAGAATGTCGATCCCACCAAAGGTACGCCGTTGTCGGACAATTTCTTCCGGCCGTATCCCGGCTACAACGGCATTACCTATACCGCGAATACCTTCAGCTCGAACTACCACGCGCTGCTGGTTTCGCTAACCCGCCGTTTCTCGAAAGGCCTGGAGTTCGGCGTGTCCTATTCGTTCTCCAAGTACATGGACTTCACCAACGGCAACACCGCCCTACCCCTTTACCAGCCGCTACGTCAATGGTCCTACGGCGTGGACGGCGCGGACCAGACCCATAACCTGGTAGTGAATTTCGTGTACAACATGCCCAACGCTTCCAGGATGTGGTCGAATCCGGTGGTCCGTTATACGTTGGACAACTGGGTGCTGTCCGGCATCGCTCAATTCGCCACCGGCCAACCCGTTGCCATGAGTTTCACAACTACGGACGGAACCAACCTGAACGGCGGCGGCGACGCCCAACGCATGGACATCTGCGGAAATGCCTATTCAGGCAATATCGGCACGTTCTCGCAGTGGTTCAATACCGGGGCCTTCTGCCGCCCCAGAGCGAACGACCCCGGCAATGCCGGCAAGTACAATGTCCGCAACCCGGGCGTAAATAATTGGGATCTGGCGCTCGCCAAGAACTTCCCGATTCACGGCGAGAAGCGTTATTTGACGCTGCGCTGGGAGGCTTACAACGCCTTCAATCACACTCAGTATGCCAGCCTCAACACGGCGGCGCGGTTTGACCCGGCCGGGGTTCAGACCAACACGCTCTTCGGAACGGTCATCTCGACGCGCACGCCGCGCGTGATGCAAGGGTCGTTACGATTCACGTTCTAAGCGGGACAACCGCTTGCTGACGCGCGCGGGAGGTTTCCGTCATTCGACTCTGCAATAGCAATAAAGGAACTGCTGTGTAGTGCCGAAAGGTGTTTGGTGCATTTCTTTGGCGCTTTCCATCAATCGAAAGCGCCTGCCAAATTGATCGTGCAGCGATTGCGCGTCGTATCTCATGACGTCAAGCCCACTGCACGTTGAAGGACCCTCAGGTCCAAAGGTGCTTACGATTACGTGCCCACCGCGCTTCACCGCGTGCATGACGTTCTGCACATAGCCGGCGCGATCCTCCGGCGCGGTGAGAAAGTGAAACACCGCGCGATCGTGCCAGACATCGTAAGCGTGCGACGGCAGAAAGGCGTAAGCGACGTCGGCAGCAAGCCAATGCGCCTTATCCGCAACTGGTCCCAGTCTATTCCTGGCCAGATCGAGAGCGGTTGGTGAGATATCCAGGACGGTGACGTTCTGGTATCCGCGCTCAAGAAGATCGTCGACCAATGTCGAGGGCCCGCCTCCGACGTCAATGATAGATGCTGAACATCCACCGGCCGCTCGCTCTATGAGGGCCAGCGATGTTTCAAGATGAGGACGATACCAACTGACGGCCTCGGGCGATCTTGTGCCGTAGACCTTCTCCCAATGCGATTCCGCATGCACCACGATTTCAGTCTACCGCCACAACCGCGGTCGAAGAGGAAGCCTCTTGCCGGCAGTCGCGCTCCGGTTTCGATTCAGAACCGCGCGCGTAAGCAAGCGATATACGGAACGCCACACGAAAACGTGTTCACTATATCGCTAACTATGTCTTCACGCCACATTTTCCGCCGTACAATCGACTAACGAAGAGCTAGCGATACAGTAAGGACTAGAATGTCCGCCGTAATTGACCGTTCCCTCCGTGTTCTTCGACTTGCCAAACTGAAACAACTTTCAACATCCTCTTCGCTTCGGATACTGACGGAAGGCAACTCGGGGATTGCATGATCGTGGGGGCGGTGTGGAAAGCGGTGGCGTGCGGACACAATCGGTTTCCAGTCGGACGTCCCCGAACCGGCGTCTTGGCTTTTGCTGGTTCCATTCGCAGTGCTGGGGCTCGCCGGAGCGCGCCTTCGTCTGTAAGCGGCTGCCAAACGTGGCACAGGGCATTCTTGGGTAATAATATAGTTGACTATTCCCAGGCATGCCTACATACTCCAGTGTAGAGGGTCAGCCCAAGGAAGAAAATCTTCCTCGCGAACTCGTGTATCAACTCGACGACGAAGACCCTCTCGGGAGCGAATGCGTGGAATTTAGACTAGTCTACGACGGAAGGCTTCGAGCCGAAGGGCGGAAGCATTCCAGGGCCGATGACAAGCACATTATCAGGAAAGTTCTGAATCAGCAACTACGCGAACTGTGGGATACCAGTCTCTTGCTTTCGGACATGAAGCGGCACGGTATTGTGGATGACCTAGCTAACGACTTTCAGCGCGGTGACGGATTTAAATTTGCACCGCTCATCAACGAAAAGTATGGTGGGGCATATGCGATGCTGGATATTTTGTTTCTGCGTAGAAGCGATCCCGGCAAACTGATCGACGGAAGCGGGGATATCGACAACCGAATCAAAACGCTTTTCGACGCTTTGAAAGTTCCCGCACAACGAAGTGAGATTGACAGCGATGGTCCAGAGGAAGACGAGACGCCGTTTTATTGCTTACTGCAAGACGATTCTCTTATCACGTCGCTTAAAGTCACCACAGACCGCTTGTTGTGGCCGCTTCCACCAGAAGCCCCGTCGCTTCCAAAGCATCCGCTAAGCGATGTCGTTTTGGTTATTCACGTCAAGACAGGTGTGTACAATCCCCGTCAGAGATGCGCGGAAATATTCTGGTGAGGTATGATGAAACCAAAATGAAAACGGAAGCGGAATCAAACCCGGAGTTCGAAGCCTTCACGCGAACGGTAGACCATCTGCTCACCGTGTCGCACGATGAACTGAAAAGACGGATGGAAGAGTACAAGGTTAAGGCCGCACAGAATCCCCACAAGCGTGGCCCAAAACCGAAGAAGAAACGCCGGAATCAATAGTACACTTCGTAATGCACCTTGACAGGTTCGTCTTCGTCAGGGTTTACAATCACTAGATACCAAGGACCAGAAAATGGCAGCATCAATTCTTGCTTGTGTTTCATCCTTGGTGGGGTTTGGAATCCTCCGTAATACCTAAAATTCTTTTTGCCTTCATCGAACAACTCTAAACCTCTAGGCCGAACAATGTATGTCATCACTGGATGCTCAGCCTGAACTTCAAACTCTACCGGGGTTCCTTCCTTAGGGGCACGGTACCGCATTCTAATTTTCATTTGCGCCGATACGAGTGGTAGGCATAGTTATTGCTTCTGGGGATTCGGTCGCCCGATCTCCATCGACTCCGGTACCTGTACTCCTGACACTAGAGGCGGATTCATCGCCGCTTTGATCGTTTCCGGTTCTTGTTCTGTTTCCATTCCGGCAAAGCGTTTCACTCTCTCCAGAAACATTCTGATCGTTCGGTAAAAGAGTGGAACTAGCAGGAGCAATCCAGCTTTCCAGTTGTCGCTTAACATTTTCAAGATTGTCGCTAGCCGCTCTTGCCGTGCTTCCATGTCGAACGCCAGTGCTATCCAAAACATCTCGTAGAGGACAAACAGACACATAAAAAGACTGATTGTTGCTACTACCAGCACCTCTCCAAACTTCAAGTATTTGTCTAATTGTGGTTCTAACTTTTCGAACCATGAAAGCGATCCGCCCGTTGTTTTGGGATTCTCTTTGTCCTCTGCTTCGATTTGTTTCTCTGGATCGTTCATCTGCTGTTGCCATCTTGCGACCTCTCCTGTTCGCGTTTTGGTACACTACGAACCGGGCCGCTCTTGTGTTGCGGTTGTTGGTGCCCCTTCGGTAAATTTTTGACTCGTCAGAAGAATCTGTGGGTAAGCGTTGGCTCGGGCAGCTTTCCAAGTGAATGATACAGGGCGAGTTCGAGAACGCGAAAGGTGCGAAAGCCATAGGATCTTCTCATGACGACTTTTGCCTTGTTGTTGAGGCCCTCGACAACACCGCTGGAGAACTGCTTCCTGGCCTTGAAATAGTTGAGCAGCAACTCGCGATGAGTGCGCAACGTGCGCGCGATCTTCTTCATGGGCTCGATCCGGCTGCGCATGGTCTGGTGACACCAAAAGTCCAGGAACTTCGCAGCCCAGAACGGAGAGTTGTACATCCAGAACTGCTGGAAGTCCTCCTTCAATAGATACGCACGGACTGTTTGTAGGTTGTAGCGGAGCAGGTCACGAAGACGAACCTGCTGCTGGGGACTGAGATTCTCTTTGCGCTTGAGCACGCACCAACGCGACTTGCTCAACACCGGCTGGCAACCGTCTTGCGACAGGCGGCGTGTTTCGCCAGCACGAACCTCGTCCAGAGCCTTGCTCATCTTGGCGGCAATGTGGAACCGGTCGAGGATATGTAAAGCGTGAGCGCACTTCTGGCGGATCACGTCCAGGTAAGGTTGCCACATATCCGAGCAGACAAACAGAATCTCGGACGCTACCTTCTCGCCGATGACCTTGAAGAAGCCCTGAAAGGACTCGATCGTGCGCTCCTTGCCGATCCATAGAAGTCGAATGCACTCCCGATCGATCTGGTAGACCAGCGTCAGGTACTTGTGACCCTTGGCGTATTGAATCTCGTCGACCCCAATGGCGTAGATCGATTCCAGCGTACGACGCTGCAGACCCCACTCCACCACATACTCCACCGCGTCATGCACACGGTCCCATGTGGTCTGGAACGATTCGGCGACTTCCTTCCAGGAAAGCTTGCGCGCCCAGTGAGCGAGAAACAACATGTGGGCTTTGGTGGAATGATGCTTGCCCTCACTCCAAGGAATCTTCTCGACAACCACGCCGCACTGGCGGCACTGAACACGACGCCGCGCATACAGCAGGAAAATCAGCAAGCCCCAGGACGGGATGAACTCGAAGCGCCGCTCGGCTAGAACGTCGTAACCGGGCGCTGGTTGCTCACACTTCGAACAGATCGCCTTGGATCTACGTCGTGGCCGGATCGGCACTTCGATTGCCTTCCGGTCTTCGCGGAAGCGGGCCTTCTCATAGACGAAACCCGGCTGTGGATAGCATTGGTTTAAGATCGTGGTCAGTTCCATGGCGCTGAAGAGGACGACTTCCAACTTAAACCGTACACCGGCGCCAGCGGTGGCCGTCGACGTTGCCTGGTATTGCCGCGACCTGGATCAATGGCCACGCTCTTGGATGGGGTTGGAGAAAGATCTCCTACCGGGCGAACAACTGCTGCCTTACTTTCGCCAGTTCATCAAGCATCTGGCTTCCTCTGGATTATCTTCAAAGACGATTCGCCGCCATGTGGACAATCTCTGGTCGTTGGGCGGGGAAATTATTCGCGACCTGCACTACGATCCGTCGTTGCGTAAGCTCACCGCCGACCGCCTTTTACGTCAGGCCATCCATAAATACGGCGGACCGGCCATCCACAACGGTTCGGAGGAACAGCAGCGCTCCTTCGACTCGACCTGCCGTAAGCTCCACCGCTTCCTCTTTCCACCTGCATAGCCCACAGATTCCCCGGACGAGCCAAA
>CATPCJ010000400.1 GCA_955652915.1 uncultured Bryobacteraceae bacterium
AACCCGTCATTGAAGAACTCCTGCACCATCCTGCTCCCGGCGGTTACCTCCAGTACCTCCGCCTCAAGTTCCGCGGCATCCTCGACAACCCCGGCCCGGCCAAGGTCCAAAAATCTACGTTTTCAGATGATCGCTAACACTCAGATCGCGGTTACATTGCAAGGTGGACGTTTCGAGCTAACGCAAAGAGACCCGCTTAAGCGTGACTTGCTATGGCCGCAGAAGCTTCAGGTAGCCGTCGGCTATCCCACCGGGAGCAGGCAGCTTACGGTGGACCTGAATAAAGCTACCGCGCGCGGAGTTCTGGATGACCCTCATCCTTTGTACGTCCTGCCTGCTAGCGGCGGCCTGGGCTACGGCGATTTTGTTCTGGACGAGGTTTCGCGCCGCTATTTTTTGGATCATCTGGAGGAGATTCCCGGCCCGCTTACACGAGCCAGCGCGCTGGTCGTCTTGTGGGAAGAGCTGCTGGATGCTCGCGTACGCCCAACGGATTTTCTAAGGCTCGTAGAACGCGCACTTCCCAATGAACATGATGAACAGAATACGCAACTGCTGCTCAGCGATCTTTCGAGTGTCTACTGGATGTTCTTTAATCAGCAAGATCGCCTCGCGCATGCGCCCGCGCTGGAGGCGCTACTGCGCGAAGGCATCTCCCGCGCCCAGGCCACCAGCCAAAAGTCCGCGTGGTTTTCCGCTTTTCGCAGCATCGCCCAGACGCGTGAGGGCGTGGACTGGCTCACTCGTATCTGGCGAAGAGACGAGAAGATTGAGGGCTTGCCTTTGGCCGAACCCGACGAAATCGCGCTGGCCGGAGCGCTGGCTGTGCGTGAAGCGCCGGGGTGGCAACAGATTCTCTCCGCGCAGCTCGCGCGTACGCAGAATCCCGACCGCAAGGCGCGTTTCGAGTTCGTGATGCCTGCGCTCTCGGCTGATCCTAAGATCCGAGAGCAGGCCTTTGAGCGTTTTCGCGACGTGAACAACCGCCGACGCGAGTCGTGGGTACTGGAATCACTCAACTATCTTCATCATCCCCTGCGCGCCCAACATGCCGAGCGCTTCATCCGGCCCAGCCTCGATCTTCTTCGGGAAATTCAGCGCACGGGTGACATCTTTTTCCCCAAGCGCTGGACAGACGCGACTTTGAGTGGACATCGTTCTTCCGAAGCAGCGCGCACGGTTCAGGATTTCCTCATAGAGCGCGGGCCAAAACTCCCCGAGCGCCTGCGTTGGGTTGTTCTTAGCTCCGCCGACGACTTGTTCCGCAGCGCTGGCCCATCGTCCCGGCCATTTTGATACGGGTCGGCTTCCTCAAGGTCGCGGCTTGTAAACACCTGCGTTGAGTATCCATTGATAACGCGCAGTACTCCCGACCGGGAAAATCGCGAGTCTCAGCCCGGGAACACCGGGGAGGATTTTCAGTTCTTTCATATCGTCGAATTTTGTGCCCCGCCATGATATCGTAATGAACAACCTATGCTCCGGTTCTTGGTGCTTGCCCTGTTCGCGGCCCTTTCCCTGTGGCCGCAGCCGTTCGCACTGAAGGACGGCGACAGCGTCGTCTTCTACGGTGACAGCATCACCGATCAGCGACTCTATACGACATTCGCCGAGACCTATACCGTTACCCGCTTTCCTGCCTTGCGAGTGCGGTTCGTTCATTCCGGCTGGGGCGGAGATCGCGTGAGCGGCGGCGGCGGTGGCTCAGTCGACACCCGCCTCAGGCGCGATGTACTCGCCTACAACCCGACCGTCATCACCGTCATGCTCGGCATGAATGACGGTGGCTATCGCCCCTTCGACGACCAGATCTTCCGCGTTTACTCGGCCGGTTACGAGCACATCGTCCGCAGCCTGAAGGGTGCGCTTCCTTCCGCGCGCATCACCGTCATCGAACCATCTCCTTACGACGACGTCACCCGCGCGCCGGCCTTTGAGGGTGGATACAATGCGGTCCTGGTGCGCTACGGGCGCTACCTCCGCGATCTGGCCGTGCGCGAGCGCCTCGATGTGGCCGACTTGAACTCACCGGTCGTCGCCATGCTGGAAAAGGCCAAGGCGCGCGACGCCAAAACCGCCGAGCGGTTGATTCCCGATCGTGTCCATCCAGGCAGCGCCGGCCATCTGATCATGGCCGAAGCGCTCCTGAAATCGTGGAAGGCGCCTGCGATCGTCTCGGCCGTGGAGATCGAAGACGGGGCCGTCAAGCGCTCGGAAAACACTACCGTCTCGGGCCTCGACGGCCTCGTTTGGACCCAACTCGATCGCGCCCTCCCCATGCCGGTCGATCCCAAGGATCCGGTGATTGCGCTGGCGGTCGCATCCTCGGACTTCACAGAGGCGCTGAATCAACAAACGTTGCGCGTCCGGGGGCTGGCCGGCGACTATACGCTCAAGATCGACAGTGAGGCAGTTGGCGACTTCAGCGCCGCGCAGCTTGCCGATGGCATCAACCTGGCAGTGATGATGACACCGATGACCCGGCAGGCGGCTGACGTCCACGCTCTGGTCCTCAAGCACAACAATGTGCACTTCTTCCGTTGGCGCCCGCTGCAGACCGTCCTCGAAGGTGACGGCTTTAATACCGGTCCGGCAGAGGCCGCGCTCGATGCGCTAGAGGACCAGATCGTCGCCGCTAAGCGCATGGCCGCCCAGCCCCGGCCAAGGCGATATGAGCTGGTCAAGCGGTAGGAGTTCGCTCTCAGCAGCGCTCCCCTGGCACAAGAGGGAGCCACATCTCGGCAGAAAATATTGCATCGCAACGTGAGTTTCAGCGTAGAATCATAATCAGAGACTCGGTTCGACAGGCCAGCGCAAAGCGCATCCTCCGACGCGCACTCTAAAACAGATCAACTTGTTTGCGTGAGGTGAGGCATGGTCATGTCCGCGTAGTCGCTGGGAATTCAAGTCTGGTCATAAGTATTCGTGAATGGCGTCGCCGTGGTGCGCGACGGCAAGCATACCGGCAAGCTTCCGGGCCAGATCGTGCGCGGGCCGGTGTATGTGCACAGTCAATAGCAGAATCCCAAGATTGCCGGCTATACTGAGCGCTCGTTCAAATGACAAATTACAACTGAACCTGAGGGGGTGGAGCGTCGTCCCTGGATGAATAGCTACCGACAATGCGAAATAACGGGGCGAAACAGAAGCGAAATCAATCCAGAGAATCCGATCCAAGTTCTGTTGCTGCCCTAGCCTTGGGATTACTATAAAGGCAGCTTGCGATTCTACTTCACCTTCGGCGCGCTTCTGGCTTTTCAGCTCGTGCAACTGCGCCATTGGTCGGGGCAAGGCGTCGCTCCCGTGTACGAGGGTTTCGACGCCAACCAGGACGGTTCCTACAACATGTGGTTCGGGTACATGAATCGGAATTACGAGGAAGAACCCGATATTCCGGTTGGTCCCAGCAATACCTTCGAGCCCGGCGGCGATCGGGGCCAGCCGACACACTTTCTGGTGCGGCGGCACAAAGACGTTTTCAAGATTGTGGTGCCCAAAGATTTTGGCGGGCAGAAGCTGGTGTGGACCCTTACCGCGCACGGCCAAACGCAGCAGGTTGCCGGAACGCTAAAGCCGGTGTGGATGATTGACCGCCTGCGCACCACGCGCGGTGGAAACAGCGAGCGAATCAACTCGAACACGCCGCCGGCCGTGACCGTTGAGCCGATGACCCAGACGATTCAGTTGCCGGCCTCCGCAATTTTGAGCCTATCTGCGACCGACGACGGGCTGCCGCAGCGAAATGGGAAGCCGGTAGGGATGACCATTGTCTGGGCCAAGTACCGGGG
>CATPCJ010000401.1 GCA_955652915.1 uncultured Bryobacteraceae bacterium
ATCAACGCCAGTTCCGGAAAGCGTTCGCGGTAAATTTCACCGGTGCTGTGCATGGTATCGGCGCGGGTTGGAGGAATTGCCCGGCACACGATATCGCTGGCTGCCTGCATGGATACTACGCGCCGGTCCAATTCCGATCGCGCCAGGTGAACCGCGATTTGACTTGCCAGCAGATAGCTTCCTAACCCGAATAGCGTCAAGATCAGAAGAATCGGCACCACCGCGATCAGCACGTACGCCACCAGCAATCGATTGCGCAGCCGCCAGATTGCCTTCCGCAGCGCGATCCGGGTCAGCCGCAGCGCGATCCACGCGCCCAGTACGATCACTAGAAATTGCAGCAGCAAAGTGAAAGCGTTGGCGGGAGCGAGCAGCAGCAACACCAGGTATAGAAGCAGTAGGCCGCCGAAAACCTTGTCCAGTTTGCCTAGACGCGTCCACCGGGATTTAAGGTCGAACGTCACACGCGCGATTTTGCGATCTGCGGGGTTTCTGGAACGGGCTCTGGCAGCGCTTCCGGCTCCAGGAAATATTTCGTCAACTGGGTCTTCAGGATTTCCAGCGCGGATTCGGGATCGTCGGCGAACTTAAAAAGCTGCAGATCCTCCTCCGCGATAGTGCCGTACCGCACCAGTGCTTCGAAATTTATCACTTCCTTCCAGAACTTCGAACCGTACAAGACAATGATCATCTTGCCTTCGAGTTTCCGGGTTTGAGCCAGCGTTAGTACTTCGAACAATTCGTCGAGAGTGCCGAATCCGCCCGGGAAAACCACCAGCGCTTTGGCCAGGTACGCAAACCAGAACTTGCGCATGAAGAAGTAGTGGAATTCGAAGGAGAGCGACGGCGTTATAAATGGATTGGGCTGCTGTTCGAACGGAAGACCGATGTTGAGCCCGATGGTCTTGCCGCCGGCATCGGCGGCGCCGCGGTTGGCGGCCTCCATAATACCCGGACCGCCGCCGGAACAAATCACGAAGCGGTGAGAGGACGCTTCAATTTGGCTGGACCACTCGGTAACCAGCCGCGCCAGTGTTCGCGCATCGCGATAATAGTGGCTCATGGCGCCTTCCTCGGCGATCCGCGCGGATCCGAAGAACACGATGGTGTCCTGAATCTTCTCATCGCGGAAATGCGAGAGAGGCTCCAGATACTCCGACAAAATTCGAATGCCGCGCGCGTCGGGGCTCTCGAGAAAAGTCTCGTTTAGATACGCTACCGGGCGCCGGCCTGGTTCGACGTGATCTTCAATCATGGGGAAGGATTCCGTGCGCTTTCGAGCTGTTCGAGGCGCTTTTCCAATTGTCTCATTGTCCTTAACAATTCGGGCAATTTCTGAAAGACCGTAATCGCGCGCAGCCAGTCGCGGCTATCGAACGCGGGAGAACCGGACACGACGGCCCCTGCTTTCACGTCGCCGCCTATGCCGCTCTGCGCGTAGACGATCGCGTTGTCGTGAATCGTCAGATGCCCGGAGACTCCAACCTGTCCGGCCAATAGAACGTTCTTGCCGAGAATCGAGCTGCCGGCCAGTCCGGTCTGCGCGCAAATGATATTGTCCTCACCCACCACGCACGCGTGTCCCACTTGCACCAGGCTGTCGATTTTGGCTCCACGCTTCACACGGGTTTCTCCCACGGTTGCCCGATCGATCGAAGTCAACGATTGGATCTCAACGTCGTCCTCGATCACCGCCACGCCGGATTGGACGATCTTGAAGTGCGTGCCCACGGATGTTTTCGCGAATCCGTAGCCGTCGCCGCCCACCACCACGCCATTTTGCAAAATCACCCGATCGCCGATGCGGCAGTATTCACGCACCACCGCGTGCGAATGAGCCTGGAAATCGTCGCCGATCCGCGCGCCTTCGTAAATGACAACGTGCGGATGCAGAATCGCATTTCGGCCGATAGAAACGTTCTCGCCGACAACGGCAAAGGCCCCGATGGATGCGCCTTGGCCGATCTGGGAGGTGGCCGCGATGGACGCCAGTGGATGAATCCCGGGCGCGGGCCTGGGCGGTTGGTAAAACAAAGCCAGGGCGCGCGCGAAATCGTGATACGGGTTGGCCGAGATCACACTGGCGGGTCCAGGCTCCGGCAGAGGCTCTGAAACCAGAACGGCGGCAGCATGGGTGTGTTTCACTTTGGGCGCGTACTTCGGGTTGGCCAGAAAGGTAAGCTCAGTTGGACCGGCCTGCTCCAGCCCGGCGACCCCGGTGATTTCAATATCCCCGCCGCCTCGAAGTTGGCAGCCCAGCCGGGCCGCCAGATCGCGCAGCAGTATGCGGTGGACGATGTTCATGGTGATGGCTTAATTGTAGACGGGCACACGCGATTTCCGCCATACGCTTGATGTGCGCCAACACCCACGAGCTCGACCACGGACGCCACCTGCACCACACGCTCGATTCCGAGCCGTGACCGTAAAGTAAGGGAGCGGATGCCGGTACAAGCGGATATGTATCCTGCCGTGACCTCAATTCCGGTCCCTTACGGTCACGGCTCAGCCCGGGAGTACTCGTACGCAATCTCACTTTCGGTATAATAGTGGCTTAGCATTCCGCCATCGTTCTGTAGGAGTCCCCACGTATGTTTGATCTGTTTCGAAGCCAGCAGAAGGCCGTCCGCATATTGCTCGGCGTGTTGCTGGGCATGGTCGCGCTCTCGATGCTGTTGTATCTCATCCCCGGCGCCGGTACGCCGACCGGAGACCGCAACGACCAAGTGGTAGCCGAAATCGACAAGGAGCCGATCACCATACACGACGTGGAACTCCAGATCCGGAATATCACGCAGAACCGCCCCATGTCGCCGGACGTGATTCAAGTGCTGGTTCCTCAACTCATCGATCAGGCGATTGCGGACCGCGCCATGGCATACGAAGCCAAGAGGCTCGGCTTCAAGGTGTCGGAGAGCGACCTTGCCAATATCATCCGGTCGCTGGGTCCCATATCCTCTCTTACGCCGCAACAATACCAGATGTTTGTGGAACAACAAGGTTTCACCGTGGCGGAGTTTGAGAACAACGTCCTGCTGAAGGCTTACCAGGATTCCATTCAGAACATCGCCCTGGAGGGCGTCATAGTAACGCCGGCTGAAGTGGAGGCTGCCTACAAACAGACCAACGATCGGGTGAAGCTGCAATACATCCCGTTCGATGCCGCCAAACTGGGTGCGGAACTAAAGCCCACTCCCGAAGAATTGAAACAGTATTTCAATGAGAAGAAGGGCGTATTCAGTATGCCGGAGACGCGCGATCTGCAACTCATCGTCGTCGATCCCGCAAAGGTGGCCGAAACGATTCAAGTTGCCGATACCCAGATCCAAAGTTTTTACAACTCCCATAAAGATCAGTACCGTGTGCCGGAGCGCGTGAAAGCGCGGCACATCATGATCAGCACGGCCGGCAAGTCCAAGGATGAATTACCCAAACTTAAGGCCAAGGCGGAGGATCTGCTGAAGCAAGTGAAGGCTGGAGGCGATTTCTCCAAGCTGGCTGAGAAGAATTCCGAGGATACCGTTACCGCCAAGGTGGGCGGCGATCTTGGCTGGGTGGTGCGCGGCCAGATGCCGGCGGCGGATTTGGAGGCAGCCGCTTTCGCTCTGCAACCAAATCAGATCAGCGACGTGATCGGTACGTCGTATGGCTACCACGTGGTGCAAGTCTTGGAGAAAGAGCCGGCCCGGCTACGTCCTCTGGAGGAAGTGAAAGGCGAAATTCTGGGAACTCTGCGCGCGCAGGTGGGTATCGAAAAAATGCAGACCCTCGCCGATCAGGCCCACGCCGAGCTGTCCAAGTCCCCGCAAAGCGCGGAACAAATTGCCAAGAAACTCGGCATGGAGTTCGACAAGGTGGACAAGTGGACCCCAGGCGGACCGATTCCGCAACTGGGTTCCGATCCGCAAGTCACCGCCGGAGTGCAGGCGTTGAAGAAAGGCGAAGTCAGCCAGGTACTGCAGTCTGGAAGCAAGCTGGCGGTCGCTGTAGTGACGAATATCAATCCTCTGCGTGCGCCGGATTTTACGGAGGTTGAAGCGAGAGTACGCGCCGCGTACGCGCAAGATCGGGGAAATTTGCTGGTGGGAGACAAAGCGAAGAAGGCTGCGGAAATGGCCAAGGCCAACGGTGGCGATCTCCAGCCGATCGCAAAAAGTATGGGGCTTGAAGTAAAGACCACCGACCTTTTTACGCGCAATGGAGCGGTGGAGGGCCTGGGCGGGGCAGCCTACTTGAGCGAGGCTTTCGAGAAGCCGGTGGGCGCCATCCTGGGGCCAATATTCGCGGGCACTCAAACGATTGTCGCCAAGGTCACCGAAAAACAGGCGGGCGATATGACCAAGTTCGCCGCCGAGCGGGAAGGCATACTGAATCAACTGAAAGGCAAGCGATCCGGCGAGCGTCAACTGCTGCTGCAAGACAGCATTCTCAATACCCTGATCCAACAGGGCAAGATCAAGAAGCACCAAGACGTAATCAACCGGTTAATGTCTCGTTACCGCGGCTAAGAAGAGCGTGCTGTTTACCAAAGTGGTGTTCGCCGCTGTAGGACAGGCCTCCTGGCCTGTCAAAAAGAACAAGTCCGCATGATCCACACGCTGCTGGATTTTCTCCGGACGCTCACCACTCCCGAGCGTCTGATTGAATTCCTTTCGACCGTCGTCTCCGGCTGGTGGGGATACGCCATGTTGACCGCCATCGTCTTCGCGGAGACGGGTTTGCTGGTGGGTTTCGTTCTCCCGGGCGACTCTTTGCTATTCACCATTGGGGTGGTGATTGGCGCCGGCCAGCTCAATCTGGCCCTGATCCTTTTCTTGCTTTCATGCGCCTGCCTGCTGGGCGATTGGTCCGGTTACCTGCTTGGCCGCAGGGCCGGCCCGGCGATTTTCAAGCGCAAGGATTCGCGCTTCTTCAAGCAGGACTACCTGAAGCGCACCCAAGCGTTTTACGACAAACACGGCGGCAAGACCATCATCTACGCGAAGTTCGTGCCCATCATTCGGACCTTCGCGCCGTTTGTCGCCGGAGTGGCGAATATGCCCTTCCGCCGTTTTCTGGCGTTCGACGTTTTCGGCGGGATCGGATGGGTATTCTCGATGACGATTCTTGGTTATCTGCTGGGCGAGGTCGCGATTGTGCGCCGCCATTTCGAAAAGTTCGTGCTCCTGATTATCTTCGTTTCCTTGCTCCCCATCGTCATTCAAATACTGAAGGCAAAGTTCCGTGGCGCGGCCTCTTAGGCTGCAGCATCGAGACTCGTCTCGATGCTCGGGGGAAAGAGCCTCGAGACTCGTCTCGATGCTGCAGGCACGAGTGTCCGCGCCACTTTCTTTAAGGAAACAGTTTTGCCAAGGCCGCCCGAATTACCGGGTCTCGCTGCGCCTCCACCTCATCGCCCGTCGCGACCCCCAATGCCTGATTGAAGATCTCCTGCTTCAACCGGTTTTGAATCCACGCGCGATCCAGCAGCCATTCGCCCACCGGAGGTTGGATATTTCGCTGGCCGGCATAGACCTGGAATTCTTCCAGAATGCCAGGCGTCAGTTCAAAGCTTTCCGTGACGCGATTGCTCTGCGTGTATTGCGTGGCGAACTGCGTCATGAGGCCGCTGGCATCCAGCACAACCCGCAAGCGCGTGGGCATGTCCGCATGCACAATCACGTCCGGTTGAATGCCGCCGCCGCCCGTTACCACCCGCCCGGAGTCGGTTCGAAATTGTTCCTTCTGCTTTTCTACTTCCAGCTGTCCGCTCGCCAGCGGCTTTTGGATGGATCGGCCGCTGGGCGTGTAGTAAAACGCGGTGGTAAGCGCCAGGGCCGTGTTTCGCGATAGCGGAAATACGCTTTGGACCAGGCCCTTGCCGAACGTCGGCTCACCAAGTATCGCGGCGCGATCGTGATCCTGCAGCGCCCCGGCAACGATTTCAGACGCGCTGGCGGTCTTGGCATTCACCAGAATGGCGACCGGAAACGAATACGGCGTCGCGGTCTTCGGACTATCGACGTCCTGGCTCTCGATGCCGCGGCCCTTCACGCTGAGTAGTTTCTGACCCGGCTTCACGAAGTAAGAAGCCGTTTCCAGCGCGGTCTGCACCACACCGCCGGGATTGTCGCGCAGATCCAGGACCAAGCCTTTCAATTTCGCGCCGCCAAGTTTTTCGATGGCGTCCTTGAGTTGCTTGGCGGTCTGAGGATCGAATCCGCCGACCCGGATGTAGCCGACGCCGGGCCGCAGCGGAAAAACTCTCTCGACGCTCGGCGCATCCATCAGCGCCGGGTCCAGAACGAACTGCATGGGCCGCGCGTTGCCTGGACGCCGCACGTTCAGCATGGCCCGGTGTTGACGCGCCTCTCCCAGATATCCCACCAGTTGCTCGAAATTCAAACGCGCCAGCGCAATGTCGTTGATGGCGACAATTTCGTCGCCGGGCGTCAACCCCGCTTTCGCCGATGGCGTCCCGGGCAGGGCTTGCAGCACAATCACGCGGCCGGGTAGAACCGACACCACGGTGCCGAATCCCTTGCGCTCGGATTTCTCCATTTCCTTGAGCTGCTCGTTCTGTTGCGGATCGAAGAAAATGGAGTGCGGATCGAGCTTGCGAAGCATGCCTGGAATCGCGCCTTGATAAACGGCCTGCTCGGTATTCACGGGATCGGCGGCTTGGCTTTCCACCAACGACAACACTTGCGTGAAGCGCTTCAGAGCCGCGTCCAGATCGGCCGTCGACGGCGGCGCCGCGAATAAGAACAAAAGAGGAAGAATCATCTACTTCGAATAGCGCAATCGTTTCTTGGCGTCGTGGCGCTCCACGGCCAGCTCAATCAAGCGGTCGATGAGAGCAGGCATCGCAAGGCCGGAATACTCCCACATCTTAGGGTACATGCTGATGGATGTGAACCCCGGAATGGTATTGATCTCGTTAATGTACAGACGATTGGTGGCGCTTTCGAGCAGGAAATCCACGCGGGCCATTCCTTCGCACTCCACGGCGCGATAACACTTCACGGCCAAGTCTTGCAGCTCAGCAGTCTGCTTCGGCGATAGATTGGCGGGGATCACGGTCTCCGCTTTTTCGAGCAAATACTTGTCGTCGTAATCGTAGAAATCCTTGGAGGGCAGAATCTCGCAGGGTACGGCCGCGATTGGATCGTCGTTGCCCAGCACGGAGCATTCGAATTCGCGTCCCACGATGCCGCGCTCGACGATGACTTTGCGATCGAAGGACGCCGCCAGCTCCAGCGCCGCTTTCAGCTCCACGCAGTTGTGCACTTTGGAAATTCCCACCGACGAGCCCAAGTTGGCCGGCTTTACAAACATCGGAAACCCGAATTTAGTAGGACAGACCTCCTGGCCTGTTGCGTTGGCGTTTAGTTCCCGGCTGGAGAAAACCTGATACTCCACCACCGGCAGGCCGCGCTCTTTCGCCAGACGCTTCATGACTTCCTTGTCCATGGAAGCCGCGGACGCCAACACGCCGGCTCCAACGTAGGGCAAGTCCGCCAGTTCCAGCAGCCCCTGCAGCGTTCCATCCTCGCCGAAGGTCCCATGCAGCACCGGGAAGAC
Source organism: uncultured Bryobacteraceae bacterium (assembly GCA_955652915.1). Taxonomy (GTDB): domain Bacteria; phylum Acidobacteriota; class Terriglobia; order Bryobacterales; family Bryobacteraceae; genus Palsa-89. The sequence continues at coordinate 7,564 of CATPCJ010000401.1, forward strand.
CACGTCAATGCCCGCATTGCCATTCGGCTCCGGCGCCAAGGCTCGCGGGCTCCACTTCCCTTCTTTCGAGATCAAGTAGTGGAGCACCTTGTACTTTTCGGCGTCCATGGCATCGATGATGGATTTGGCCGAGCGGAGTGAAACCTCATGCTCGCCGCTGCGCCCGCCGTAGATAACCGCGACCCGCTTTTTTAGCACTGTTACAGAATCCTCTTTCCCATCGCCGACATCACCAGTTCGACGGCCAACATCGCCGTCCGGTTTACTTCATCGATCACCGGATTTACCTCCACCACTTCCATGGACGCCATCCTGCCGGTGTCGTTCAATATTTCCATCGCCAGGTGCGCCTCGCGATAAGTGATGCCTCCACGTACGGGCGTGCCCACGCCGGGAGCCTCCTGCGGATCCACGGCGTCCATGTCGAGCGATACGTGAAACGCGGCGGTGCCGGAGGAAGCTGCCTGAATCGCATCCACGATCACCGGACCGAGGCCGCGCTCATCGATATCGCGCATGGTAAATACATGAACCCCGGATTTCTGAACATTGTCGCGCTCCATATCGTCCACCGATCGGATACCGACCAGCGCAACATTGCGCGGCGCGACCTTTGGCGAGAATCCGAAAATTGTGGTGAGCTCGTCCGGACCCAGTCCCACTGAACAGGCCAAAGGCATGCCATGAACGTTGCCGCTGGGACTGCTG
>CATPCJ010000402.1 GCA_955652915.1 uncultured Bryobacteraceae bacterium
CTAGAAGTCCAATTGATCGATGTTCTGTTTATTGATTATCAGCGGCGCGCCGAGAATGATTTCGGTCCCGCGCACTTGCAGCGTGCCCAACCGTCCGGCTTGCACAGAAGCGGCGCCACCCGCCAACTTGTTCTGCGCGAGAAGCGAGCCCGCATAGACGGTGAGGTATCCAAGATCGCGCGTGCTCCACAGCACCACCGTCTGGACGACGCCGTCGTGAACGTAGGGCTTGCACATACTGGGAAGCGATAAACCGATGACGTAGACATCCTTCCGTCCCGCTTGGCGAACTGCCTCCGCGGCGCCGGGAACCGCGGGAGCGGAAATCGCCATCATCAGCTTCACCCGCGGAAAGACTTTCAGAACCGTTTGGGTCTCGGAAAAAGCCTTGTCGCGATCGTCGTCACTCGGCCGAATGGTGGCGAGCTTCAAGTTCGGATATTTCTCGTCGAGCCGCTTCCCGATGAATTTGATCCACTCGTTCTGGTTGGCGGCGCTAAGGGCGCCGGTGACGATGGCGAACTCGCCTTTGCCGTCCAACAACCGGCCCGCCTCGTCAGTCAAAGTATTCGCGATTCCTTCCGGCGTTGCCTGATTTACAAAGAAGTCGCGCGCGTCCGGTTCCGCGTCAGCATCCCAGGTCAGCACTTTGATGCCGCGCTCACGAGCCTTTCTCAAGACGGTGGAGATGCCGGCTTTGTTCTCCACCGCGACGGCGATCGCGTCCACTTTCCGCGTGATCCAATTTTCCACCAGCTCATTTTGCTTGGCTGCATCGAGGCCGGTGGGTCCATCCCAAATCAACTCGACCCCCAGTTCGCGCGCGGCGTCCTCGGCTCCGGCGCGGGCGCTGACAAAATACGGATCGCCTTTGGCCTTGGGCATCATTGCGATCACCGGGCGATGCGCCGGTACCGCGGCAACTGTACTACCAGGCGCGCGCGCCACGGAACGCACCAGCCATACATTGGTGGCCGCCACGATGAGCGATCCGGCCAGGACCGTCGCGCATAGAATCGCCAGTTGGCTGTTCCTCACAGGATTGATCTCCTCGACTAGTTTCACACTTGAATGCGGTGTAGCGGACTCGGGCCGTCGTCTGGAAACGCGCATGCGATCCAAACCGATGGTGAGCACCAGCAGCGTTCCGGTCAACACCCCGGTCAGCTCAGAGGGCAGCGCCGCCAGGTGCAAACCATTCTGCAAAACCGTAAGCGAAAGCAAGCCGAACACTGTGCCCCAGACGGTACCGCGGCCGCCAAACACGGATGTTCCGCCCAGCACGACGGCCGTGATTGCATCCAGCTCGTATCCTGTGCCGACGTCGGATTTTGCCTGGCCCAGGTGCGCGACATACACCACCGCCGCTACGCTCGCAACCAAGCCGGACAGCACGTAGACCAACGAGATGCGCAACGAAACTGGAATGCCCGCGTAGCGCGCGCCCGCCGCGGTGAAGCCGATCGCATAGAGACCGCGGCCGATGACCGAACGATGCAGCAGAATCGCGTAGGCCACGAGCACGGGTAAGAAAACCGCCAGTTGGACCGGAACGAGGCCCCAGAAATATCCCTGGCCAAGGAATAGAAACGATTTCGGGAAGCCGGTGTAGTTCACCGCGCCGTGCGTGATTCCCTCGGCGATTCCTCGAAACATGGAGAACGACCCGAGCGTAACAATCAGCGGTGGGAGGTTGAGCTGCGCGATTGCCAGAGCGTTCAACGCGCCGCCGGCGCATCCCAGCAGCAGCGCGGCCACGGCCGCCTGAACCAGTGAGAGATGCCAATCCCGCCAGGCTGCTCCGAATACCACCGCCGCCAGCCCCATCATCGAGCCCACGGAAAGATCGATGCCACCGGTGACGATAACGGGTGTCAGGGCCAGCGCAAGCAATCCGAGCTCGACGCTGAAGCGGATCATCTCGAAGAAATTTCCCCAGGTAAAGAAGTTCTCCGCGATGACCGAGAATATCGCGACTTCCAGGACTAGAGCGAGCAGCAGAGCCCATTCGCCGTTGGGAAACAGACGCTGCCGCCAGGGCCTATGCGTGGTTGATGGCAAGGCTGCCTGCATGCTTCTCCGAACGCATTCGAACAGCGTCAATCACAAGCGCGGCGAGAATGATGGCACCTTGCACCGCTCTTTCCCAGTAAGCGCTGACTCCAAGAAAGGTGAGGGCCGGACCGATGGCTCCGAGTAGAATGACCCCCAGCACGGTTCCAAGAACACTTCCTTTTCCACCAGTGATCGCCGCGCCGCCCACCACCACGGCCGCGATCACTTTCATCTCCAGACCGAGTCCGGCGTTGATTGGAATTTGATTGAATCGGACGGAATTCAGCGCCGCCGAAAAGCCCGTGAATGCGCCGATCGCCGCGAAAACGGAAAAGGTCACAGCCGCTGTATGGATTCCGGCCAGGCGCGCGCCTTCCCGGCTTGAGCCAGTGGCGTAGATCGCGCGGCCCACAGCTAAATTGTGGAGCAGCCATGCGAGGCCCACGGAAAGGAGGCCGGCAATGACGAGAGCCGCTAGCGGATAAGTCGATTGCGAAAGTCCGAACCACTGAAAATCGCGGGGGAGATCCTGCACCCACGCGCCCTGCGTCTGCCATCGTAGTGCATCCCGCAAGGCAACCATGCTGGCCAGAGTCACAACGATGGACGGAATGCGGAGGAAGGCCACGAGTGAACCGTTTAGCGCTCCGAGCGCCGCTCCGGCGAGGCATGCTCCCAGCCCGGCCACCGGCGCCGGCAACCCCCACTTTGCAAGCAGCCCCGCGGTGACGCCGCAAATCGCGAAAATCGAACCCACCGAAATGTCGATCTGGCCAATCAGTATCACCAGCGTCATCCCCAGCGCAACGATTAGCACCGGCACGTTGGCGAGGAACAAATCGGTAAGATTCTCGCGCGAGAAATATCCGGGTGCGGCGAAGGCCAAGACGATCGCGAGCGCCAGAATCGCGATGGCAACTGAAATTTCCCGGGTGTGATTCTTCATTGGTTAATCGAAGTGCGCCATTTCTCCGCTGGGCACGTGCCCCAAGGCGAGCGACAAAATCTTTTGCGGAGTGGCTTCGTCTCGTGACAGCACGCCCTCGATTGTGCCTTGATGCATGACGGCGATACGGTCGCTGACGCTTAGGATTTCAGGCAATTCCGAGGAAATCATGATAATCGCGAGTCCACTCGCGGCTAAATCCAGCATGAGATTGTGGATTTCGGATTTCGAGCCGACATCCACTCCCTGGGTCGGCTCGTCCAGAATCAGAACCTTCGGATGAATCGACAACCAGCGTGCGAGCGCCACTTTCTGCTGATTGCCGCCGGACAGCGCGCCGGTCTCGGTATAAACAGAAGGCGCTTTGATTCGGAGTTGCATCAAATATCCTCCGGCGAGTTCGCGTTCCCGGCGGTCATCGATTAATCCGATGCGCGCCACACGCTTCAAATTCGCAAGGCTGATGTTGGACGCGATCGGCATTTCCAAAACTACTCCGTGCCGCCGGCGATCCTCCGGCACGTATCCGATCCCTAGCTGAATGGCATGGGCCGGTGAGTCGATTTTCACTGGCACACCGGCCAGAAGTATTTCGCCGGAATCGGAAGGAGTCAATCCGAATATAGTTTCCGCCAATTGGGTTCGTCCGGAGCCCACGAGTCCCGCCAAGCCAAGTATTTCGCCGCATCGAACAGATAGCGAAATGTCCTTCAGACCCGTGACTCGATTGGAAACGTGACGCAGTTCCAGAGCAATCTCACCCGTGCTGCTCTGGAGTTTCGGAACAACCGCAGCAATCTCGCGGCCCACCATCATGGAGATGAGCGTCGGCTTGTCCACTTCCTCTCTGCGCCGCGTGGAGATAGTTTCGCCGTCGCGCATGACGGTAATGCGGTCCGCGATAGTGGTGATTTCGTCCAGCCGGTGAGAGATATAGACGATCCCCGCGCCCTGATTGCGAAACACTCCGATGGTTCGGAATAAACTATCCACCTCGCGATCCGTGAGCGAGGCGGTAGGTTCGTCCAGGATCAGAATTTTCGCGTCGGCACCGATGGCCTTGGCAATCTCCACCAGTTGCTGTTCCGGCATGCTGAGTGTTGAAACCAGGCGCTCCGGCTGAATCGACGCTCCGGCGCGTTCCATCAATTCCCGGGCCAAGCGATTGCGCTCCTGCCAGTTTACTTTTCGCCACACGCCGCCGCCTTCGAGCGCCAAAGCGATGTTTTCCGCCACACTCAGGTCTAGAAAAAGCGAAGGCTGCTGATAAACCGCGGCGATGCCCAGCGATCGGGAAATGCTTGGATCGTTCTGTTCGACGAGCCGGCCACATACGCTGAGAGATCCTGAATCTGGTTCAATAGCGCCGGTTATGACTTTGATCAGAGTCGACTTTCCGGCGCCATTTTCACCGATCAGCGCATGCACTTCGCCTTCGAGCAATTCGAATGAAGCATTTTTCAGGGCTCGGACACCGGCGTACGACTTGATGATGGATCGGGCCTCGAGAAGCGGAACGGCCATCGGCTAGCGCAGGAACGCATCCCCTAAGCCGCCATCCACGGGAATGACATGTCCGGTTGTTTTCGCGCTCTCATCGCTGAGCAGCCAAACGATTGCACGCGCGCAGTCTTGGGGAAGAATGGGCCTGCGTGTCAGCGTTCGTTGCGCGTAGAAATCCGCCAACTTGCCGCGCAGTTCCTCGGTCGATTCCGATTCTGAAAACTCGATCTTGTATTTCTGAAGCGACTGCATCACGCGATCGCGCGGAAACATGGTCGACCCCGCAACCACAGTGGCCGGTGCAATCCCGTTGACGCGGACACGTGGCGCCAATCCCACCGCCAGTTCGCGAATCAGATGATTCACCGCCGTTTTGCTGGTATCGTACGCTTCGCTCCCCTTCTTTGGCACCAGCGCATTCGCGGAACTGACCAACACCATGGCGGCCGGCAGATCCTGATCTTTGAACACCCACTCCGCCGCTTCCGCCAGCAGATAATTTCCGGTGACATTGATTTGGAAAGTTTTCGACCACTGAGCCGGCGTCAATCGTCCGCCGTCGCCGGGCACTGGATAGATAGCCGCGGTGTTCACGACTGCATCGATGCCGCCAAATTGCAGCACGGTGAATCGTACCGTCTCCGCCATACTTTCAGCGTTTGCCAGATCGGTTACCGTACTCGCCACCACGTCCGAAGAAGCAATCTTCGCAACTTCCCCTGCGACGTTTGTCGCGCTTTCCGCATCCAGATCGGCAACCACCACGTGTGCGCCTTTGCGGGCCAGCAGCAGCGCCACTTCGCGGCCCACGCCGTTTCCACCACCGGCGATCAGCACAATTTTGCGGCTGAATTCCGCCTCGGCCGGCATGCGCTGCAACTTGGCTTCTTCCAAAGCCCAATACTCGATGCGAAACGCCTCCGAGCGCGGAAGCGCGACGTAATTATGAAATTGCTCGAATTGCTTGGAGTGCTCAGGCCGGCGCGCGTGGGGCAATGGATGCTCCACTTCGCCGTCTTCGAGCGCGTTCGCTCCAGCCATTACGTGAATGGCGTTGATGAAAAACTCGGTCGTGATGCGGGCTTCCTTTTTGTTCTTGCCGAAGCCGAATAGCCCCACACCCGGAATAAGCACAACCGACGGATTCGAATCCCGGAGCTTCGGAGAATCTGGCGTAGCCCAGTCCTCGTAGTAATTCCTGTACTCGGTGCGATAGCTGACCGCCTGTTCCCGAATCCGCGATTGCAAGGCGCTCAAATCTTCGGATGCCGGGTCCCAATCGATGAACAACGGACAAATTCTGGTGCGCAGGAAATGGTCCGGACAACTGGTGCCAAGCGCTCCGAGCTGCTTCGACCATTTCGATCCGGCAAAGGCGAGGGCGTCCGGATCGTCGGTGTAATGAGCGATCACACGGCGATTGGAGGACATGGCTCCGCGCATCGCCGGCAGGATTTGCGCGGCGATTTTCTTGCGGCCGGCCAGTGGGGCATGCTGCTGCCCGCCGAACATACTTCCCTTTTTCTTCTGGTGCTCCAGAATGAATTCACCCATCTGGTCAATGGTGCGGATGCTATTCAGATAACACTCCCGTTGCGTCCGGCCCCAGGTAAACAGACCGTGGCTTCCTAGGATCAAGCCGTCGCAGCCTGGATTATCCTGAACAGCCTTTTCGATCAGCAGCGCGAGTTCGAATCCGGGACGCTGCCACGGAACCCAGACGATCTGGCGGCCGAATTTTCGATTGAACTCCTCCATTTTCCGCTTGCCGTTGGCGCTGGCAGCCAGCGCGATGGCCCAATCGGGATGGAGATGGTCCACATGCGGAAACGGAAGGAACGCATGCAAGGGAGTATCGATGGAAGCGGCCACGCGATTTTCGCCGAACGCCGAGAGAGGATAATAACCCACCATCTCATCCTCGCGAGCTTCACCGCGATAAATCTCTTTGAGCTGCTCCAGGCGATCCATGCAGACCAGGGCAAATCCGGAATCCTGAATCGATCCCAGATCGCCGCCGCTTCCCTTCACCGCCAATACGCGCACTGGCCTTCCGGTAAATGGATCGGGCAGTTCTATTTTCGAACTGGTGTTCCCGCCGCCAAAATTCGTGATTCGCAAATCCGCGCCCAACAGGTTCGACCGGTAGCGCAACAGCGACAGTTGGTTTCCAGAAAGCTCATTGGCTTTCTCATCATTCCAGAGATCTTTCAGGTGAACGGTTGCCGAAGTTTCTTGCATGGTTATGAAGCCTCATCTTAACATCGCGAAACCAATTCCAGATGGTAAACTGAGTCTGTTCACGCCGCTATCCATGCGTATTGCGCTAATCACTTCCCTCGTCTTCTCATTTGCCAACGCACAGGAAAAACTTCCCGCGGGCTCTGGCCGCGACACGATGAAGAAAGTTTGCAGCAAGTGTCACAGCGCCGAAAACGTCATAGGACTGGCGAAGTCACGTGAAGAATGGGGTGAGCTGGCCGGCAAAATGGTGGACATGGGCGCGGAAGGCAGCGTCGACGACTTCAACGACGTGGTCGACTATCTCACCGAGCATTTTCCGCAAGCGCCCCGAGTGAACGTCAACAAAGTGACAGCTAAGGATTTCGAAAGCGTCTTGGGATTTTCATCGAAGGAGGCCGAGGCGATCGTCAGCTATCGCGGAGCAAAAGGGAATTTCAAGTCCATTGAAGATTTGGAGAAGGTCCCCGGTGTCGACGTGAAAAAGGTTCAGGCCCGAAGAGAACGCTTCGCCTTCTAAAACAATGGGGTGACAGGCACCTGTGAAAACAATTGGTGAAAGAGGTGCCTGTCACCTCATTGTTTTCGAGCGTGCTGAGAAGCCGGGGCGTCTTGCCTTGCTCGGTTCTTACCACCTGCCCGCGCCACGCGATAATCCCTCGCGGAGTTTGTTGGCGAAATCAAATCACTTGGTCCGCTCCGACGCGTGAACTCCGGTATTGAATTCCACTGTTGGCGTTGCTGCCCTCCAATTTAATTTCCACCTTGAGTTCGAAATTCCTGGGTTCGCCGCCTTCCCAGCCCTTGAGCGTAGTTCCGTCGAACATGGATTGCCAGCCGGCATGGTCGCTAAAATCAATCGGATCGGGTTGAATGAATCCGCCGTTTCGCTGCTGACCGGTAGACATGGCCATTGCCGCAATCGTCGCTACTACCCATTTCAAGTACATGGAGCCTCCCATTGCCGCGTTTTGGCGGATTCGAGTACGGCATCCGTCACCAGATCTGTCGCTAAGCCGTCGCGAAATGTCGGCGCGGCCTGTTTGCCCTCGCTGAGCGCTTCCAGAAAATCGGCGGCCTGATGGATGAAGGTGTGCTCGTAACCGATTTGCAAACCGGGCACCCACCAGCGCCGCATATACGGATGATCTGAGTCCGTGACATGGATGCTTCTCCAGCCGCGCAATTGGCCTTCGTCGCGATGATCGAAAAACTGGATGCGGTGGAGATCGTGAAGGTCCCACATCGCGGAAGCATGCTCGCCGTTGATCTCGAGAGTGTAAAGCGCCTTGTGGCCGCGGGCATACCGCGTGGCTTCAAACGTCGCGAGCGATCCATTTTGGAAGCGGCACAAGAAAGCGCTCGCGTCGTCGATGCCCACCGGCTCAACTTGTCCCGTTAGATTGTGCTTTCGCTGCTTGACGAAAGTCTCCGTCATCGCCGAGACCTCAGCAATAGGGCCGTTCAGCCACATCGCAGTGTCAATCGTATGCGCCAGCAGATCGCCCGTGACACCACTTCCCGCAACCGAAACATCGAGACGCCAGAGTCCTTCGCCGCCTTGCGGCAGATCCTGGGAGATGGTCCAATCCTGTAGAAATTTCGCCCGATAGTGGAAGATCCGGCCCAGCCGGCCGTCGTCAATCAAGTGCTTCAGCAACACTACAGCGGGCACGCGGCGATAGTTGTACCAAACCATGTTGGCAACGTTGGCGGACTCGACGGCCTCGGTCATCGCTTTGGCTTCCGCCGCGTTTCGTCCAAGCGGCTTTTCGCACATCACCATTTTTCCGGCTCTGGCCGCCGCGATCGCGATCTCGGCGTGAGTATCATTCGGACTGGCGATATCGATCAAGTCGATGTCCGCGCGTTCGACCAACTTCCGCCAGTCGGTCTCCGCGGACTCATAGCCCCACGTGTTGGCAAAAGATTTCAGGCGCTCTGAATTGCGCGCACAAACTGCCTTCAGCACCGGCTGATACGGCAAGTCGAAAAACCGCGGCGCTTGCAGGAACGCGTTGGAGTGAGTGCGTCCCATAAAGCCGTAGCCAACCACTCCGATATTCAGGGTCTTCCTTCCTATCACGCCGCAGCCTCGTCCCACCCGTGCGCATTGCGCACCGCAATCATAGTCGTGAGAATATCTTTCCAAGTTTCAGACCGCAGCATCGTTTCGTTGGGGAACATGCAACCATCCCAGCAAATATGCTGAAACGCTCGCGTGGGTTTTCCATTTTCATCGCGCATCCAGGCGCCGGCGACACGCACAATATTCATTTTGCCGTTCGGGTCGTATGGCAGGCAATGCCGCCCTGTATTGTCGTGCGAACCCGATCCTTTCACCGTGGCGTCGTTCTGGGCGACGTGAAAATCGATGGTCCAAGGGCGCAACACGCGTGTCATCGTGCGAATCGCTTCGTCGAGGACATCCCCTTGCGCCCAATCGAAATCGTTTGGCAAGATGCGATCGTTCGGAGAGTTGTAGCCCATGGTGAAGAGCAGCGTGTGGGCCATGTCCGCTTGAAATCCCAAGGTCTCCGGGCGGCCGACCATTTCGAGTAATTGCACCATCCGCTGAGCGCTGTGCATTCCGCCCCAACAAATCTCGCCCTCGGCGGCGAGACGCTCGCCATAGCTCTCCGCGATCGAACAGGCTTCGCGGAAAGTGTAAGCGATGCGCTTGGTATTTGCCACAGGATCCGCGGCCCAATCGGCAGGACTGGTTGCGGAATCGATTCGAACGATTCCGTAGGGGCGAATTCCCAGATCGCGAAGTTTCTTGCCGATGGCGCAAGCCTTTCGAACTTGGGTGAGGAATTTTCCACGATCCTCGCCGGACCCCATCGCCGAGCCACCTCCAGTCGGCGGCCACACGGGCGCAACCACGGAACCGACCACTAAATCCTTCGCGGCAATTCGTTCTGTAAGCCGCTTCAGATCGTCGTCAGTCGAATCAATCTCAACATGTGGAGCAAACAGAAAAAGATCGACGCCCTCGAAGCGAACGCCGCCCACGTTGGCAGCCGCCGTCAGATCGAGCATAGTGTCTAGATCGATCGCAGGCTCTGAATCCGGGCCTTTGCCGACCAGTCCCGGCCACATCGCATTGTGAATCGCGGGATATTTGTGGCTATTTGCGGTACTCATTGTGCGTCCGGATTGCCTGGTCCAAAGTGCTTCAAAATCACCAACGGATCCGTGGCGCTTGTATTCTTCACTCGCACACCGGCCTTCGCTGCGTCAACGGTTACGAACAATTCATCCTGCGTCATCTCTCCGAAACGAATCATCGCCGGGGCCGCTACTTCGTGCTTTCCAAACAGACCGTGTCCTTCGGTCAGGATCAAACCATAGGCCGCGCTGTCCCGGACGGTAACGGTGCGATTCGGCAACACAGTCAGTTCTTTCGCCGAATAGTAAGGCGTGCCATAGCTCACCCAATTCTCGCGATAGCCGTCGTCCTTGGCCGCTTCCTTCGGGAAGACTTTATTCGTTTTACCGAACTCCGGGTTGACGTTCGCATCCCAGTCGAGCATGCCGATAAGGTAATCCAAATCATGATGATATTCGGAACGGACATCCTTGGTGAGTAGACTCCAGTCGATGATGCGTCCTTCCACCACCGATTGAAACATCGCGAAGACATCGCTGTTTACTTGCGGCTCGTAGGTTACCAGCGAGCCCGGTGCATGCAAAATCCCCGGATCGATCTGCCACCCGGTGCCGGGCTGCAGTCGATAGGCGCGCGAGTGAAAGAGAATTCCATTGTCGCCCTTGTTCCAATTTTCCAAACACCGGCGGATGTCGTCCTTGGTCGTTCCAGGCTCGAGACCCATAAAAGTGTATGGGAAATTGTTTTCGGTAAGGTTGTATTGCGGCGGAAAATAATACGCTTCCGGCTTGCCGCGCTGTCCCACCAGGTTTGCCAACGCATCGCTCTGATGAAGGTGGTGTGGGATGGGCCCCATGTTGTCGAAGAATTTGCAGAGAAGATTCCAGCCGCCCTCTCGGGAAATGACGTCCGGGCCGAGCAGAAGATCGCCCGCTGTCTCGATGGCGGCTTTGAGAAGAAAGCGATCGTCACTCGCTCCCCGCACATAGCTCAGCCCTTCGTCTTCCAAGGTGGCCGGCCCATTGGATGCTTTCGTGGTGGAAGAAAACCAGCGTTCGTTGATGCCGCCCCGGTGTCCGCCGAAAGCGTAGAGGTCGTCGGGATGGAGCTTCAATCTTCTGCCCGGAATCATGAACGAGCGGGGAACCCAACATGGCTCCAGTCGAATAATCCCCTGGCCCGCGTCAATCGTTTCCTGAACCTTGCGTCGATCCGGCATGGATAGATTCTAATGCTCGATCGGAAGGCCGAACGAATAGAGCGTGTTATCGTACGTTCCAAAGTATACGCGGCCGTTGGCCACCGACATGCCGGCGAAATGCGTAAAGGAAGTAATGCTCTCTCCGCTGGAGTACAGTTCCTTGCCGGTTTCCGCATCCAGGGCGTAGAGCACCGCATGCACGGATCGTTCCGCGCGCTGCTTCGAAGTGAATAGGCCGCCCTTATTCTCGTCGGCCTGCCGCACAAACTCGCCGCTCGAAAGAGCGAACACAACGCCGTTTGCGATCACGGGCGGCGCGGGGATAATCAAATCGCGCGAAACCCAGGCGGGAGTTAGAGCCGTCTTGCCGTCTTTCTCTTCCACCTTGAACGCTGCAATGCTGCCGTGTGGCGCATCGCCGTTGGTCATCGGATATTTCACGTTCTGGGTAAGCGGTCCCCAGATCGGCGCCAGCAGCCAGCGCGTGCCGTTGGAATCTTCCCAACTGGCGAGGCTCCCCCAAATTCCCAGCCCCGCGAAATCCACATCATCATTGGCAAGCAATTCCGTCCGGAACAATGGCGTCCGATGATCCGCACCCCCCAGCGCTTTGGAGTCAAGTAGGTAAAGCCGTCCTTCCTTGCCGGCGGCGGCGACCAGATCGCGCCCCTGATACGGGAAGACCACGGGAGTGACATTCATGTCGAGATCGCGCTTGGTGATCCACACATGATTGCTCGGCGTGTACCAATCTTTCAGTTTCAAATCTTTCGGCGACAGCGCCACTACAGCGTCGGAAAATACCCCTTTCGGCGGATCCCACTTTCCATCACCGACTTCCGCGTATACCGTTCCGTCGGTCCCAATGGCGGGGCCACCAAGACCCCAAATTCCACCACCCTTGGTCGCGAACGATTCGACTTTCTTTTCGGGAGTGTTCAAATCGATCGACCACACGCCGTTTGGAGCCCCACCGCAGCCTTGCCCGGTCGCCGTATAAATAACGTTGTCGACCATGTTCAAGCTGTACGGCTTTCCATTGGGTGGGAGAAACTTAGCAGGCGGCGCCATATCTTCGCCGTTCGACATATTCAATTGGTGAAGACTACCGTCACTCGATACGACGAAGACCGGCTTCACGGGGAAGGGGCTCGCTGGACGTGGCGGAGCCGGCGGACGGGGGCCCGGAGTAGCGGTGGATGGAGGCGCTGGATTTGCCGCGCGGCCCGCGAATGTCAGCGGAGGAGGAATGACGGGCGTAGCCGTCAGCCCCCCGGGACAGAGCCAGTTGGATTCTTTAGGCGGAGGCGTTTGAGACGAATAAGAGAAATGTTTTCGCCATAAGATCCGGCCCAAGTCAGCATCAATCGCATAGATGTTGTCGGAACTTCCGGCGACAATGGCCAGCTCCTTGAAGCCTCGATTGGTGATCATGTGGCCGACAATGAGCGGTTCGAAAATGGAATAGAGCGCCTTCTGTTCGTTGTCGAGCTGCAGTTTCCACAGCAGCTTGAACTCCTTCACATTTTCTTTGGTGATAGTGTTTTCATTTTTCTGCCAGCCAGTGCGCTGAGGATTTCCGCTGTGGGTAAACCAATCCACCGAGCGGCCAGTTTGCGCGTTCGCCAGTGCGCTGACGATGGCAAGGCTGAAGCCAACCCGAATAATCGAGGACAAATTTCCCATGCAATGAACCTCCCGGACAAATTGTCGAAGTGCGCCTCTACTATCGTACTCAAGTGTTATTGCGGGTGTCAGGCAAATCAGGTAGCGTAGAAGTACGGTGAGGTGCGAGAGTGGTTGAATCGGGCGGTCTCGAAAACCGCTGAACCTTCACGGGTTCCGTGGGTTCGAATCCCACCCTCACCGCCAGGACTATCTTTCCTGTTTTATAGGGTTTAGCGACTCCCGGCAGAGCCGTTGTACTTGCGTTGTACCTTAAAATGGTTTCAGAGGGTACAAATGCTAACCGTCTACCGCCGCCACACCGAGGCCCATCCCGCTACCGGCCGCAAGCCCTGCCCGCATACAGATGACCGATTCTGGAAGCGCTGCAAGTGCGCTTGCTGGGTGCAAGGGAACCTTCCGGACGGGACACTTATACGGGAATCGCTCAAGACCCGGTCCTGGGAAGTAGCGGAAGCCAAGGTCAGGCAAATGATGAGTCCGGAGCGCGCTACCGAGGACAAGAACATCTCGGAAGCGATCCGTCTTTTTAAAGAAGACGCCAAAAAGCGTTTGGCTCCCTCGACCTACCGCAAGCATCGTTATCTGCTGAACGATCTCCAGGACTACGCCGATTACGGCGGTTTCAAAACCCTGAAGCAACTCACGCACGAACGCGTACGCGAATTTCGCCACACGTGGAAGGACAACAATCGGTCCGCACGGAAGAAGCTCGAACGGCTCAAATCGTTCTTGCGCGTTTGTCTCGACAGCGGATGGATTGAACGCGACCCGACGCGCGGGATCAAGATTGGCGCTCCCGAAGAAAATCCCACGCTTCCCTTCACGGACGAGCAGATGGGGCTGATATTGGAGCATTGCCCCGACGAATGGACGCGCACGTTTGTTCTCACCCTCCGCTACACAGGCCTGCGGATCTCTGACGCGGCGTTTTTGACCCGCGACCGTTTTGATGGAAAGAGGATTTCGCTCTACCAAGCAAAAACAAAAGAGTGGGTGTTCGTGCCGATTCCGCCCATTTTGCAAGACGCCCTTTTGAAAACGCCGATCCGTTCGCGGTACTACTTTCTGCGTGGCCAATCGACCAGGCTCGAAACCGTGACGGATCTCTGGAGGCGCGC
>CATPCJ010000403.1 GCA_955652915.1 uncultured Bryobacteraceae bacterium
GCGTTCCAGGGTGGAGTCTCGGGAGAAACTAGGGCCTTTCGGCAAGGCGAAAGCACGCGCGGACAGTGTACAATTAAGTTTCTACTAGGCTTAACCGCTAGTGTGAAACCAGGATCATTCCCGGTGCTGCGGGTGGAGAACATAAGGAACATGAGTAAGGTGAAGTCTCGCTCCCTTGCGTTTGCGGTCTTGGCGGGTGTCGCCCTGTGCGGCACGGTGGCAATCGGTCAAACGAAGCCAGAGGCCAGCAAGCCTGCTTCCGCCAATCCGGCAGGCGCGGGCGAGGCCTCGGCGGCCGCGGTGGACCCGAACAAGTACTTGATCGGCCCCGAAGACGTGCTGTATATCAAGGTTTGGCGCGAACCGGACTACACGCAGCCCGCCGTGGTTCGTCCCGATGGAAAGATTACGATGCCGCTCATCGGCGAAGTGCAAGCCGGCGGGTTGACTCCTTTGCAACTGACGAAAGTCCTGACGGAACTACTTACCAAGCTGATCAACAATCCGGATGTGACGGTGATCGTCACCGACGTTCGCAGCAAGAAATATTATATTGACGGTGAAGTAAATAGGCCCGGATCTTTCCCGTTAATCACTCCTACGACGGTCTTGGAAGCGTTAAGTAATGCGGGCGGTTTCAAGGAGTTCGCGAATCCCTCGAAGATCCGGATTCTGCGGGGCAGCACCGTTTTTAAGTTCAACTATAGAGAAGTGACCGCCGGCAAGAAAATGGAGCAGAACATTTACGTGGAGAGCGGCGATCACATCATCGTCAAGTAATTCTTTAGCAGCAAAGACTCAGAGAGAGAAGTCACCATGCAAGCCCAGGAAGTTACAAGCATCACAAGACGCCCGTTTGACGTCGAGGATTATATCGACATCCTCAGAAGGCACAGAGGCTGGATCCTCGGCCCGCTTTTCGCGGCGCTGGTAACGTCGGTTGTCGTCGCCTTCTTATGGCCGGACACCTACGTGTCCACGGCCACCATCCGCGTTGTTCCGCCACAGGTGCCCGAGAATATCGTCCAATCCAACGTCAACATGGACATCCAAGGCCGGGTGAACTCGCTGGTACAGCTCATTCTAAACCGCGCCACCCTGACCAACATCATCAATTCCAAGAGCCTTTACAAGAAGGAGCGGGATAGACTGCCGCTGGACGATGTCATCGAGAACATGCGGACGAAGGATATCAAGGTCATACCCGTGATGCAGAGTTTGAATTCCCAAGCCCAAGGGCGCAATCAATACCCCGCGTTTGAAATTCGCTTCTACTACAACAACCGGTTCATCGCGCAGCAAGTCACCCAGGATCTGTCGGCGCGGTTCCTGGAAGAAAACGTTCGCGAGACTTTGAGCGGAACCAATGGCACCACCCAGTTTCTGGTGGAGCGCCGGGACATGGCCAAAAAGAAACTCGACTCCATCGAACAGAAGTTGAGCGAATTCCGCACCAAGAATCTGGGGCGTCTGCCGGAAGAACAACAATCGAACTATCAGCAATTGACCCAGATGAATGCGCAGATGTTGAACCTGAACACCGCCATGAATCGGGTGAATCAGGAAAAACTGCTGTATGAAAACCAGCTCCGCATTTATCGCGAGCGTCTGCAAACCCTGAAAGATCCGAATTCCAATGAGCAGGCGCAACAGCAGAGAAACGAAAAGCTGGCTGAAAAGGACAATGAGATCGCTCAACTTGAAAACCTGTTGACGCAGGCGAAGGAGCGTTACACCGCAACCAATCCCGATGTGGTGCGCTTAA
The DNA here is from genome assembly GCA_955652915.1 of uncultured Bryobacteraceae bacterium. Classification (GTDB taxonomy): domain Bacteria; phylum Acidobacteriota; class Terriglobia; order Bryobacterales; family Bryobacteraceae; genus Palsa-89. The sequence continues at coordinate 1,766 of CATPCJ010000403.1, forward strand.
CCGGACTGGTTGCCGCGGCCAAGAAGCAGCGGGAAACCATCGTCAAGGCGGATGAGAGCAAGAAGCCGGAAGCCCCCACGCAGCGCGCGCCCAGTCCGCAGTTCATCCGGGAACAGCGCGACATGGACGAAGCCATCCAGAAAGTCCAAGCCATGATCCAGGCCAAGGATCTCGAAATGGACGATTACAAGAAGCAGTCCGCGGGGTTGGACAAACAGATCAAGGCCTACCAGTCGCGGATTGAAGGCATACCGGTGGGAATACGGGAGGCCGACGAGTTGACTCGCGAACGCGATTTGGCCAAGCGCGATTACGAGGCTCTGGATACCAGCGTGTCCAAATCCACTATGTCCGCGGCGCTGATAAACCAGCAACAGGGCGAGCGTTTGGAGCTGCTCGATCCCGCGACTCTGCCCATGACGCACACCGACCCCAAGCGGCCGCTGATCATTGCCATCGGCAGCGGCATGGGTTTGATTCTGGGACTGTGCCTGGCGGGAGCCCGGGAAATGAAGGACACGGCGCTGAAGAATTTGAAAGACGTTCGCGCCTACACGCAGCTTCCGGTGCTGGGAAGCATTCCGCTGTTGGAAAACGATCTGGTGGTGCGGCGCAGAAAGCGGCTGGCCTGGTTGGCTTGGTCCACCGCATGTCTGGTTGGAATGGTAATTATGTCAAGCTCGGTGGTGTACTATTACGCCACCAAGCTGTAAGGGAGCAGCACATCTATGAGCCGAGTTCATGACGCATTGCGGCGAGCCGAGCAAACCGGCGCGCTCGCTCCCGGTGTTGTAGAACCACGCGCGAGTGGCCGTCCCGCCGCCGCCGCCGCGGCCATCGAAACGCAGCCGCCGTTAAAGGGGCTGCTGGAACAGATCAGGACCATTCCATTCAACCCGTCACCCGATGCCTTGGTGATCGACGCGCTGAATCCGCACGAAGCGCCCACCGAGGAATTTCGAACGCTCCGAACCAGGCTCAACCACATGCAGAGCCTGCAGCCCATCCACACCACCGTGGTCACCAGCCCGTCGCCCGCGGAAGGCAAGTCTTTCGCCGCGACGAATCTGGCGCTGGCGGAAGCTCAGTTGGCCGGCAATCTCACGCTGTTGTGCGATTTCGATTTCCGGCGCCCCATCGTGCACAACCTGTTCCAGTGCGATCGCAGTCCTGGCATTACCGATTATCTGCAGGGCAAGGTCCAGTTGCACGAAGCCATCCGCAAAGTCGGCGACACGAATCTGTACATCATGCCGGCCGGCGAAGCGGTCATCAATCCGCTGGAGCTTCTCAATCTCAAGGAAGTGAAACAAATGCTGGACGGGCTTCCCAGCATTTTCAACTGGGTCATACTGGACAGCCCGCCGCTGTTGTTCGCCGCCGACGCAAACCTGCTTTCGACACTTTGTCACGGCACCATCCTGGTGGTGCGGATTGGCTCGACGACCATCGATTCCATCACCCGCGCCATGCAGTCGCTCTGCCAGAATAATGTGCTGGGCATCGTGGTCAACGGCGCCCGGCGTGGTGAGCTCTATAGCAAGTACACCTACTACCACTCCTACTATTCGCCCAAGGACGAAAAGGAACTCGACGAAGTAGACGGGGAACCCGCGGCGGCGGAGTAGGGCAGGATGGCATCCTGCCGCCGATTGGCAAATCGGCCCGTCCGGTGAAGCTCGCAGGCAACAAGCCGATTTACAATCGGCGGCAGGTTACCAACCTGCCCTACACTACTGTGCATTAATGGCCCGGTGTAGCCGGGAGAATACAGACTTCCGCTATCGCGCGCATTCAGCTAAAATGAATACTTCGACTCCGGTGTTCCACGCTTGTAGTGAAACCCTGCTTGTGAGGGCAACGTCTGGAGCAAATAGGCGCAGAGTGGAAAGGACTTTTTTTAGATGATGTTTCACAGGCCTGGCCGCCTGCGACCCGTTGTACTTTGTGCCACCCTAGTTTCCTTTGGTTTATTCCTGCAAGGTGCGCCACAGGCTCAGCCGCCGCCGCCGCAGCAGCCAAAGAAACCAACTCCTTTCGAGACTCTGCCGCAAACGCCGGCCGAGGCCCCTAAGCCGCCGCAACAAGCTCCTATTCAAACCGTAACCCCGAAGGCGGAAGCCCCCGGAACCGCGCCCTCTGGAGCAACACCGCCCGAAAATATCATCGAAGCTTTCGACTTCCGGGGAGCTCGCCGGGTGCGCCAGGATACCTTAGTCGCCCTGATCTTCAGCAAGAAAGGCGACCGCTACGACGAAGAAGCGCTGCATCGCGACTTCATGGCGCTTTGGAATACCGGACGCTTCGACGATATCCGCATCGAGCGCGAGGCAGGCAAGGTGGGCTGGATCGTCCGCTTTATCGTGGTGGAGCGTCCCGTGGTGCGCTCCATCAAGTACGACGGCAACAAATCCGTCACGGTGTCGGAGATCCTGGACCGCTATAAAGAACGCAAGGTGGGCTTGGTGGTGGAGTCGCAATACGATCCGAACAAAGTCCAGCGCGCCAAGAACGTGCTGCTGGAATTACTGGCCGAGCGCGGCCATCAATATGCGAAGGTGGAAGCCGAACTACGCCGCGTCCCACCGTCGTCTCTCGAACTGACTTTTAAAGTCGACGAAGGGCCCAAGGTCAAGGTCGGCAATATCGCCATCGTGGGGAATGCGGTCTTCAGCAACCGGGAAGTCATTCGCGCCATGAAAAACCTGAAGCCGATCGGGATCCCGCATTCCATCCTGCTGGAAAGCCTGTTCGATCGAACCTACGACTCCACCAAGCTCGAGGAAGACAAGAGCCGGGTGCAGGTTTTCTATCAGGAGCATGGCTATTTCGTGGCGCACGTTACGGACTCGAACGTCACCATGCGCAAGGTGGGCGGCGACGGGGGCTTCCGCATTCCGCTGATCCATCCCAACAAGGTGGGCACGCGCGCCGACATAACCATGACCATCGACGAGGGGCGCAAGTATCACCTGAACAATATTTCGTTCACGGGCGTTAAGTTCTTCCGCACTCCCGAAGCCCTGATGACGCCGCTCTTCCAGATGTCCAAGGGCGACGTGTTCTCCACCGGAAAACTGAAGAAGGGCATCGAGAACATGCGCAAGCTGTACGGCGACTTCGGCTTCATCAACTTCGTCGTCGAGCCTTCCTTCGACCCCATTGCGAACTCCGATAAGATCGATCTCTCGCTATCCATCGACGAAGGCAAGCAGTTCTTCGTGCGCCGCATCGATTTCTCCGGTAACAGCACCACGCGCGACAAGGTCATTCGGCGTGAAATGCTGATCGATGAAGGACAGATCTTCAACAACCGCATGTGGGAGCTGAGCATCCTGCGTCTCAACCAGCTCGGCTATTTCCAGCCGTTAAAGGCGGAAGAGGCGGCGGACATCAAGACGGACACCAAGACCAACACGGTCGATATCACGCTCAAGGTGAAGGAGCAGGGCAAGAACTCCATTCAGTTGAACGGGGGCGTCTCGGGCATCTCCGGAAGCTTTATCGGATTCTCGTATTCCACCAACAACTTCCTGGGTCTGGGCGAAACGCTGAGCCTGACGTCGCAACTGGGCACGCGCGTCCGCCAGGTTCAATTCGGATTCACCGAGCCTTATTTATTGGATAAACCCATCCAGACCGGCTTCACCCTGTACACCAACAGATTCAACTACGATCAAGGCCGCGAAGCGTCCATTCTGTCCGGCCGGAACCTGATTCCGCTGTTTAACCAGTTGGGTTCGAGCAACCTGTTGAATTACGTCTCGAACGGCTACGGTGGAACGATTTTCACGTCCTATCTGCTCAAACGTGGATTCTCGCGGGTCGGCCTGACCTATGGCTTCGACATTTCAAATATTCGGACACTAACCACGTCGGCCAGCCAGTATTTCCAATTCATCGACTTTCAGGGCGTGGGCGGCCCCAACCAGTTGAGCGGTATCCGGACCAGCAAGATTATTCCGTCCTACACGTTCAACAGCGTCAATCATCCCATCACGCCTACCGCGGGAAGGTCGCTCTTCATCTCTACCGCGTTCTCCGGCAGCTTTTTGGGCGGAAACGTGAATACTCTGGAGCCGACCGTCGACGCCAAATACTTCCGCGCGGGCTTTAAGAAGGGGCACGTGATCGGAATGCACTTCCTGGGGCGCTTCCTGAGCGGATACGGCGGCAAGGTTGCGCCTCCGTTCTCCCGCTACTATACCGGTGGTGAAAACGATATTCGGGGCTTTGAAATCTGGGGTATCAGCCCCATCGCATTCCTGCCCAGCACGGCCCAGGTCAACGTTCTGAATAACGATGGTTCGCCGCGCATGCAGCCGGTGATCGTGAACGGCTCCAGGACCTTCGTGAACGTCACCCAGACCATTCCGACTTATCAGCTTACTTTCCCCGGCGGCGATACCAACGCCGTCGGGAACTTCGAGTACCGCATTCCGATTTTCGGTCCGGTCATTCTCGCTCTGTTCGCCGACGCCGGTATCGATAAATTGTCGCGGCCGGGACAGCTTAAGCTGAATCCCGGGCGTGTGGATCAATTGAACGCCCAGTTTCCTCAAGCCGACTTCAGCGGGCGCGCCTACATCGCTCCGGGCACCCAAAAGTTGCGCGCATCCACGGGCGTCGAGTTACAGGTTCTGATGCCCGTCGTCAACGCGCCGTTCCGTCTTTATTGGGCCTACAATCCGAGCATTTTCCAAGGCTATCTGCAGGCTCCGATCGTAGCCGACCGGTCCTATTTTCCGAATAACGCGACGTTCCTCAACGCCATTACGTCGGTAGGCCGCCCTATTCCGTTCTTCGAAAAGCGTTCCACCTTCCGGTTCTCCATCGGCCGGACTTTCTGAGGATAGCCTCAAATATTTTGGATAGAATATAATGATTTCAAGGGTTAGGAGTTTCACTGTGAAAAGCAAGTTGTTTGTGGCGTTTACGCTGGCGGTAGCCGCGGCTCTGGCCGCCAATGCTCAAGGTCCCACCAAGGTGGCCGTGATCAGTATTCAAGGCGCCATTGCGGCGACCAAGGACGGGCAAAAAGCCATCGCCGAGCTCGATTCCAAGGCTGCGCCGAAGCGCAAGGAGCTGGATCAGAAGCAGACCGACATCAACAATCTCAAAGACCAGCTCAACAAGGGCAGCAACACGCTCAGCGAAGCCACCAAGGCCGAGCTGTACAAGAATATCCAGCAGAAGACCACCAGTCTGCAGCGCGACTTTGAAGATGCCCAGGCGGACATGGATCAGGAGCAGCAAAAGATTCTGCAGCAGCTCGGCCAAAAGATTCTGGCGGTGATTGAACGCTATGCCCGCGATAATGGCTACGCCATGGTGGTGGACGTGAGCTCGCCCCAGACGCCGGTGATGTACGCGTCGCCCAGCATCGATATCACCAAGGAGATCATCGACCTGTACGACAAGAATTCGGCGACCATGAGCACTCCGGCTCCGGTGACGAGGCCGGGCACTCCATTGGTGCCTACTCCCACGAGACCGGCAACTCCGAAACCGCCACCCGTGAAGCAACCCTAGCGCAGGGCGTGGCACTTGCCGCTAAAGTCGAGCTTGCCGGCGGCCGCAAGATCCGCGAGCGCAACAAGCCGGCTTACCGGCTGGCTCACTGGCCCATCTGGATCTTCGTATTCTTCATCGCGCCCGGACCATCCACGTTCACCCTGTTTGAGCGTGGCTTCGATTCGCGCAATCTGGCGTGGCTGGTCCTGGTGCTGCTTGGCACCGGAATCGCCGCCCTTCGCGGACGACTCCCGGGAGTGGAACCGAGACCCTACATTATCCGCTTCGTGGAAGACAAACCGAACCCGCTTTATCGCCGCATCTGCTACACCTTCGCCTGGAGCGTAGTCATCGCTTTCGCGGTCCTGAATCTGGCTGGACTTGTGGTCGCGGTAAGCAGCGGGGCATGGCGTTTGAAGCAAATCTACGAATACGGCTATTTTCCGATCGCCACCGCTATTTGGACGCTGGGCGCTTTCGGATTATTGCCGCGCGTCAAAGCATCCACGAAAGGCGAGGGCCACGAGCGACGCTACTTTTACGGGGCAGTGTGGGCAAGTTGCATCGCCCAACCCGTCTTGGGCATCCTTTGGAAGGTGCTCCCGCATTCACGCGCCGCGGACGCGGCAAAACTGGTCGTCTTCACTGGAATCCTGGCGGCAATCGGATGGCTTGCGCATCAAGGCCGCTTGCCGCGGACCCGGCCTATTGTCCCCGGCGAGATGGCGGTGTCGGATTAGATGTCTCTGTGACGCGTCGCGCAGTTTGTTATCATGTCTATCATATGGTGATAACATGATCCGTACTCAGATCACTCTCGATGAGCAGGAGTACGCTATGGCGAAAACGGAGGCACAATCGTTAGGTATCTCGGTAGCGGCGTTTGTCCGGCGCGCGATCCGAGAGGCGCTCCCTTGCCGAGGAGAAGGTCCTTGGATGAAGTTCGCCGGTTTCGTCGAGACAGGCAACCGTCGTTCCAGTCAGTCTCTCGACGAGATCGTCTATGGCCAAAAAGACTGAGTGTTACGTTGACACCTCAGCCTTCATCGCCTTTCTCGATCGGTCGGATAGCTTCCACGCACTGTTCCGCCGTCTGTTCTCGGAGCCACCGCCGCTGACTACATCATCGCTGGTTATCGCCGAAGGGCACGGATGGTTCCTCCGCCGCTACGATCGGCAAAGAGCGATACAATTCCTGGCATTCATCGATGCCCTACCGGTCTTGGCCATCCGAGGCTTCGACACCTCCGAACTGGCCAAGGCGGGACGCATCGTGAAAAAGTTCTCCGATCAGGATCTCACTTTGGCCGATGCCCACGGGCTGGCCATGATGCGTGAACTCCGGATCGGGTGCTGTTGGTCGACAGACCGCCATCTTGGCTTGGATGGTGTTCCCTTGGTCATCTGAACTCTGGGTACATCACCAGCCAGCCAACATACTATGATTATCGGAGCATATGTCTTCCAAAAAGCTGGTCCTCGCAACGCTGGTCGCGTGCTTCTCGCTTTTCGCCGCGCCGCCTCAGCCGCAAAAACTTGACGCGGCGTACACCGCCAAGATCCGGCAGTACACCACCGAGCCTTTCTTTCTGACCGAATTGGTCGATCACCTGCCTGCATCCGACACGGTTCCCACGCCGGAAAAGATTCTGGGCTATCCCATCGGCACTCCTCAAAAACTCACCTACACCAAAGACATCTATCGCTACATGCGGGAGCTCGAAAAGGCTTCGCCGCGCGTGAAGGTGTTCTCCATCGGACGGTCGGAGGAAGGCCGCGAGACTTTGATGGTTGCCGTTTCGGACGAAGCGAATATCCAGAAACTCGATCGTTTCAGGCAGATCAATGCGCGCCTGGCCGATCCACGCAAGACATCGGAAGCGGAAGCCAGGCAGCTCATAGAGGAAGACGTTCCGATGTACTGGGCCTCCGGGAGCATACACTCGCCCGAAACCGGCTCGCCTGAAATGCTGATGGAGATGGCCTACCGGCTCGCGGTGGAAGACTCGCCCACCATCCAGAATATCCGCAAGAATCTTATCGTTCTGATTACTCCCTGCTCGGAAGTGGACGGGCGCGACCGCGAAGTGGACGTCTACAATTATCATGTCGCCAATCCAACCAAAGCACAGCCGCCGCTGGTCTACTGGGGCCATTACGTCGCCCACGATAACAATCGCGACGGCCTGGGGATGGCGCTGCAGTTGAGCAAGATCATGATGAAGACCTTTCTGGACTGGCATCCGCAGGTGCTGCACGATCTGCACGAGTCCGTTCCGTTTCTCTACACGTCCACCGGCATGGGCCCGTACAATGCCTGGCTCGATCCAATCGTGGTGGACGAGTGGCAGAAGATGGCATACGTCGAAATCGAAGAAATGACCAAGCGTGGAGTGCCGGGAGTCTGGACGCACGGCTTCTATGACGGTTGGGCTCCGAACTACATGTTCTATGTCGCCAACGGGCACAACTCCATCGGCCGCTTCTATGAAACCTTCGGTGGACGCGGCGCGGACACCGGCATGCGCACGGTTCCGGCGGCGCAAACATCGCGAACGTGGTTTCGTCCGAATCCGCCGCTGCCGCGCGTGAATTGGTCCATCCGCAACAACATCAATATGCAGCAGAGCGCGATTCTGATCGCGATGAATTACACCGCGGACAATCGCAAAACGTTCCTCGACAATTTCTATCTGAAGAGCAAGCGATCGGTTGAAAAATCTTCGAAGGAAGGGCCCGCCGCCTGGGTGATTCCCGCCGACGATCCGCGTCCGGCCGAGTGTGCCGAGCTGGTCAATCTTCTCCAATTACAGGGTGTCGAAGTGCATCGCTCCTCCGCCGAAACCGAAGTAGACGTCAAACAGGGCAAGGAAGAAAAGAAGGTCAAGATTCCCGCCGGCAGTTACGTCATTCGCATGGACCAACCTTACAGCCGCATGGCGGACATGCTGCTGGACACGCAGTATTACAACATCGGAGATCCACGCCCCTACGACGACACGGGCTGGACGCTGGGGGCGCTGCGCAACGTCAAGACCATTCGCGTTACGGGCGGTTCCATCCTCAAGGCCCCCATGTCACTGGTGAGCGGGCAGGCGAAAGCCGAGGGTAAGCTCACGGGAAGCACCGCCAACGGCGCATATATCATCGATCACAACGCCGACAACACGCTGGCTACTTTCCGCTTCCGTCTCAAAGACGTAAAGATGCGAGCCGCCGAGGATTCGTTCAAAGCCGCCGGCCAGGATTTCCATGCGGGTTCATTCGTCATCCGAATTCAGGACAATCCGGCGAGTATTCGCGACCGGATCGCACTGGCCGCCACCGATATCGGCGTAAAGGTGTGGGCCGTCGATGAAGTTCCGAAAGTCGCGCTGCATGAAATCGCCGCGCCGCGAATCGCCCTGGTACACACTTGGCTCAACACGCAGAGCGAAGGTTGGTATCGATACGCATTCGACCATTTGAAGATCCCCTACGAGTACATCTCGGATCAAAAACTGCGCCAGATTCCCGACTTGCGGGCGAAGTACGATGCGATAATTCTTGGACCCACGCCCGGCAGCTCTCAGCGCATCGTGAACGGGTTGCCGATGCGCGGCGAGCCCATACCGTGGAAAGCTTCCGATATTACACCAAACCTGGGCTCGTCGCCCGATACGACTGACGACATGCGCGGCGGCATGGGTTTGGAAGGATTGCTGAAAATCTCGAAGTTCGTCGACGACGGCGGGCTGTTCGTCACCATCGCCGGCAACGATTCGGTTCCGATCGATTACGGTTTGATCGAAGGCGTCTCCATCGTGCCGGCGCGCGAATTGCAGGTGCGGGGCAGCGTGCTGAGCTCGATCGTCGCGGACAAGAAGAGCCCGATCGTGTACGGCTATGGCGACAACCTGGCTATCTATTTCAACCAGGCTCCAGTGCTGCAAGTGAGCGCGACCGGCGGCCTGGGCGGTGGAGGCGGAGGCGGCGGGCAATTCGGCGATGCCCCCGTTGGAAGGCCCACAGGCCGCGGCACACTCACCGATCCCGACATCCCGCAAGGCCGTGAATTCGTCGCGCCGGCGGAGCGTCCGCAAGCGCGGCCCGGCGAGGAGCCTCCGTTGGACGATGAACAACGCGAGGCTCTGCGCGGATTTCTGCCGGCGCCTGAATTCCGTCCACGCGTCGTACTGCGCTTCTCCGACGAGAAAGATCTGTTGATTTCCGGAATGCTGGCGGGCGGCCGCGAACTGGCCAACAGACCAGCCGTGGTGGATGTGCCGCGCGGCAAAGGCCACGTGCTGCTGTTCGCGAATAATCCGATCTGGCGCAACGCCACCCAAGGAAGTTACTTTCTATTGTTTAACGCTCTGTTGCACTACGATCATCTGGGTGTGGGCGTCGCTCCGGCGAGACCGGCCGTACGCTCCACCGCCGAATAAAGACGCCGGACCGGTCGAGTGGTTTTTACTTCACAACGATATTGACCAGTTTGTCGGGAACCACGATTATCTTTACTACCTGCTTGCCATCCAGAAGAGCTTTGATTTTGCCATCGTCCAGAGCGCGCTGTTGCAGCATCTCGCGAGTGGTTCCAAACGCGACCGGGATGCGTCCGCGCACTTTGCCATTCACCTGGATCACCACCTCCGCTTCGTCTTCGCGCGCGAGATCGGGATCTGAGACCGGCCATGCATGTTTGAAGACCGGACCGGCGCGTCCCTGTTCTTCCCACAATTCTTCGGCGATAAATGGCGCGAACGGCGCCAGCAACAGCGTCAGCTTCTCCAGCACTTCGGCTATGACGGGAGCTGAAATTTGCTTCTCGGCGGCCGTCACTTCGTTCATCAGCTCCATCAAGGCCGCGATGGACGTATTAAAATGCCAGCGGCTTTCGAAGTCGGCGGTGATCTTGAGAATGGTCTGGTGCAGCTTTCGTTGAACCTTGCGGTCGGCTTCGCCAGAGCCGCCCGATGCCTTTCCGGCGTTGCGCGTTACGAAGCGATAGACGCGTCCCAGGAAGGCGTACGAACCACTGGCGCCGGCGTCGGTCCAATCCATTTCCTTTTCAGGAGGGGCGGCGAAGAGTTCGAAAAGGCGGCCAGTGTCGGCGCCGAAGCGCTCAATCATCTGGTCCGCGCTCACCACGTTGCCCCTTGATTTCGACATCTTCGCGCCGTCCTTGATCACCATGCCCTGTGTGAACAGGCGCCGCACCGGCTCACTGTTGGTGACCATTCCCGTATCGCGCATCACCTTCGTCCAAAAACGAGAGTAAATCAGATGCAGGATGGCGTGCTCTACGCCGCCGATGTATTGGTCGATCGGAAACCAGTAGGCAATCTTCGACGAATCGAACGGCGCATCGGAATTGTTCGGATCGCAATAGCGATAGAAATACCACGAGGAATCCACAAACGTATCCATCGTGTCGCTTTCGCGCTGGGCATCTTCGCCGCACTTCGGACACTTCACGTTCATGAACTCGGGAACGTTGACCAGCGGCGATCGCCCCTTGCCTGTGATCGGAACTTTGAGCGGAAGAACGACCGGCAGATCCTTTTCCGGCACTGGAACAATACCGCACGTCGGACAGTGGATCACCGGGATGGGAGTGCCCCAATAGCGCTGGCGCGAAATGCCCCAATCCTTGATGCGATAGGTAACCGCCGCTTTGCCGAATCCCCCGGCCTCCGCTTTCGCCGTCATCACGCGCCGCGCTTCCTCGCTCGCGAGACCGGAATAGGGCCCGGAATTTTCAACGATGCCGTCGTCCGTAAAAGCGGCGGTCATGGCGGCCGCATCAGCCAGCTCGCTGTCTTTCGGACGAATCACCGGTCGAATCGGGAGGCCATACTGTTTGCAAAATTCGAAATCGCGTTCGTCGTGCGCGGGCACGGCCATAATTGCGCCGGTTCCATAACCCATCAGCACGAAGTTGCCAATCCAGATAGGCGCATTCTCGCCGCTATAAGGATTGATGGCGTACTTGCCGGTGAACAATCCCTCTTTTTCGATATCGCCCGGACCCTTGCTGGCGCGCGAATCGATGATGCGCTTCACTTGCGTTTTTAGATCGGTGTTCGCGAGTTCCGCAACCAACGGATGCTCAGGCGCAAGGATGACGCAGGTGGCGCCATAGATGGTGTCGACGCGCGTGGTAAATACGCGGATGGGCGTGCCGGTTCCTTCGAGATGAAAATCGACCTCGGCCCCTTCCGACCGGCCGATCCAATTGCGCTGCATGATCAGCACGCGCTCCGGCCAACCTTCTTCCAGATCCTTAATTTCGTTCAGCAGCTCGTCGGCGTAACTGGTGATGCGCAAGAACCACTGCTCCAACGCGCGCTGTTCGACAGGCGTGGATTCGTGACGCCAGCAACATCCATCCACCACCTGTTCGTTAGCCAGCACGGTGCCGCACTCATTGCACCAATTCACCAGCGCCCGCTTGCGATAGGCCAGCCCGCGCTCCAGCATCTTCAGAAAGAACCACTGATTCCAGCGGTAATACTTGGGATCGCAAGTTGTCACTTCACGCGGCCAGTCGTAACTGAAGCCCATGCGGCGATGTTGGCGCTTCATGTTCTCGATGTTGAACCTGGTCCATTCGTACGGATCGCGTTGGTTAGCAATAGCGGCGTTTTCCGCGGGCAGACCGAAGGCGTCCCAACCCATGGGATGAAGCACGTTGAAGCCGCGCATCCACTTGTAGCGCGCCAGGGCGTCGCCGATGGCGTAATTGCGAATGTGGCCGATGTGCAGCGTGCCGCTGGGATACGGCAGCATCTCGAGCACGTAATATTTGGGCTTGCTGGAATCCTCTTCGGCCTGGAACAAGTTGGAGTTGTTCCAGCGCTCATGCCACTTCATTTCGATCTGTTTGAAGTCGTATTGCTTTTCCGGCATAGTCGTTTTAGCGTTTCGATGTTCCTCGATTCATCGCCTTCCTCATCGTTAGGTGTTTCGAGGATGAAGGCCTTGGAGCGAAGTTGCGGATGATTGAGGAGCCGGCGAAACCCTTCTTCTCCAATATAGCCGTGTCCGATGTGTTCGTGCCTGTCGACGTGGGAACCGAATGGAGTTTTGGAATCGTTGGCGTGAATCACCCGGACGTTATCGATGCCGAGAATGCGGTCGAGATCGGCCACGGTTTTCTTGACTCCCGCGGCGGACGTGACATCGTAGCCGGAGGCGTGGCAGTGGCAGGTGTCGATGCAGAAGCCGATTTTGAGGTCGGTAAATTCGGCGGCGTACTGGCGCATCATCGCCAGTTCTTCCAGCCGGCTACCCAGTGCGGCTCCTGATCCCGCGGTGTTCTCGAGCAGTACTGTGAGGTTCGCGGTATCCAATCCTTGCCCGGCTTCCGCCAACGAGCGAACCACGGCGATGATTCCTTCTTCGACTGAATAGCCTTTGCAATTTCCAGGATGCGCGACGAGATATTCGGCGCCGATGGCGAGCGCCCGCTCGATCTCTCCGCGAAATGCCGCAGTCGACTGTATTCGCAGCGTCTCAGTGCATGAGGCGAGATTGATCAAGTAGTTATCGTGAATGACCAGTGGATAAAGATCGTAACGCTCGCGCGCCCGCCGCAGCAGATTAATCTCGCCCGCGGCAGGTGAAGAAGCGCGCCACATGCGCGGGCTTGCGGAGAAGATCTGAAACGTGTTCGCGCCCGCCCGCGCCGCGGTGACGGCCGCGTTCTCGAGCGATTTTGAAATAGATGTATGAACGCCGATGCGCAAACGTGCATGGTAGCACCGGCGTTATGCTTTCTTTATGAAGAACATTAGTGTAGTGATATTCCTGGCTCTTGCATCGTCGCTACAGGCCGCCGGCATCGATGCTCTCGGGGCATTTCTGGGCATGTGGGAGGGAAAGGGAACATCGAAGGATTCCGCTTATAGTAAGGCCGGGACAAATTCGGCTCAGACGAATTGTAATTGGTCGCCCAACCACGGATTTCTGGTATGCGATCAGATTGTCCACCTGCCGGAGGGAACCACGCAAAACGATCTGAGCATCTACACTTACAACGAGACCGATCGTTCCTACGCATTCTTCGGCCTCTCCCGCAACAACTCGCGCGTGCGAACGCCAAAGTTGACCATCGAGGACAAGCGGTGGACTTACTCCGGCGAATTCGAAGACAACGGGAAGAAGATCCGCTTCCGTACGGTGAACGATTTCACGTCGGCCACAACGGTTACCTATCGCGCGGAGTATTCCGAAGATGGGACGAAGTGGAGTCTGATGAGCGAGGGGACGAATACGCGCGTGAAGTGAAACAAATGCGGTGACAGGAAGCTGTGAAAAATCGCTCTAAGATCCACACAGGCACGAATGCCTGTGCCACACGTTTTCCGGCATCGTGATACGATCAGCCCATGCGATTCACTGCTGCTTTGATCTCACTGCTTGCGTTCGTCCTGTTGAGCGGTTGCGCGCGCGCCCGGGTCACCACGGCAATTAATAGCAACGGTTCCTGGACGCGAACGGACGCCTTCACCGGCCAGGAAAAGAAAGAAGGCAACATGGCGCCCACGGTGGAAGACACTTTTGTCCTTCCCTCCGGCGCGGGCTGGAAGTCCACCGAAACGAAAAAGAACGAGGATCGCGTGGTGACCCTCGTCCGCACACTCGCTGCCGGAGCCAAACTCGAAGGCGATGTGTCGCTCAAGGGTGGCGAGGCAGGAAAGCTCACCCTCGTAAACGAAGTTACCGTTACGCGCTCTGGTCCACGCCGTTTCGAATATCGCGAGACTCTGAAGTGGAAAGGCGATCCACCCAAGCCCAGTATCAAGCCTGAAGATCTTGCGGAGATCAAGGCCGCTCTACCAAAATCGCTGGCTACGGATGCGAATGCGCGCGCTCTTGCCGACAAAGGGGCGGAGCTGATTTTCCCCGTGATGTTCGGCCCCGGCGATCCACTGCTCGCCATCGGACTCTTGCATCCCGATCTGGCCGAGCGCCGCATGACGCAGCGCCTGGGCGCCGTAATGATGAAGGCTCTCGAGGAGCAATTCGGTGACAAGATGCAGGTCTCGGAGCGGCGCGACGTAGTCCGAAAATTAATCGCCACCAGCTTTGCGTCTTCGAAGCCCTCTCAACCCGACCCCTCCGCCGGTCCTCCGTCCAGCAAGGGCGGGGGCTTAACCCCACTCATGTTTATCGTCAAGACTCCGGGACGCATCGTGTCGTCGAACGGCGAAGTGGACGATCTCACGGGCGAAGTTTACTGGGCTTTGTTTTCGGATGCCGCATCGCTGAAAGATCTGGTGCTGACCGCGATTGTGGAGACGGACGGGAAATAAGCGTTCCCAGATGATCGCCTTCCTCCGCGGCAAAATTCTCGAGAAGCATCCGAACCAGGTGATTGTGGAAACCGCGGGCGTGGGTTACGACGTGTTGATTCCCGTCTCCACATTTTCCGCGCTGCCCGAAACCGGCGCCGAAGTAAAACTTCGTATCCATACCCATGTTCGCGAGGACGCTTTGGCTCTGTTCGGCTTCCTGACGAGCGAAGAGAAGACGATATTCGAAAGGTTGATTTCGGTAAGCGGCATCGGTCCAAAGTTAGCGATCACGGTTTTGTCGGGCTTGCCTACGCCAGACCTCATCGGCGCCATACGCAATAGCGCCGTCGAGCAACTGGTTCGCATACCGGGCGTCGGAAAAAAGACAGCCGAGCGAATAATTCTGGAACTGAAAGACAAGTTGGAAGGTGTGGCGCCGGCTGCGGGTCCGGGTCAAATTGAGAAGCCTATGGCGATGCTCAGCGTGGTGGAACAGGATGTAATCTCGGCGCTGCTGAACCTGGGCTGTAATCGGCCTACTGCGGAAGTGGCTGTGCGGAAGGCCAAGGCGGCGGGTGCGGCGAGCGAGTTTGAGCCACTCTTTCGGAAGTCGCTGGAGTTGGTTCGTTAGGAACATGCTATCGTTATGTGCAATCCATGACAGATTTGAATCCCGATCTTGAGCGCTTAGGTATTGAAAAACGGCGGCTCGAACTAGACGAACAGAAAGCCGGCTCTGCGCAGGAATCTGACAAACTCCGCGCTGGCGTGCGTTTGGCGGAAGGTCGCTGATCGGCTAAACTAACGGTGCTTTGCGATTTAGAGACTGGACTAGAATCCTGGGATGGCCTGGCTATCAGGTCTACCAGCAA
>CATPCJ010000404.1 GCA_955652915.1 uncultured Bryobacteraceae bacterium
AAGCTCATGGCGCGATAAGAAGCCGCCGCGATTTGCGCCAAGGTGACTGACTTTCCGCTTAGGTTATCGGTGCAAACGCCGTTGGCGAACGACACGTCGTCGCTGTTCAACAGCATCGCTCCATACTTTTTGATCTTCTTTTTCAAATCCTGGATGGCGAAATACATGGCCGTGCCGCCGATGGCCGTGCCACGGCTGCCGAAGGTGCCGATGCCATACTGCACCACCGCGGTGTCGCCGTGCAGCACCAGGATATCGTCGATGCCGACTCCCAATTCGTCCGCCGCGATTTGCGCGAAGGTGGTCTCCTCGCCCTGCCCATGCGGCGAAGCGCCGGTCATCACCGTAACCTTGCCGCTGGGTTCAATCTTGACCGTCGCGCTTTCCCAGCCGCCGGCCGCGGTTGCCGGCGATGGTCCCATGGCGCAAATTTCGCCGTAGGTCGACATGCCGATCCCAAACAGCCGCCCCTCGGCGCGCGCTTTTTTCTGCTCCTCACGCAGCTCTTTGTATTTCACAATTCCGAGCGCCTTCTCGAACGGAGCGGCATAGTTCCCGCTGTCGTAAATCAATCCGGTCGCGGTGGTGTATGGAAATGCATCGTTGCCGACGAAATTCTTGAGGCGGATGTCCACCGGATCCATTTTCAATTCGGCCGCCAGAATGTCCACCATTCGCTCGATGCCGTGCGTCGCCTCCGGACGGCCCGCGCCGCGATACGCATCGGTGGGAACTGCGTTGGTAAATGCGCCGACAATGTCGGCGCGAATGTTCCGGCAAGCATAAAGCCCCGGCATCATCAGCACTGAAAGCGTCGGGATGGCCGGCGTCAGCAATTGGTGATACGCGCCCAGATCCTGAATCAACTTCAGCTTGATGCCGGTGATCGTTCCATCGCGCTTGGCGGCGACCTCGTAGTAATCCACATGCCCGCGGCCATGAATGGTACAAGTGAAATTCTCGCGCCGGCTCTCGATCCACTTCACCGGTTTGCCGATCTTCATCGCCACGAAGCCCATCAAAGCCTCTTCGGCATATACGTTCAGCTTGCAGCCAAACGCGCCACCCACTTCGGGCGTCACCACGCGCAGCCGGTTTTCCTCAAGCCCCAGCATCATCGCGATCAACGATCGCAGCAAGTGGGGAATCTGCGTGGAGGAATGCAGCGTGAGCGCCCGATCGCCCGCGAGCCACTCCGCCACTACTCCGCGCGTTTCCATGGGAGCCGGAATCAAGCGCTGGCTGGTGATGCGCTGTTTCACCACGACATCCGCTTCGGCGAAAGCCTTGTCGACGTCGCCGCCTTCCTGGTGATAATTGAAAGCAGTGTTGTCGGGCCATTCGGGATGCACCGGCGGAGCACCGGGCGCGATGGCCTTTTCCGGATCCGTCACGGCCTGCAGCGGTTCGTATTCCACTTCCACCAGGTCGGCCGCGTCACGGGCGATGTAGCGATCGGTGGCAACCACCACCGCCACGGGATGCCCGAGAAAATATACACGATCCATCGCCAACACGTGATGATGCGGAACCCGCAAGCCCGGCAGTGAAGCGCCGCAGGGCACGGGCGCTATCTTTTCCGTGTCTTTTCCAGTGAACACGGCGACGACGCCTGGAAGATCCGACGCCGGTTTCGTGTCGATCGACTTGATCTTCGCCGCACCATGCGGACTGCGCACAATGCAGGCGTGATGCATGCCGGGCATTTGCAGATCGTCGACGTAGGTAGCCGTACCGGTAATCAGCCGCGGATCTTCGCGCCTGCGGATGCGTTTGCCAACCAGAGTTTCGGTCTTGGTGATTGTTGTGGCCATGTTGTCCTCGCTTACGCCTTCGCCGCGGCTGCTTTCACCGCGTTAACAATGTGCTGGTAGCCCGTGCACCGGCACAGATTTCCTTCCAGGCCGTGACGGATTTCTTGCTCGGTGGGGCTGGGATTCCGTTCCACGATTTGCTTGGCGGTCATGATCATGCCGGGCGTGCAGAAGCCGCACTGCAGCGCATGCTCGTTCCAGAACGCTTCCTGCATCGGATCGAGTTTCCCGCCGGAGCCGAGTCCTTCAATAGTCAGGATCTCGCGCCCGTCCGCCTGCACCGCGAACATGGTGCAGCTCTTGATGGCCTTGCCGTCGAGATGCACGGTGCATGCGCCGCACAAAGATGTTTCGCAGGAGATGTGGGGACCGGTGAGGCCCGCCGTTTCCCGCAGGTAGTGGATCAAGAGAAGGCGCGGCTCGACGGTGTCGCTCCACTTCTTTCCGTTAATAGTGAGTGTGATGTTTCGTGTCATAGGAGAAGTCCCAGCGGTATGAACATAGCATAACGGCTAGTCGGCAATCACTGAGCGCCAATCTCGGGAGGTGCCAGTATCAAGAAAATTATTAAGGGACCGCCGCGGGATCGGAACTTCCTGTCGGGTAACGCACATATGGCTGCTGCACGGCGGTGTGCATTAGGTGTGCGTTCTTGGGATTCGGTTCGTTTTTCACCCTCTTTGCTTCCGGCGTTGGGATGCGATTCGCGGAATTGCTGGAGACGGAGTAAGCCGCGGAGGACGCGGGAGTAAGTGCGCTCGAGGTTCGACTCCACGCGGTTCAACATCGCTAGGCTGCTTCGACCGTTTCTTTTTTTGTTTATCCATTTCCTGCTCGAACAGGCCGGTCTCGATGTTACAGAGGCGACGCTGCGACGCTTCCTTACAGTCGCGGTTCCATAGGCCATTTCGGTTATTAGGTCCATTTCGACGAGGCTGCTTCTCTCGATGTATTCCGCAGTAGTGTCGTGTCCCTGCCAGCACTAAGATTACCGGCGACCGAAAAGTGCGAATTCGAACCCACCGATCGCGGAGCGGCTGCCGAATAGAGATTAGGGAAAACGAAGCCAACTGATGGTTGGGCGGAAGCCACCCATGTTTTTACAAAACGAAGCCAATCTCTTTCCGGATAGGGCACGGCCCCGTCCTGCATTGACTTTACCAGTAGGTTGGTAGGGTATTGGGGCTGGGTTTGGGTAAGTGATGGGAAGGATTGGGACGAATTTTACAGAACCATGTGTGATTGAAAAAGATCTCTTCAGCTTTGCGGGAGAATTTGGAGGCGCGAACCGGTGGTCTGGCCGCAAGCTGAAGAGATCGCCATAATATGTCCATTGTAGTAGTAGCAGCAATAAGGAGCTATTTCGCTTGACACTCTCACATCAATACACCAACATTGCTACAAGCAAGGATGCGGAACGTTTGAACGTCCCGAATCTCGGACCGTAGTGACGGCAATCAGAGGGTTTAAACTTGAGGCGGTTGCAAATATTGCTGTGCTCGCACGTTCTGCCACCCGGGTGCATGCGCCGGGCGGAAGATCCTCGTGATAAGCAAATCTGGATTTGGAGGTTACAATGACAACGTTTCGACGAAGAGCTGTTGCTCCTAAAGTTCTTATCCTCGGGGCAGCCGTAGTGCTGTCAGTTGCTGCTCAGACGCTTCCAGGTACGGTAACAATGGCCCACGACGCCAGCAATCCTCCGGCCTGGAATGTCTACAAACCTGATGGCTCACTTCTTAGTGTGACTGGAACGACGACACAGGGACTCCAGGAGGCGATCAATTACGCGCAGCAACATGCGTATCCGCTGATTGTTCGCGGCGGGGGAATCACCCCGCCCGGTCACGGCAGTTCAGATCTCTCCCAGATCCTTTGTTCTACATCGGTCGCTTTCCCGACTGGCTGGAATAACTATTATGAGTTCAATAACGTCAACTTAGTGTATTCCGGGACAGCAAGTAATGATTTCATTACATTCGACTCCTCGGACCTGACGACCGTTGATTTTCATGATTCCCAGATCATTTATCCCGGGACAAAGGCGGCGGTCCATTTCAATCCACAGCATGACAACGGGGAAAGCTTTGCCGGGTTCACGTCGAACACGTTTCGCCTGGGCCACATTGTTCCGGTGGTCTCGACCACAAATTATGCACCCGACCCCACCAAGGGGATTGGGGTCCAGATTTCCGCCCCGGCATTGAGCTTGGGACTCACTAACGGTAACGGGATCTTCGTGAATAACGACATTGTTGTCAATGAAATAAACGGCGGTCTGGTTGGCATTCAAATCGATAATCCAGGGGGCAGCGGGAGCACATTCCAGACGAATCGCATAACGTCCCCGGCCATTCATCAAAACAATTCCGTGAGCGTTCTGGTAGGAACGTCAAGCTCAATTCCCGTAAACACTATATATGGAAACCACTGGGACCTGATAGTCCAGCCCGGCAGCGCAGGGACCGGAGTCTCCACCTGGGGCGGCGCAAATTTTGGTGGCAATAATACCCAGGGCGATACGTTTTCGGTCACAGTCAGCAACGGAACCACCGGCGTGCTTTGCAACTCAACGTCGTTCGGCAATCTGTTCACCGCGCCGATGGTCAGCGTAGGCGGCTCCCGCTTTACCAACAACGGGGACGGCAGCAATAGATTCCAAGACAGCACGGTCAATCGCGTGGTTCCATCGGTTTCCGCCTCTCCCTACGCTTTTCGCAATCTGACTGGCAGGCCGATGAGTGTGTTTGTTAGCGGTAACAACATTACTAGCGTAGGCATGAGCATGGATGGGACAAACTACGATACCGATGGCACAGCGCCATTTCCGCAGAATACAAGATTTTATCTTCTTCCGGGGATGTATCTGAAGATCACGTACACAGGGACCGCTCCCTTCGTTGCCCAATATTACTGATCGAACTGGATGTACGGCATCAAGCGATTCGCCGCTTTGATTAACAGCGACGGCGCCACCGGCAACCGAGCTTGACTCGCTAGCGATGAAAAAAGTCAAAACCCGCGTCAATGGAGCCCAGCTCAGTTCCCGTTGCGGTATGCCCGCCACAATCATGTTCTTCCTCCTGCCAGTGGATCGTTTAATCCGATTGGCCACTTCCTGGGTCGGGCAACTCACGGCGCTCGCTGCCGCGGCGATCTTACTCATCACGAAATTCAACGACCTGGACAAGGCGCTGATGGGCTCCCTCAACCTCAGCGGCACACCTGTCAGCGATGTGTCCGCACTGAAGGACCTGAAGAGCCTGACCTCCCTCGACCTCAGACTCACACATGCCGATGGGTCCGCGCTGAAGGACCTGAAGAGCCTGATAATCCTGAAGTAAAGGCGAGACAGCGATGGACAATGGAGGGGACCGATTGTTCTGGAGCATTGCAGGAGGCGGATTGAGGCCCTGCCAGCAGTGTTGTAAGGTCCAATAGTCACGGCTTGGAATCGGTATCATTTGATACCGAAATAGTGTTACAGTGATACCAGAGCCATGATTACTCCGAATCGAATTGCCGACGTCCTGGGCGGCACCCAAGTCCTGGGCCGCCGCCTTTCCTCAGTCTCCGCGCTGAACGAAGCCGTATCTCAGGGGCTGCCTAAGGCCGCTCTCCGTCTGACCGCCGGCCGTGTCTACGAAGGGAAAGCCGAGCAGCGGCAGTTAATGAATCGCATCGTGCCCGAAGCCACTTTCAAGCGCCGGCGGGACCGGCTCAGCGCCGCCGAAAGCGAACGCACCGAACGAATCGCCCGCGTGATCGCTAATGCGGAGTACGTGTGGGGCAGCCGCGAGGATGCCCGTCTGTTCGTCACCACGCCTCATCCGGCCCTGCGCGGAAAAACTCCATTGGAAGTTTCCATGACCGAGCTCGGCGCACGCCAGGCTGAAGAAATTCTTGACAAAATCTTCCATGGCCTCCCCGCGTAGTAGAGCACTTCGCGCCTACCGCATTGCCGACCGCCGTCACCGCATATTCGATGGACAGGGAGCCGCTTCTTTCGGGGGCCGCTGGAATTCGCCCGGCCGCCGCATAATCTATGCCGCGGAAACGTACGCCGGCGCGATGCTGGAAGTTTTGGCGCATACCAACATCGGCCGCATCCCGCGAAGTCAATCCTGGATCGAAATCATGATTGGCCATGCAGTGAAGATTGAGGAGTTGAAGGAGGGCGATATCCGCGGTTGGGACGCAGCCGACCAGCGTTCCAGCCGGGCATACGGGGACGACTGGTACGATGAGGGCCGCACCGCGGTGCTCATTGTGCCGTCCGCGATTGCAAGACCCGAGCGCAATATTGCCATTAATCAGAATCATCCGGACTTCGTCAAGATACGCGCCACAGCGGCCAAGCCAGTGCACTGGGACAGCCGGCTGTTCGGGCGGATATCATGAGGACGGGAACCGAATTGTCCAACGAAACCCTGCCCCTTGAAATAACGCCCCAAGAAGTAAAGCAACGGCTGGATGCCGGCGAGAAACTAGCTCTGATCGACGTGCGGGAGCCATCTGAATTTCAGCAAACTCGAATAGCGGGCGCCGAATTAATCCCCATGCGCTCCGTCCCGGCCGAGCTATCGCGCCTGGAAGCCCGCAGCGACGAAGGCGCGCTGATCGTGTTCTGCCACCACGGCGTCCGCAGCTTGAATGTAGTTCACTGGCTGCGGGAACAGGGCGTCGGCGAATGCCAGAGCATGGCCGGTGGCATCGATCGCTGGAGTCTCGAAATTGATCCTTCGGTGCCGCGCTATTCCTGAGACTTTCCCGTAGTAGTTGCACACTACTTCACTGAATGTCCGCGCGCTTTCTTCTAATACTTCTCGCCGCTACGCTACAAGCGGCCCCTTCCTATTCCGCGGCCGGCATCGTGAATGCGGCCGACAATCTGGCGGGCCCGCTGGCCCCGAACACCATCGCTACCATTTACGGCACTGGTCTGGCGTACGGAACGAAATGGCTCACGGCGGACGACATTCGCGGAGGGCTGCTTCCAACGGTGCTGCCAGGGACCGGCGTTCGCATCCTGGTAGGCGGAGTTCTCGCCAACCTTTATTACGTTTCGCCGCTACAAATCAATTTTCTTGTACCTCCAAATTTGCTGCCCGGCGCCTCCGATGTGCAAGTCGTCATCGATGGGTTGAGCGGTCCCCTGGTACCGATTCAACTCGCGGCCGCCGCTCCCGGTCTGTTTCAACTCGATGCGCAGAATGCCGTGACGACGCGAGACGACGGGTCTGCGATTACGCCCGACAAGCCCGTGAAGCCGGGTGAAGACGTAGTTCTATATGTTACCGGTTTAGGACAGACGGTTCCGCCGGGGCAGTATTGCGAACTGCCCACGCGGGCCGCGCCGCTGAAACAACTGGCCGACTTGAAAGTGGTCTTGGATGGAACCGCCATCGACACAAGTAACATTACATACGCCGGCATTGCGCCGGGCTTCGCCGGTTTGTATCAAGTCAACATAAGGCTCCCAGCGTCCACTGGCTCGAATCCTGAAATTCGCATCGGATTCGGCGATCA
>CATPCJ010000405.1 GCA_955652915.1 uncultured Bryobacteraceae bacterium
GGAAGGAGCCGCGGTGGCCGTCTCGGATATTCACGACGACGGCGGGCGGGAAACCGTGGCGCTAATCGAAAGTGAAGGCGGGCGGGCGGTTTTCTTTCACGCCGATGTCGGTGTTGAGGAGCAAGTACGCGGTCTGATTGAGTTTGCCGAGAAGACATTCGGTGGACTGGACGTACTGGTAAACAATGCTTCGGCGCCATTCCGCCCGGACGCGCCGCTCGAACATTGGGCGGACACTTTGCAAACCGACCTGCTGGGAACGATGTACGGAACACGATTCGCGATCGATGCCTTGCGGCGCAGGGGTGGCGGAGCAATCGTCAACATCAGTTCGATATCGGCGCTTTGGCATGGGCGACAGAAAGGTGGAGGGACTCCGGCTTACGACACCTCGAAGGCGGGAGTTATTCGACTTACCACGGGCCTTGGATGGTTAAAGGAGAAAGAACATATTCGGGTGAATTGTTTCGCGCCTGGATGGATCGCGACGGATGAAGTTCGAGCTTATTGGGAGATGCTGACGCCTGCTGAGCGCGGGGAACGGGGCGCGCCGCAGAGGTTGCTGCAACTTGATGAGGTTGCGGACGCGGTGTTCAGGCTGGCGCGGGATGAAGCGCTGTTTGGGCGCGTTTTGGTTTGGTGGTCCGATGAGTCGCCCGGGTTGATTTCGTGGGGCGATCGAGGATACGGGGACCTGGAAGGGATCGCTTGACTGTCCCCAAGCATCGAGACGAGTCTCGATGCGGCAGCCTGAAGGCCGCGCCACAACCCCCTAATCGCTAGTGGTCCTCATTTGTTTGTATGAACGGCAGTATCTGGGTTGCTTCTAAGCGGACCGCTTGGAGGTCGTTCGGATTTAGTCTCAGAAGCGACAGAACCGTCGGGGCTATCTGGGTGGTCTGGACTGGAGCGTGGACCACCGCTGGAGTTTTCCGGCCTGGGGTGAAAACTATCAATGGGACATGGGTGTCGTTTTCACCCAAGCCGCCGTGTTCGGCCAGCGTGGCGCTGTTGGCCGTGGGCTCGTAGTTCACGCCTGTGTTCGCCACGACAATGATGTCGGGCACGGCGGGATCCGCCAATGGATCGGGAAAGAGAAGCTTGAGCGATTCGCCGGACAGCACCTGGCCGATACCGGCTAGCGCTTGATTCGCCGGAGAAGTTAGTGTCTGCACGACGGTCTTAGTCTGGCTCTGGTCGCTGAGCCAGATGAACGCGTTGCTCTTTTGGGTGACCGGTTTCTTGGACAGCAACGCCGGATTCACGCTGTTGACGATGCCGGGAATCACCGAGGTCAAGATAACGGTGCGATGCGCGGGATCGAGCGCGGTCTCTCCATGTTTCGCCGTGACGATGATCGCCGTTGAAGTATCCAGGTTCTTCGCTTTCAATTCGGCGACCATGCGGCCCAGCGCGCCGTCGATGTAGTTGAGCGCGCCTGTCAGACCCGCACTCGGAGTACTGAAGCTGTCTAAATATGCGACCACCGACTTCTTTGCCGAGTTTACGGCCTGAAAATTCATGCCGAAGATAGCAGGCACCGGCGCGGCCTTCGTCCCAGTGTGATCCTTTCCATCGATTTCATGCAGGATGGACACCACGCGCAGCTCGTCGAAGGCTTCGGTTTTGGCGATATCCTTCAGAGTCGCATTGGCGGTGGGGTTGTTGAATGCGATCTCCGGCGTATAAAGATCGTCCACGCCTTTTCCCGACGGGCCATTCAGAAAATCGTAGGACGGCCTCTTTTCGGAGTAGGCAGTGTGGAGCCCTTCGGCTTTCGCCACCTCAAAAATCGTATTCACCCGAATCAGGTTATGTGGAAACACCGGCGTGCAGCCCTTCGCGGGATCGAGCGGCACTTTCTTGGGGTCGATGCCACCGCCTCCATCGAGCGCAGCCGGGTTGATGTCGATGCCTTCCTTGAGGTCGATAATCGCGCCCACCGTGGCACAGGCCGATCCCGCGGGAGAGAGCTTGCGATTGTAGGCGTCGTCGTAATACAAACCGGTAACGGCGGGGGTGCCGCCGGTGAATATCGCGGCCGTGGCGGGGACGGAATCGCTCGGCTTGGTGCTGTGGGCGTTGGTGAAATCGACGCCGCCGGCGGCGAGCCGCGCCAACGTCGAATGAGGATTGGCCGCGATGTAATTAGCGACGTCCAGCGCATGCGTGCCATCCAGGCTAATCACCAGCACGTGGCGAATTCTGGCATCCTCGCCATCCTCTTCGGCCTTCATTCGGCCTCCAATGCCTATCAAAGAACAGCAAAGCGTCCCGACAAGAGCTATTCGCCGCATGGTTTTCCGGTCCTCCCGATTCCCGACTTGACGAGCGTAGCAGTGAACGTCGAACATCTCAATTATTTCGTTCACTTAGTTGCCAATAACTGAGCACTTACTCGTACTAATCCGAAGCGCACCTTAGTTACTAAGTCGCCGGCGGCTTTCGTACAGCATCGTGGTGTTACTCCTGAATGTTGTGCTCAGCCTTGATGGCGGCGAGATTCTTCTCAGCTTGCTCTTTGTAAATGCCGCCAAACGACAGGCACTGCTTGTAAAAGCCCACCGCATCGGCGTATTTCCCCAGTTGATAGTTTGACCAGCCAAGAGACGTCAGCACCGCGGGGAGCAAGGCGGGATTCCCCTTGACGTCGGGAAGAGCCAGGCGCAACGCGCGGTTTGCGGCCTCATGCTGGTTTTCGTTCAAATAGACGGTGCCGGCCATGTAGTGGGCCGTTCCGCTATAAAGAGCCTTCTGATGGCTCCACTCCGCGTCACTCAGGGCGCCCGGCTTTTTCTTCGCGTTCATCACCGCAACGATGCGCTCGCAGTAATCCAAGACTTTGCGCGCATCCTGTTTGCGCCGGAAGTGATAGTCGGCGGCGAACAACAGTACGTCTTCGTGGCCGGCGTCTATCTGCAGTAACTTCTCCGCGGCCGATACCGCGCCGGCCGTGTCCCCTAACTGGCGGTAGGCAAGATAGTAAATGAGCAGCGAGTCCTTCAGATAACGCGTGCGCGGATTCAGCTTGATCAGCTCGTCCAGCAGGCTTATCTTCTTCCTGGGATCCACGCTGGAAAACGCTTCGTCGTAGAGGGCATATTCACGCTGAACCAGGAGGTTGGACGCTGCCTCAATACGCTTTGTCCTCGCCGCCTGGTCTTCCGGATCGTCAATGCTGGTGGGGGCGCTCGCTAGACGTCGAGCGATCCTCTCCCTGAGCTCCGTGTATTTTCTGACTAGCGCGTTGTCCTCCTTCGCGCCGGCGATCAGTATATTGATTCCCGCGGCGTCGAGATCTTCCGGGTCAAGTTCCAGCAGCTTGTCGCCGGCTTCAAGCGCCTTATCCAGCTTGTTATCCTTAAAATTCGCCTCCTGAAGTTGCGAATATGCCCAGCCGACCGATTCGCTCCGCGGGAACATGATGGTGAACTGCTCGATCAATGCCACACGCTTGTCAAAATCGGTTTCGAGACCGATCAGGTCTAGAAAATTCCCATCGGGCGTATCGGGCTTCACTACCAGCTTCTTGTTTACGCCGGCCGATAAGGGAATGGTCAGGAATATCGCCAGCAGAAAGTACAACAGCGGCGACGGCCAAGCCTGTACGAGTCGTAATGGATTCCGCCCGGAGGGTACTAAGTAATACTTGGAAAGATGGCTGTTTTTACCGAATAATCTGTAGCGATTTACAGTTACTTCACATTTCTTTAACATCGCGTAAATACGGCTCTTACCAATAGCACGTGTGATTATCGG
This sequence comes from uncultured Bryobacteraceae bacterium, assembly GCA_955652915.1. GTDB lineage: Bacteria > Acidobacteriota > Terriglobia > Bryobacterales > Bryobacteraceae > Palsa-89. The sequence continues at coordinate 3,760 of CATPCJ010000405.1, forward strand.
CGGCACGGGAATAAAAATGTATGCACCTTTGAGTAAGTGCGTAAAGTTTATTTTGGAAACAGACGAAAACAATGGCTATGAAAAAGGTCTCACTAACTCGGCTTACGGTGGTTTTGGGTTTCACGGTCTTCGCACTAAGGCTTTTCGGCCAGTCCGACACGGCGGTCCTATTCGGTTTGGTTAAGGATCCCTCTGGTGGATCCATCGCGGGAGCGAAGGTTGCGGTGCACAACCAGGCCACCGGCGCGCAACGGGATTTAGAAACCGATGCGAAGGGGCTTTACTACTTCACGCTGTTGCCGCCGGGCCACTATGAGCTGACGGTAGAGTCGCAGGGCTTCAAGGCCTATCGTAATCCGGTCGTCCATATACAGGTGGCGGAAGTAGGGCGATTGGATATCGATCTGCAGTTGGGAAGCACCTCCGAGCACGTGGAAGTCTTGAATGCCGTGTCCGTTCTAAACACGGAGAACGTTTCGCAAGGCTCGGTGATCTCGCAAGAGAAAATTCATACGTTGCCGCTCAACGGGCGGCAGTTTCTGCAACTTGCGCTGCTGGTGCCAGGCACGAACAGCGGCGGCAGAACGGTTCAACAGAACACCATTCGCCAAAGCCAGATCGGCGGCCTGAGTATCGCCGGTAATCGAACAAACAACACCGGCTTCACGTTGGATGGAGCCGCGAATATCGATCCGGACTACAACTCGTTGAATTACTCGCCCGCTATCGATGGTGTCGCCGAATTCCAGGTGCAGACGGCGATGGTTTCGGCGGAGTACGGGCGGGCGTCGATCAATGTCGTGACTAAGTCGGGAAGCAACAGTTACCACGGGTCCGCGTGGGAGTTCATCCGCAATAGGAATTTGGACGCGCGTCCATTCAACTTGGCATCGGATCTTCCAAAGTTTCAGCGCAACCAGTTTGGCGCCACGTTCGGCGGTCCGGTGCTAAAAGACAAGCTGTTCGCGTTTCTCGGATATGAGGGCCTGCAAGTCCGGCAGGCCGGTCCCGGATTGACAACCGTCACCGTACCCAGTGCACTGCAGAGACAAGGCGACTTCAGCCAGACTACAGGCGGGATCTTCGATCCTCTCGCCGCTCTGGTAAGTGGTCTCCGCCAGCCCTTTGCGGGGAACCTGATTCCAAAAGATCGAATCAATGCCCTGGCGTTCGCGGCTGTGCGCGCTCTCCCGTTACCGGCCGATCCCGCGACTAACTCGTTTGTCAACTCGACCGGAGTGCTTTCCCAACGTAACAACAATTACTCCGGCCGCTTGGACTATACACTTACTCCGAACTGGTCGCTCTTCGGGAGATATTCGGTATCCGACGAAAAGGCGGTAATACCGTCGGTGGTCACCGGGCGAGACGGACTGAACAATGCCCTCTCGAGGAGCGCGGTTCTGGGCTCAACCAAGGTTCTCGGGGCAAATATGGTGAATGAGAGCCGCTTGTCTTTCAGCCGGCTGCGGATCTTCACCGGTCTGCCCGAGCTGACCTTCGATGTGAACGGCACGCAGACGAAACTGCCGCAGTTTCTTCCGACCGTATACCCGATCATGGGCGGCGCCGGCGGCTTCATCGGAACAACCGGCGGCGGGCTGGTGCTGGTTCGCGACAACACTTACCAGGCGTATGACAATTTCTCCTGGACGCGCGGACGTCATGCCCTGAAGTTTGGAGCCGAAGTGCAGCAAGTGCAGTATAACCGCTTCGAAGCGCCGAACGTGTTAGGCACTTATTCGTTCACTAACGGTTTCACCGCACAGATTGGAAAGACCGCCAGCAGCGGCGATTCGCTGGCGAGCGAGCTGCTTGGTCTCCCCACGCAAGGATCGCGCTCGGTAGGGCCCAGCCGCATCGATGCCCGTCAATGGATTTATGCGGGATACGCGCAGGACGACTTTCACTTACTCCCAAACCTGACGCTGAACCTGGGCATCCGCTATGAAGTGTCGCCGCCCTTCCAGGATGTACGTCATCAAATGTCGAGCATCGACTACAGCGGGGTGCCGAGCCCGCAAGCCATCTTCGCTTCGGGTAAGACCGCCTTCTATCAACCCACATTGTTTGTCTGCGGCGAAAGTGGATATCCAAAGGGATGCGCTTACACCGACCGTAATAACTTCGCGCCACGAGTGGGCGTGGTCTGGTCAGTTACACCCACCTGGGTCGTTCGCGCGGGTGGCGGATTGTTCTACGATTTGAGCGACGGAAATCCGCTATTCCGGTTGGCCGCGGGACTGCCCAATAATGTGACCCAGACACTTAGCAGCAACAACGTAACTCCGCAGTTCAAGAACCTGGATATTTTCGGTCCGGCGGTGGTCGGTCCGGTGCAGATCCAAGCGGCTGGAATCGATTTGCATCAGCGCACCAGTTACGCCATCCAGTGGAATTTCTCGATACAACATCAGTTGATGCAGAACATGGTCGTGGAAGCAGGCTATTTGGCGACACTCGGTCTGAAGCTGGAACAAAACGTCCAGCCCAACAATGCTCCTCCTGGAGCGGGCGCGATCGATCCACGGCGGCCCTATCAGGGCGTACAGTTTGCAAACGGAACACAGTTTCCAGACTACTTGACCGTGGTTGGAAATTCGGTCCCGGTGGGTTTTATAAATTACCTGCCGCATTCGGCTCAGTCGAATTATCACTCGCTCTTCGTGCGCTTTGACAAACGATTCAGCTCGGGGTTCTCGCTGCTGAGCTCTTACACGTTCTCCAAGGCGATCACGAATGCTCCGCAGTTCCGCAACGCAGGCGGGGTCAACGGCGCGGAGAACTCTCCACCGCAGGACTCGTATAATCTGGCGGCTGAAAGAGGCCTGGCGTCCTTCGATGTGGAGAGCCGCTGGGTGAACACGTTTATCTACGATGTGCCGGTGGGCAAGAGGGGCAAGTATTTGACGTCTGGAATCGCATCGGCGGTTTTGGGAGATATCCAGATGTCGGGAATTTATCAGATGCAAACCGGGTTCCCGTTCACCGTCAACTTGAAGGGCGATACGGCTGGAGTCGGCGCGGGGACCGGGGGAATTTTCGTGCGGCCGAATGTGGCGCCGGGCGCGTCGCAATATCTCCCAAGCTCGCAGATGAGCACGAGTCAGTGGTTCAACACCGCGGCGTTTCTTACGCCACCGCAGTTCACGTTCGGAAATCTTGGAAGGAACACGTTGATCGGTCCGGGATTCGTAAACCTGGATCTGGTGCTGGTGAAGAGCATCCATATCGGCGAGAGTCTGCGGTTGGAACTGCGCGCGGAAGCGTTCAATGTCGCCAATCATCCGAACTACAACATCGTGGGTAGAATTCTGAACGATCCGACGTTTGGCCGGGTGCTGAGCCAGTTGGATCCGCGGCAACTGCAGTTCGGAGCGAAGGTGGTTTTCTAGCAAGCGGACACCACACGCCCCGATTGGGTTGTTCTTTGGAAGGGCGCAGCGTCATAGGGCGGGGACGACCCTCCCTTGAAAAGGAGAGGCTCGCCGGTGAGCTTGGCGAGCAGATAAGCGAAGCAGCCGCCGAAATTCAGCCATGCCGCGTGGCGGCCCTTGCCGAAGTCAAGGAAAGCCTGGCGCGAGAGATGCGCCTGCTCCGGGAAAGGTTCGATGATGATGCCGGCCCTGCGGAAAAATATATCGCATTGGCGTCCGCCGTCGGCCCGATCTGACAGTCAATAACCTGACCAACACGGGGAAAACGATTTAGAATTCACATTTCTTCCTGTCTCGCGCGGTATAGTATGAAGGAATTCCTGAAAACAACCGACGCCCGTGCCAAGGCGGGCGTTGATGGACGACGCTACTTATGAAAACGTTCCGGAACAACCTGTTCATGGCATCCGGCGCACTGGCCCTGGCGGCTGTGCTCGCCGGCGTGACTACAAAACCCGCGCTTTCCCAGCCTCAAACCAAGCCAGGAGAACCACTCTCCCCGTTCACTGCCGTAAAGCTCGAAACCAACTCGGCGATGGTTCGTTTTGACAACCACGAGTATGAGCTGGTCTCGATAAACGACCAAAGCGCCGCGGAAATCTTCGGCTGTGGGAGAAACGATTTACCGAAGACCTGGTGCAAGTGCTGGCGGAGATGGGACACCCAATGACGCCCGACAACACAGTAAAGCTCGTGCTAAAAGACCCCGGAAGCGATCGGTTAACGACTGTCGCCCGTGCCCCAATGACCGCGGCGAATCGCCGCGCCGCACGTGAGTTCCGCCAGAAATGGATGGACGACCGACCGAACTTGCCGCGATAAGCTACCGCCGGTGCGACGACAGAGGGGTGAATCTGCCAATCTTACCCTCGGCAACAAGCCCGGCAATCTCCTGCTCGCTCAGAACCTGGGTAGCAAAGAATTCATAGGCAGTCGACAGGTCGCCCTTTAAAAGGCACTCGCGGTAAACATCCCGAGACTGCAGGTGAAAAGTAAACTCGATGGGGCGGCTCGGGTTGTCCCACCAACAATCAGGAAAGTCTCGCAAGTTATCATACTTTCGCCTCCAGGATTCGAAGGTGGCGCATGCATAGTGAAGCACAAAAGCATTCTTACACCATGCCTGTTTACCAGTGAATCCCCGAAAGCCGTGGGCGCTGACAACCGTCACGTTCGGGCTGCAATGGACCGCGGACTTGCCGTTGTTATAAAAGTTGAATTTGTATCGGCCGTTGAGTTTGAAATAGACGCAGTCCTGAAAAACATTGCCGGATTCCCAAACGGGACAGACCTCGTGGTTAAGAAAAGTAATCTGACCGATATCCGCATCCTGGTGAGGCAAGAGTTTCGATAGAGAATTGTTGGCGGGTATATAGAGCAGCTCATCCGAATCTATGTGGAGGAGCCAATCGATGTGCATGCTCTGGCAAAGCTGCAGTGCTTGCCCGGCATTTCGATCCTGGCGCAGCATCAACGTGCCGTGAATACTATCCTTATGATCCTGGCACCCTAATGCCACTAGGAGACGATCGTTTCGCGGAACGTACTTGGTGTCCAATTCAACGGGATCGTCGATCCAGACGAAGATGTAATCAACCAACGTTAGATGGTAACTGCACCATAGCGGGAATGTTGCGTCAAGCTGTTTGACAGTGGATGTGATCGCGCTGCTACATTTTTTCCCGGCCTGGGCGATCGCCGGCCGATCCACGGCGGTTTCGATCATGGCAGTTCCATCAGGTGGGGCCGCGCATAGCTTTTAGTTTTTTGGCACGGCCGAAAGGCCAGTTTGTCGATCTAACTTAATAAAGCTCGGGAGCTTAGGTTGACGGATAGGCTCTCTAGCAAGATTGGATAGCAACGCTTGAACCGCTGCTTCAAGTTGAGAATCGTGTCCGGAACGAACGGCAGCGGGGTCCAGTTCCACTTCCATGTCCGGTGAGACGCCGCGATTCTCCAACTCCCATTGACCGTCCATGTTGAAGAAGGCAAAGTTCGGCGCCGTGACAAAGCCGCCGTCGATCAATTGCGGGCCTTCTGAGAATCCCACGACCGCGCCCAGGGTGCGCTTGCCAATTAACGGCCCGAGGCGATGGTAGCGAAACAGCCACGCCAAAGTGTCGCCACCGGAGCCGGCGTATTCGTTAATCAGGATCGCCTTTGGGCCGGAAATGACGTTTTGAGGACTGGTGAACGGCTCGCCGGCCCGGCTCAAAAAATAGTTCGTGACCGGCCGTGCGAGATAGCTAACAATATAATCCGCCATCTGGCCGCCGCTATTAAACCGTTCATCGATAATCAGGCCTTCTTTTCCAATCTGCGAGAAATAGTAACGGTTAAAGCTCCGCAGGCCTTCGAGCTTGGTGTTAGAGAGGTAGACGTATGCCAGACGTCCATCGCTGAGTCGCTCTACTAATCGGCGGTTTCTCTCGATCCAGCTCAGATTCCGAAGCCGGAGTTCACTCTCAATCGGTATGACGGTGAGGTCGCGGGAACCGGATCCGTCCGCGTTCGGGCCCACTGTTATGGACACCGCTTTGCCCGCCGTGCCTTCGAAGCGCTGATAGATGTTTTCCGGGAGGCGCAAGCCGGCTCCGTTTACGGCAATCAAGAACTCGCCGGGCGACACCTTGACGCCGAGCTCTGCTAGAGGGGCCCTAACTTCCGGATTCCAACTCTCCGCGGAGTAGACGTGGGTGATGCGGTAACGTCCGCTCTCGGTCTTGAAGTCGGCGCCGAGCAATCCACCTGGTATCCGCTTCACTTCAGGAGACGCACCACCGCCCACAAAGATGTGGCCGACGGATAGCTCTCGCAACATTTCCGAGAAGAGCGAGTTTAGATCCTCACGGCTTACCACGCTTTCCAGGTACGGCTCATACTTCCTGCGAATCGCTTGCCAGTCCAGCCCGTGCAAGCCAGGATCATAGAAGTAATCGCGCTCCAGGCGCCAGACCTCAGAGAACATCTGGCGCCATTCCGACTTCGGGTCCACCAGCGCCTCCATGGCATCGACGTTGATGGCGCCTTCACCGGGCTTGACAGCGCCCGTTGCGTCCGAAACGTACCAGCTCTGGCCCTGCCGGTACAGGATCTTTTCGCCGTCGCCGGAAACGTCGAACGCCAGGACGCCATCGAGTATCTTGTCGGCCTTTCTCGCTCTCAGGTCGAACCTATGAACGATTCCTTGCGCTACGCCCGGCGCGGCTCGCTCCACGAGAAAGATCGTGCCAGTTTTTCCCGCGAGGATACCAGCATAGTCGCGAGCAGGCAAGGGCAACGGCAAAATACGCTGACAAAGATCCTCAAGGTCAATTCGCATTTGAGGAGACTTATCGCTTTCGACGCCGGGTTGCTTCGCTTTCGCTGCGCGCGGTGTTGCTTCCTCATCCCTGTTCGGGGCGAGTGGCGACGGATCGTCGTTCCGCAATACGGCGATGTAAACATTCCGGGAGGACGCACGGTCCATGCTAGACAGGTCGAGCCATGCCGTCGAAGGCCCTACGTTCGTACTGGCCGTGAAATAAAGATTTCTACCATCCTTGTCAAACACCGCGTGGCGCGCGTCACTCATGCCATCGGAAACCTGGTAGCTGCGTTGCTTTGCCGTGGAGTAGAGAAAAACACCACGCAGATGATTCTTGAGAAGTTTGGCGTAGGCGATCCAGGAGCTATCGGGCGACCATGCGGGATCCAGCTCGAGAACCGGCGTCTGATAAGTGTCCTGGTCAATCAAGGTGCTTGTCCCATCCGACACATTTACGAACCACAAGCGGAGTTGACTGTCGGTGAAAGCGATCTTTGCGCTATCGGGCGACCACACCGGATTCGAATAGAAAACCGGTGGATTGGTGAGCGGAAGCTTCCTGCATTCTCCGCCGGCGAATTGCGGCGCCAAGTGTAATTGGTACTCACCGGATTCATCCGAGAAGTAAGCAATGTACCTGCCGTCCGGCGACCATGAGGGGTCGCGCTCCGCCACGCCCGAGGTCTTGGTGAGGTTGCGGGCATCGCCGGTTTTCGCCGAAACAGTAAGAATCTCGCCGCGAGCTTCAAAGAGCACCAGATTGCCTCGCGGGGATAGAGCCGCCTTTCGAACGTAACCGGCCAGCTTCACCAGCGAGGGTCTAATCGCGGGAAAGTCGCCCACGACGCGGATTGGAACGGGTCTACTGGTCCCCGTTCGCAGATCAAAGACGTGGATTGAGTCGAACTGTTCATAAACGATCGCATCGCTGGCGGCGTTCGCGGATCTAATATCGGGCCCATCGCCTGGGAGTACTCGATCCACCTTTTTGGTGTCGGTGTCGTAGCAGAAAAGCGTGACAGGGCCGTTACGATCCGATAGGAAGTACACGCGACGTCCAATCCACATGGGATTGAAATCATTGGAGTTGTCACGAGGTATTCGCTGTATTTGTCCGTCCGCGAGGCGGGCGATCCAGATGGCCGTGGTCTGCCCGCCCCGATAACCCTTCCAGGTCTCGAAGGCTGGCGCCAATGGCATGTAAGCGATGAATTGTTGGTCCGGAGAGAAAGAGCCGTACTCAGCCATGGGAAGGTTGATTTCGGATGGAAAACCTCCGTCGACAGGCATGGTGAACAATCGCGCGAATCGAGAATAGCTGCTTCGTTGGGATCGAAAAACGACTGCCTTGCCATCGGGCGTCCAGGACACCGGAACGTCGAAACCGGGGTGATAGGTGAGGCGGCGGGGGGAGCCGCCAGCAACTGAAACGACGTACACGTCGAAGTTTCCGTCGTATTCGCCCCGAAAGGCGATGGTATTCCCGTCGGGCGAAAAAATGGGGTCCGTCTCAACGCCCGATCCGATGGTCAACCGTACCGCATCGCCGCCTTGCCGCGGCACACGCCAAAGGTCGCCCGCGTACGAAAAAACGATGTACTGCCCGTTGATCGCCGGCTTTTGAGCGAGCACCGGCCGGCCGGTTTCGCCGATGCACAGCGTGACTGAACACCACAGGACAACCAATGCAAGTTTCACGCGATCCACCATTACAACAGCCGTATTCTACAACAAAAGCGCTAGATTGTACCAGTATTTTCTTAACTGGAAACACGACTACTTTATATGTAAAGAAAATGTCACAGATATTGCCATGGGTATCCTGTCCGATCCGACCGGGTATATCCTGTCCTGAAGGACAGTAGAATCTAATCCGGCGGCGAGTTATAACCTGAAAAGCGTTAGGCGCCGATTTCGAATGCGTACGACGCGACCTTAGAGGATCTGAAAGGAACAGGAGGCACTCAAGATGGAAGCAGCTTGCGGCACGGAAAAAGAGAATACCTCAAAATTATTTCACATCGGGACCATCCGGCCACCTAATACATATAAACCTTCGCGATTTAATGCTCACACCACAGGGCCCGACGGAACTCTGATTCTTTACAACAGTTTTACCGGGCACAGGTGCGGCATTCCGCCCGCGGCCGCTCAACTGGCCAACCGTTACATCTCGCAAGTGGGCGCTCCGGGCCCGTTGGACCGGGTGGGCGAATACCTGTTGAAGAAAGGGTACATCGTGGAGGAAAGCGTCGACGAAAATGCACGACACGACATACGTTACAGCCGCTACCAGTTTCGAACGGACATGCTGGAGCTGATATTGCTTCCATCGGAAGAGTGCAACTTCCGGTGCGTCTACTGTTCGCAGGAATTCAAGCGAGACAACATGCTGCCGGAGGTCCAGGAGGGCGTGCGCAACCTGGTGCTCGGCAAAATCGCCAAGTTGAAGGGCCTAAACGTGTCTTGGTTCGGCGGCGAGCCGATGCTGGGTTACGACGACGTCATTCAGGAACTCGCGCCGTTCTTCAAGGAAGTTGCAACGAAGCACGACGTCCATTTCTTCTCCTCCATGACTACAAATGGATATCTGGTCACACCAGAGCGCGCCGAGAAGATGTTGAATTGGGGGATACGCCATTACCAAATTACCGTGGATGGCACGGGCGAAGACCACGACCAGCACCGGCCGTTGGCGGACGGCGGCCCCACTTTCCAACGGATCATGGACAACCTGATATCGCTGAAGGGCCGGCCCGACGACTTCCGGGTGACGCTACGAGTGAATTTCGATCACACCAATGCGCGGCGACTGAACTTGTTGTTCGCCGAGCTGAAAGCCTCGCTTCACGGAGACAGCCGGTTTTCCATGGATTTTCATCCGGTGGGCAGATGGGGAGGCCCAAATGACGACAATCTGGACGTGTGTGGGACCAGAGAGATCGGCCGCCTACAGAACGATTTGCGCGAAGAAGCCAGATCGTATGACCTGGCGACCATGAAGGTCTCGCAAGTACTGGAGCCCGAACCGGGTAACGTCTGCTATGCCGCTCGTCCCTACAATTTCATCATTGGCGCCGACGGCAAGTTGATGAAGTGCACGCAGGTGTTGGACACCCTGGACTCCAACATCGTTGGTAGAATTCGGTCCGATGGCGAGTTGGAGATCAAGTCTGACGTGCTCAACGCATGGGTGCAGCCCTATTACCATTCCGACGAGATGTGCAATAAATGCTTCTTCGTGCCGGTTTGCCAGGGCGCCCTTTGTCCCTTAGTCCGCATCCGCGATCACCAACGACCCTGCCCGCCACATAAGACCGAAATCGCCGCTACGCTTCTGGATTTGTGGACGGAAGAAAGCCGTTTGCAACACCACAAGATCACGCTTGGTCCGCCCGCCGATTTGGCAAGGCAGGAAGCGCTGGCGGGAGCAGGCGCCTAGGAAAATCAATCGTTTCTCGATCGTCCGTAAATCTAACAGAGAGGAGGTGAATGACAATGGAACCGACCAAATTACCCGTTGACCTGGAGATCGTCGAGTTGGACGACCGCCTGGACATGAGCATCGATTTGATCAACCCTGGAGCAGCCGGCTTGGACACTTGCTGTACGCCGTCCAACAATTGCAGTTGCTGCAACCAGAATTAGGTCAGTCGATCGTCGAGGAGTGCAGAAACCGGATCTCTGGAATCATTCTGCACTCCACGCTTTTTTTGGTGGACGGGCGGTTCAGTAAGTGGTTGTCACGAAACATCCATGTCAAAAGATCGGCGATTGGCCGACTCTCTGGACACCTGTCCGCGCGGAGAAAGCGGGGCGCCGGCGCGAGTGCCGGCGCGGCACGCAGGAGTGCGTGCGCTACGTCGAAAATGGAATGTTATTTCGTAACTGTCCCTAAGTCAACTATATAAGTGGTCAACCTACTTCTATGTCAACGAATTTCGCGAGTGCAAGTCTAATTCCACTAGACGGGGTGGTCGCCATTCCCGACGGTGTTGAATTGGGAGAATTTGAGACTTCGTTGTCCGACAATCCCCTATGGGTGTGTGTGCGCGGGAAACATTTTCAGGTGCGCGGCACTGCCCGGGAAGTCATTCTCTGCGTTCGGCAGGGGAGCCGAACAATCTCCGAAATTAGCGCCGAGTTGGCCAAGAATAAGGACGATTCACCTTCCGTGGAAGAAGTCCGGGAAACGGTCCAGAGGCTGACCTCCTCCGCGATTCTTCAACGAGATGGCGAGGAGATTCTCGTCGAGCCCAGGAAGTCGCGTTGGAGACTGCGCTCCGCCGGTTACTTCGCGACTTACGTTCCGATCCTGTCCCAAGAGTTTCTGCGTCCCATTACGACCCGGTTGGCGGTGCTATTTAGCCCTTATTGGATGGCGCGGTTGATTCCATTGCTCCTCCTGGTGCAGATCATCTTCTGGTGGAAGTCCGGGCCGCGCCTGATTGGATCCATCGGGTCTCTGAATCAGTCCAGATTCTTCCTCTTTCTGATGTTCAACTACTGTGGCCTATTTCTACATGAATTGGGGCACGCAGCGGCGTGTATTCGATGCGGTGTGAAGCATGGCCCAATAGGCTTCGGCATTTATCTAATATTTCCAGCGTTTTATGCCGACGTTACCGATGCATGGCGGCTGCCAAACCGGCAGCGAATGGTGGTTGACGCAGGGGGGGTGTATGTTACGCTCGCGCTCGCCTGGTCCGCGTTAATCGTTTTCTTAATCACCGGAAATTCCGTTGCCGAGATTCTTGCGGCAGTTTACGGAATGACTGCCTTTTTTTCCTTGAACCCGTTCTTGAGAATGGATGGCTACTGGCTGGTGAGCGATGGTCTGGGCATCCCAAATCTTATGGCGATGAACCGCGAGGTCACGGAATGGGCTCTAAACCGCTTGTTTCGACATCGCAGCCGCAGCCCGCAGGTGTTAGCGCTTCCCCGGAAACAGAGACGGCTCTATGCCGTTTATTACGTGTTCTTTCTTGCGTTCATCCTTTATGGCACGTACAAATTCTATGGTTGGTACGTGCCGAGGCTGGTGCATGCCTACCCGCAACTACTTGAAACCATAAGGGGTATGTACAGACTCTACGGCTGGTCGCATTCTACGATCGCCGCCGTATTCCGCCTGGTTTTCAGTACGGTCCCGGCCCTAGGGATACTCATCTATACCTGGCGGTTCCTGCAGCGCACACTCGGCAGTGCCGGACGCGCGGCATGGAAAATAGTTCAGAGACGTCTTTTCCCGGATGTCGGTTATGGGACTTAGCCGCTATTACAGGTTTTGCAAAATGGACGGGGCATGATGCGTCGAACGTCTATCATCGTCCTTTCCTGCGCAGGCCTGGCGGATGCGGTGTATCTTTGGATCGGTCACAACGCTCCGGACACAATGGTCTGTGTAGGCGAAGGATGTGAGCGGGTTCAGGCCAACCCGCACGCATTACTTTGGGGACTTCCGGTAGCGATGTACGGCGCTCTCCTCTACTTAGCGTTGCTCGTCATTAGTGTAGTCCAGAGTGTCGTCCAGCGGAGAGCCGCGCATCCCGCGGTCAATCACGGGGTGCGAAGTTCGATCGCGTTCATTTCGACGACTGGAGCGGCCTTTTCGGGCTACTTGACGTGGGTGGAAGCATTTGTCATTCACGCCTGGTGCGTTTGGTGTGTGCTGTCTTTTGGCATTATCGTATCGATATCGGTGCTGGCTTGGCTGGAGCGTAGCGATCCAGGCCAAGTTCAAACCCGGCAATCTGCCCGCAGGACAGATTTCGCCGCCATTAGCTTGAGCTTCGTGATCGCGGCGCCACTTGTGCTTCTTGGCCACCGGTCGTCGAAACCTGCCGGGAGCGCCTACCCGCTGCCCGACGACCTGGTGCGCGCGCACCTGGTGCGGCCAGACAGTTCGTGGGTGGGTGCTATCTCCCCTGTCATCTCGGTTGTAGAGTTTGCAGATTTTCAATGTCCGGGCTGCCGTGAGGCTCAAGAGGCCGTACGTGCGATTCAGAATCAGTACGGAAGCCGTATCCGGTTCGTATTTCGCAACTTGCCCCTTGCCTCCGTCCATCCCTATGCGGAGCAGGCCGCCGAGGCCGCCGAATGCGCCGCCCGGCAGGGGAGATTCTGGAAAATGGTAGATCTTCTTTATGCGAAACAAGCGGACTTAAGGTTGCCGGCGATCTCGGAATACGCTGCCGAGGCTGGAGTGGATCGGAAACGGTTTACCGATTGCCTGGTGAGTGGAAAGATGGCAGAACATGTACGCCGCGATATTGCCGATGCCACGGCACTGGGTATTCGCGGTACACCGACGTTCGTTGTTGCCGGTAAGCGGCTGGAGGGAGCTGTCGACTATCGCCGCCTTGCCGAAACCATTGAGGCGGAGATACGGTTTCAGGAGGGCCGGACCGGATATGGGCGCTTGCAATCGGAAGTGGCTCGGTAAAGAAGCTGTGAAAAATCGCGAACCAACACAGGCAAGAATGCCTGTGCCACACGTTCGTGCAAATTGGGACACAGGCATTCTTGTCTGTGTGGATTTTGGAGCGATTTTTTCACCGCTTCTAAAGTATGTTGGCCACCCGGTTAAATACTAGTGAAAACCCCTGGAAGCCGAGGCGGGATTTAGGCTCAAGTACCAATACATTCCCGTAGCAGACGGGCGTATGATATGGAAATGAGATCTATACTTCTGGATTTCCGTTACGGATTTCGTCTGCTGCACCGCCACGCCGTGTTGTCGGTAGGCGTGATAGTAACCCTCGCGCTGGGAATAGGAGCGAACACGTCACTCTTCACGGCGGTCAGGGCGATTTTGCTTCGGCCGCTACCGTTGCCGGAACCCGAACAAGTGACGACGCTATGGGAAACGATACTACCTTCCGGCCGCGGCACCGTCTCACTTCCCGACCTGAACGACTGGCGCGCACAGAGCCGCGCATTTGAAGAAATCGCCGGATTCCGGTACGTAAGTTTCAGTCTGCGCGCGGGCGAGGCCAGGGAGCGAATTCCCGGCGCGCAGGTGTCTCCCGCATTCTTTCGCGTAATGAAAGCCCGCCTGCGGGCGGGGCGCGCGTTCGCGGAGGGTGAGGATACTCCCGGCAAGGATAACGTAGTGATGATCGGCGAGGGACTTTGGAAGAGCCATTTTCAGTCCGATCCGGACCTAGTGGGTAAAGAAATCTCCGTCAATGGACAAAAACCCACGGTTATCGGCATAGTTCCGGCGTCACTGCGATTCCCACGGGAGGACACCAAACTGTGGGCGCCACTTGTTCCCGACCCGAAATGGATCAGGGCGGAGCACAATCTTCTCGCGATTGGCCGGTTGAAACATGGCGTCACCGTCCCCCAGGCACAGGCGGAAATGAATACCATCGCCCAGCATATGTCCGCCCAATACATCGAGAATAAAACTCGCGGCGTATTGCTGATTCCGCTCCAGGAGCAGTTGGTCGCTGGAGTAAAACAACAGCTTCTGGTCTTAATGTTTTTAGTCGGCTTCGTTTTCTTAATGGCGTGTACCAACGTGGTTAGCCTGCTGCTGACGCGGACCGCGGCCAGACAGCGGGAAATTGCAACACGTATCGCCATGGGAGCGTCACGGTGGCGGCTGGCTCGCCAGTTCCTGGTGGAGAACCTGCTCCTTGCGAGTCTGGGCGGAACGCTCGGCTGGTTCAGCGGGGTGGGTGCACTGAGGCTGATCACGGCGTTGAAGCCATCGCGGATACCGCGCCTGGACGAACTCACCCCAGACTCGGGTGTATTGGCATTCGCAATATCGATCTCCGTGGCCGCCGGGCTAGTCCTAACGCTTACAGCATCCATAAAGGCCATGGGGACCAATTTTCAGGACTCACTGAAGGAGTCGGGCAGATCCACGACGTCAGGACGCCGCAGCCGGCTTGTGAGAAATGCGATCGTTGTCGCGGAGATCGCCATGGCCTTCATGCTGCTGAGCAGCGCCGCGTTGGTGATTGTCAGTTTCTCGCGGATCGTTCGAGTGGACCCGGGATTCAATCCCACTAACGTATTGACCATGCGTCTTTCGTTGCCGGATGCAAAGTACACCGACAGACATCCGGCATCGACTTTTTACAATCCACTTCTGCAGCGGATCCAGGCGCTACCGGGCGTGCAAGGGGCCGGACTGAACGCGCAACTTCCCCTGCGGGAATACGGATTGAGCTATGTTTTCAAGATCGTAGGCAAGCCCGCGCCCACCCCGGGGCACGAGCCTAGAGCAGACTATCGGCCCGTGAGCGAGGGCTATCACCGCAGCATGGCGATCCCGTTGCTTCGAGGACGCCTCTTCTCGGCAGCGGACACCAAATCCGCTCCGCCTGTCGCCCTGGTAAACGATACATTCGTCAAACAGTATTTCCCGAAGGAAGATCCAATTGGGCGGGACATCCAGGTGCGCGGCGAGCCGGTAACAACGATTGTAGGCGTGGTGGCTGACACTCGCCAGGGGGGACTCGAGTTTCCCATCGATCCGGAAATAGATGTGCCATACGAACAGTGTGCAAATCAGGGCCTGGCCATGGCGATGAGTCTGGTTGTGCGGAGCAGCTCCGAGCCGGCCAGTTTGGCTCCCGCGATTCGACGGGCGATCTTGGAAGTCGATCCGGACCCGGCTGTTTTCGGTGTGGAAACCATGGAGGAGGTCATGGCGAAGTCGATCGGCGATCGCCGCTTTACAACCCTTTTGATGACTGCGTTCGCGGGGCTGGCGCTCATCCTGTCCACCTTTGGGCTCTACGGCGTGGTGAGCTATGGCGTAAAACAACGAACGCACGAGATTGGCATACGGGTCGCCTTAGGCGCGGAAATAAGCAAGATTTTGGGCATGATCATCGGACAAGGCTTGCTACTGACGTGGATCGGATCGGTTGTTGGTTTGGCGGGAGCGTTCGCCGCCAGGCGCCTGATCGGCGGACTTCTTTACGGCGTGCGGCCCGAGGATCCGCTCACTCTTGGCGTTGTCGCGCTGGTGCTAACGGTGACGGCGTTCTTCGCATCCTATCTGCCCGCTCAGCGGGCGTTGAGGATCGATCCAGCCGAGGCGCTACGCCATGAGTGAGCCGCCAGTGACGAATTGACCGCGCAGCCGGGGCTCCAGATGCGTTTGGTGGAAACTTCGAATTGTTGGCAGATGGAGGAACTTAGAATATATGGCGAACAACAACACCATACCCCTCGCGCTCTTACTTCGTATCGACGACAAGTTCGACTCTCACGCAGCGCTTCCGCTGGCCCTGGGCGACCGTTATCTGTACGCCACCAGTCACATATTCATGAGAATTCGCGATACGGTCACGGAGATGGGTTACCGCTTTGTGCGGGAGGAATCCGGCATCTGGCATGCTTATCAAGCCCTGCCGCTCCTGTCGCTTCGGGATATTATCGAGACGAAGCAAATTCCTTACTTTGACAATGTCACCACCGTTCGCGATGTGGTGAAGCACCAGCCGGGAATCGAGTTCCCGCTTCGCTTCCTGCTCAGCACACTGAAGAAGAACTATTTGCTGCATGAATCGAGTCACTGTGTTGCCTGCGGCCTGCTTCAGCAGCGCGGGAACGGCTTATCGCATTTCGGTTCCGAGCAGGAACGATTCGTAGTGACGACCGTACTGTCCGAGGCGTTCGCCAACACGATGGAGCGTCTGGCAACCTCCGTCGCAGGGGCCAAGTCTCAAGCGCTCTTCCTGGCGATGAATTCTTACATGGACTATAGGAATGACCGGCGGGAGTTACTGTCTCAAGCCCTCGATAAGGTCGGCATTGACGCCATGTTCCGCCTGATCTTTCTGACCTACTGGCGTTCCAACCTGCAGACCGTGCAGCTACCACCCGAGACAATGGACGCAATCATCGACAGATCGTGCAGGGGCGTCGTCGTAGCTGAAGGCGACCGGAAGGCGCTCCACGAACTAATGAATCGCGAGTTCTCTCTAAACATTGGGTTTCGAGAAGATACTTCCGCCACTTATTTCCGATTCTACGATTGTGAGCGGGAGTTTACGAGCCTGAGCACCGGCCGGCTAATCGAAGACGCCTTTCTCGACGATGCGATGCCCCTAATATCGGAGTTCGCCGAGCTTGTCTTGCCGCTTCGCCCAGTGCCCGTCCCGTCAGCCGAACGCCTACAAGCTGTGGGCCAGACGTGACCGCCGACGCAGGGGGCGCAGGGGCTAGATGCCGCGGTTCGAAGCTCGATTTGGCGGCCGCGAACTGAAGTATTCGGAAGGGCAAATGAAGAACGGTTTGCGAGTTCATGGCGGCGTCAGCAATCCCCGCGAGCTTCGCGCCGAAGGCGATCAGGCGAGTGCTGGGCCGCGGGGCTGCCGGGGGGCGGCCTTCAGGAACGCTCCCCGCGATGCGCGCGCCAAAGAGTGTGACGAAATCATGAAGACTCTGCGGATGCAGGGGCTTGAGCCTGTTGAGGAAGCGAAGTCCATGTTTCGGGCGTACATCGATGGTGCGCTAACGTTTGATGAAATGCGAGCAGCAATGAGGGCCCTGCGTGGGGCGGCTTCCCCGCCCCGATCGTGGCCCACCTAGGCGCCGGTGACAGCGCCCGGCACCGCCCGGTCAATGTGGACCGCAGTCTTCAAGGGACTGCCGTCAAGAAGAATGCACAGCGAGTTCCGGCCGCTGCCGCCGGCGCATTCGCACGCTCC
>CATPCJ010000406.1 GCA_955652915.1 uncultured Bryobacteraceae bacterium
CCCCCAGCCCCTAGCCCCTCCCAGGCGGCGACGAGAACAGCCAATGCGGCTACGGCGGCCGTCTCCGCACGCAAGATCATGGGGCCCAACGAAACCGGATTCCAGCTCGCGGCCGCGATTGCGGATCGCTCGCGGTCCGTCCATCCGCCTTCGGGACCAGCCAGCACTAAAACTTGTGCGCCTCGTTCACGATCGGCTGGAATTGCCGAAAGAATTGGACGAGCTTCGGCTTCGTCCAACGCGTAGCGATGCGCCGCCGCGCAGTGTAACGCTTCGGCCAATTTGAGGGGTGAGTCGATTTCGGGCAGGCGCGCCCGGCGGGATTGCTCGCTGGCCTCGCGGGCGATCCGGTTCCAGCGCGGAAGCCGCTTGCCGGCTGCCTGCTCCAAACCCTTTTCGCTGCGATCTGTTTCGAGCGGCGTTACCCGGTCCACGCCCAGCTCCGTCGCCTTCTCCAGCAGCCATTCAAAGCGTTCGAACTTGATCAAGGACACGAATAACCTGACATGAAGAATTGGTTGGCTAGTGTCCAACGGCTCGATAATCGCGAAAGACACCAGGTCCTTGCGCGCGCTGGCGACCTCCGCCAGATAGACCTTCGAGTTATCGGAAATCTCGAATTTCTGCCCGGGTTCGACGCGCAACACGCGAGTGAGGTGGTGGGCGTCCGGGCCGGTGATTTCAGCGTGCCCCCGATGCACGGCGTCGACAAAGAAACGGCGGCGGGCCATGTACTTAATGTACGTCGGGGACTACGCAACTTTCCTGTGGCTGCGTTCAGAAGAAGTTGGCACGGATCGGCACGAAGCGGATGTCGCGATGGTCGGGATAAGCCCAGCGGTAGAACGGACTCGCGACCGTGTCCGTGCTTCCATTGACTACTTTTCAACCAGCAGGTCGCGGACTGTCTTTTCCAGCTCTGGGCCCATGGTGCCAGCCGCTACGATGCGGTGGGAGGAGTCCAGAACGAACGTTTTGCCAGCCTTGGCATTCACCTGATAGTGCGCCGCCAAGCCGGCCCGGTCGGGTATCTGCGGCCAAGTCAGAGTGATATCGTCCAGCGCCTCACTGATGTGATATGGGTTGGGGTCCACGCTGACACCCACCGCCGCCAATCCAGCCGAGTGCAACTTTTGGTAGAGCACCTGGATAGATGTCAGTTGGCCCATGGAATTCGCACTCTTAGGCGACCAGAACGTCACCAGGACAGCGCGGCCCTTCAGCCCGGAAAGGCTGACTGCTTTTCCGCTCGGATCGCGCCCCGAGAAATCTTCAAATTGGCGCGATATCAAAGGATCCACCGGCGGCTTAGCAGGATCTGCCGCTGCTGGTTTGGCGGATGACACGCGTGCGAGCCGCGCTTCCGCCTCCGTCGATTCTACCGAGGCCTTCTCCCGGCGCCGCACGAACTCCGCCACTGCGGGGAGCGTCTCACCCAGGACGTAGCCTGTCAGGTTCTGACCGGGTCTCGTCACACGGATTTTGTAGCACGTCTTGTCTTCGCCGGCCAGCGACATTTCAACTTGCACGCGGTCGCCGGCTGCGATTGCCGCAATCTGCTCATCATCGGGCGAACAGCCGGAGCGAAGCGGCTCGCCGCCGGCAGCCGCCTGAAGAAACGCGAGCAAAAGCAATGCATGCATGGGCATCACTTGCTCAGCCGCAGGATTTCGCTGGCGAGTTGAGCGAATAGCGCTGTCAGCTTGTTTCGATCCGCCGTTACCAAATATTTGCCGGTCTCCTGACTCGTCTGGTAGGCCGGATTCGTATACGACACAAAACTCAAAGGATCATACGGCAGGGCTGTGATTTGGGCGGCGTTGGCCACGATCGGAAGAAACTCGCGATCCACGGAATCGGTTCCATTACCGGTGAGGTAAATGGTGTGAATCACCGGGTGGTAGGTCGTGTCCGAGCGGATCCTGTTGGCTTCCGCCATGGTGCCGTTCATGGACGCGGCGACGATTGTGTTGGGCTGATCGGGCCGGAAGAAGCCGTTGTACGCGCCGGCCGTAAACTTGTTCGAACCCGAGCCGATCGCGGCATGGTTAGCCCATTGATCGCCGGTGTTCTTGCAATTGGGCGAGACAGTCGCGTCCGGGCTACAAAGATTGGTGGTTTGAAAGAGCCAGAAGTCCCTGGTCACCTTGCCACCCGTGACGGTCGGCCCAGCTCCAGTGGAAGCGACGCCGTGCAGGCTATTGCCATAGATATCTGTATCCGGAATATAGGCGATGAACTGGCGCATGTTCGTGCCCGCCAGGGCGCCGCTGAAATTGCACGAAGCCGGAATGCTGATAGAATCACTGTCCGTTGGCTTAGCTAGTCCGTAGGTGCTAGCGCCATAGGAGTCTTGACCTCCCCACTGAGCGATGGTTCCCCTCAATGTGGCAGCCGCGTCGGTACAGACCACCGGCATGTTCACGCAGGTGGCTTCTTCATTAACGCCATTCGGATCGGTGGGGCCGACATTGTTACAACTGTTCGGCGAGGTTTGTGCAGGCGGCGTGGGGCCGTCGGGCTGCGAACCGTCGGGCGCTTTCAGCGAGGGCCCCCAGCGGTCGTCGACGCTTGCGCGCGCCGGGAACACGGCCGAGACGCCGTTGGGCGATCCGTCCGTGAACAACACAATGGTGTTCAAGGCCAGAGGAAGACCGGTATTTTTGATCTGTTGGTATGCCACCTCGAGCGCCGAGATGGTGTTGGTGTTGCTCCCGCAAGCGATGGCGTTGATGTCCGCATTCAATTGCGTGCGGCTCTGGCTTGGCGCATCCTTCATATGCGCCGTAATATCGAAGGTTACCAGGCCAACACGGTCATAAGGACTTAGCAGCGAAACGAAATTCTTCGTAGCAGCAACCATCGCCTGGCAGGCGGTCAGGCCGGTGACCGGATCCGCCGCTGTGTTCATCGAGCTGGATTGGTCGAGCACCAGCAGCAAGACCAGGCCGCGGCGCGTGGCCGTGGCGGTGGCGGCGACATTGATGCCATGCACGTTGAATACGTTCATGAAATACGTGGGAGCAGTGACGCTCGCGGTGACCTTGATGTCTAGTACTCCGCTCGGGTTCCCATTGTTATCGGTCTCCTCGCTGAAGGTCGGGGTGACAGTGGGCGCGCCCTGGGAGTTGAAATACCCGGTGGGAAAGTTGGACGCGAAGATCGCATTGGCGGTGCTGGTGGCGTTGGTGGTGGCTTGGTCCACGGTATCGGCCAGGTTGACGGAGCGTCCGGCAGCCAGCGCAGCCGCGTCCGCGGCGGCACTCAGACGGGCCTTAATCAAGAAGATGGTGCCGACGTCTACAGCAAGTCCCACGCACCCGGTGACGAAGATCAACATCGAGGCATAAAAAACGATCGCAAATCCACGCTGTTGTTGCCGCCTTCTCTCGCTTACCATAATCCGTTACTCCTTCAACTACCCCGCGCCCTTAGGAAACACTCCGGGCATAAAGCACGGGAGTCTTCAGGACGTTAAAAAAGTTCAAATAACTGACGTCGGCATACATTTCCGAAATCAGTGCGAACGTGCTCTTCGCCAGCACCAAGTTCATGATCGTTTCAAAGTTCGCAACCCGAACGGTTGAATTCGATGCGATGTCGCTCGCGGTAATCGTTCCGTCCGCTTGCACGCTGGCCCCAGGTTTTCCCAGCACGCTGCTCCAAGTTGTGTCGTTGCCGATGTCTACACGATAGGCAAACACGTAACTGCCGTAATTCGGACAGTTGCCGGCGTTCCATGGCGGCGCTCCCGCCGGCGTCGGAGTGATCCCAACAGAACACTCCTGGTCGCCCACCATGATCACTTTCGATAGGAACATCGCTGCCTTGCCGGTCGAGCTGGGGTTGTTCTGCGCGTCCGCGTTCATGCCCAGACCGGCAGCGGCCCTGACAATGATGCGCTGGTTCTGCGTCTTGGAAAGGTCCAGTCCCGAGTTGGGATCGGTGGTTGCGCGCACCAACAGTATCACGGCATCACGGGCGACGTTGCTTACCTGGATGCCTCTGGCCACTGCCGCCCCGATAGTAAACGCTCCCGCAAACATTGGCACCAGAAAAGTCATCACCAGCGCGAACTCGATGATCGTGTTCCCACCTTCCTGACCTCGTCGCAACGGTATCATTTTATTCGTCCTTTGCATGAGCAGTGCCTCCTTTCTATGGCGCTGGCGGCACGGTAGTGCCAACCGCCAGCCCGCCTAGTACGTCGATGGACGCCGCGCCGAGACTGATACCGGTTCCAACCGAGTAGCCATTCATCGGCACCAGCCAGTTCCATGGATAGCCCGCGACCACGACCTCCACTATATTGCCGGGTTGATTCGCAAACGTTACGATCTTGCCGTTCGAGAGCGTCTGCGGCAGAACCCCCTTGAGCGTACATGTGCCGGCGTTACAGACCTCCACGGGGTTGGTCAGGTCGTTCGCCGTATAGTAGTTCACGGTGACGTAAGCGGACGTCAGTGCCTTTGGTAATCCGATGGCATTATTTTGAACAACCTGCGCGATACACGTTGCCTGCGAGCTGGCGCAGGAAGAGCCGTTGTAACTGGAGCCATAGGTGATGGCAAACCGGGTGCCCTCTCGGGTGGCGCTGGTCAGTGTGGATTGAATGAAGACCGCAAACGAGACGTCCACGATTCCCAGGAAGATGACCAGCATAGGTACCAATATGAGGGACGCTTCCACTATCGCGTTCCCGCGCTCACTCGACTTTCCCGCCGTATTGCAGCGATTGCGGCGACTCATACTAGACGCGGCAGAGCTTGGACACCCGGAAGCTTGTATCCCTTGTTTCATCGATACGGATCGCTCCACTTTCGCTCTTCTGCGCGAAGCCCAAACCGACTCATGATAGAACAATGACATGGACAGCGGAGGGTCTCACTCGGTGAAAACACTGCATGTTCAGAGGGATTGACCTGAGTTTTCATACACGTTCGACGCCACAAATGCGGCCCGACACCGCTGTGACCGGCCGGCTAAAACGTCGTTCCGGTGCATGTCGTTTCATCCGTAGTTGTACCTATGTCTGCTATCGACGTTGATCCACATAGACTTTAGATCAGTAAAGGCCCGGCCTGGGGGTAAGCGTACACACATACCCTTCGGCGGTTTTCCAGTTCAGCCAAATACGGCGAACACCTTAGATTCCCGCCCGCCGCCGCTCAGCCTCCTGCGCATCCACCACCGCTATCGCCGCCACGTTGACGATCTCGTTCACCTCGGCGCCGCGCTGCAGGACGTGGACCGGCTTCGAAAGGCCCATCAGGATCGGGCCGACCGCTTCGGCTCCGCCCAAGCGTGCGAGCAGTTTGTAGGCGACGTTGCCGGCTTCGAGGTTGGGGAAGATCAATACATTGGCGCCGTCTTTCAAGGTGCTGAAGGGGTAATCGCGCGCGATGATATCCGGTGTCACCGCGGTATCGGCTTGCATCTCGCCGTCCACGATCAATTCGGGCGCGCGTTTCTTCACCAGATCCACGGCCCTTCGAACCTTGTCGGCCAACGGATGCCGGGTGCTGCCGAAATTCGAGAACGAAAGCAGAGCCACGCGCGGCTTCACGTTGAATCGCTCGGCGGTCTCGGCGGCGCAAATCGCGATCTCGGCCAGATCCTCGGCCGACGGCTCGATATTCACGGTGGCGTCGGCCAGGAAGTAAATCCCCTGACGGGTGATCATCAGGTAGAGTCCGGAAACCTTGCGCAATCCTTCGCGCACGGGGATCACCTCCAGCGCCGGACGAATGGTTTCGGGATAGTGCAGCGTCAGCCCTCCCACCAGCGCGTCGGCTTGACCCATGGCCACCATCATCGAGCCGAAATAGTTGTAATTGAGAATCAACTCGTCGGCCTCGGTGCGCGTCACTCCCTTGCGTTGCCGGAGCCGGTACAGCTCTTCGGCATAACCGGCGCGGGCGGGCGACTGCGCGGGATCGACAATCGTGATGTCGTCGAAAATATTCATGCGCAACTCCGCCAGCCGCCGGCGAATCACCGGTTCCTTGCCCAGCAGAATGGGTATCGCGATCTTGTCGTCGATCAGAATTTGGGCGGCGCGCAGGATCTTGCTCTCTTCGCCCTCGGTAAACACCACTCGCTTGGGCCTCTGTTGGGCCTTGTGGATCATGATCTGCATTACGCCCCGCACCTTGCCCAGGCGGCGTTCGAGCTGCTCGCGATACTCGTGCAAATCCACCGGCTCTTGCGCCACACCGCTTTCCATGGCCGCTTTCGCCACCGCGGCGGACTCCCGCAATAGAACGCGCGGGTCGAACGGTTTCGGTATGATGTACTCCGGCCCGAACTCCAACCGGTCCAGGCCATAGGTGCGGCTGACGAATTCCGGAACCTCTTCGCGGGCCAATTCCGCGAGCGCATGCGTGGCGGCAAGCTTCATGGATTCGTTAATGGTGGTGGCGCGAACGTCCAGCGCGCCGCGAAATATGAAAGGAAACCCGAGCAGGTTGTTCACTTGATTCGGATAGTCCGAACGGCCGCTGGCGACGATCGCATCCGGCCGGGTCTCGACCGCAATTTCGTATGGAATCTCAGGATCGGGATTGGCCAGCACGAAGACGATGGGCCGGTCCGCCATGGCGAGGAGCATTTCGGGCGTCACACAATTGGCCACCGACAATCCGACGAAGACATCCGCTCCGGTCATGGCTTCCAACAGCGTGCGCTTATCCGTCTTGACAGAAAAACGCGCCTTATACGGATTCATGTCGACAGTGCGTCCATCGTGGATAACGCCTTCCTTGTCGCACATGTAGATGTTCTCGCGCCGCATGCCGAGCTGGACGGCATGTTCGGCGCACGCCAGGGCGCTCGCCCCGCCGCCGTTGAACACTGCTGTCACTTCGCCGATATTCTTCTTCACCAGGATCAAGGCGTTGATCAAGCCGGCGCCCACGATGATGGCGGTGCCGTGCTGATCGTCGTGGAAAACCGGAATACGTAAAGTGCGGCGCAGCTCTTCTTCGACAATGAAGCAGTCGGGCGCCTTGATGTCTTCGAGATTGATCGCGCCGAAGGTGGGCTCCAGCATCTGGCAGGCGCGAATCACATCTCGCGGATCGTTGGCGGCCAGCTCCAAATCGAAAACGTCGATGTCGGCGAAGCGTTTGAACAGAACGGCCTTGCCTTCCATGACCGGCTTGCCGGCCAAGGGACCAATGTCGCCCAGGCCCAGCACGGCCGTGCCGTTGGTGACGACCGCCACCAGGTTGCCCTTGCCGGTATAACGGTACGCCAGGTTCGGCTGCCTCTGAATTTCGAGACACGGGATGGCCACGCCCGGCGTGTATGCGAGGCTCAGATCGCGTTGCGTGGCGCAAGGCTTGGTGGGTGTGACGGAAATCTTGCCTGCCGGAGCGGATGCATGATATTCCAGGATATCTTCTTTACGTAGATTCACCATTTGGTTGTAGCAAGTTTGAAGTATTCTGTCTCTTGATGTCCCATTCTCCGCCTTCTTCCGAACTTCGCTGGCATCCACTGTTACGGCAATGGGTGGCGGTTGCGGCGCAGCGCCAGGGCCGGCCGCAACTGCCCCAGGACTGGTGCCCATTCTGTCCCGGATCGGGGCGCGTGCCAAAGCAGTACGACGTTTATCTATATCCGAACGACTTCCCGGCGTTTAGTGAAGACAATCCGCCATTCGCGCCGAACGAAGAACTGTTCGGCGTGACGGGCGCGCGAGGCGTGTGCGACGTCGTTCTCTATTCTCCGGATCACAATCTGCTGCCTTCCCAACTGACCGTGGAGCAATGGGAGAAGGTCATCGGGCTGTGGACGCGGCGCACGGCGGAGCTCTTTGCCAATCCCGGCATTCACTACGTCTCGATTTTTGAAAATACCGGCGTGGCGATCGGGGTCACCATGCCACATCCGCACGGTCAGATTTACGGATTTCCGTTTGTGACGCCGCTGGTACAGACGGAGCTGGACTCGGCGTCGGATTACTTTCGGGACAAGGGCGCCTGCTTGTATTGCCGCATCCTCGCGGGTGAGATCGAGGATGGCCGGCGGCTGGTTGCCTCCAGTGACAACTTTGTTGCGTTCCTGCCGTTCCACGGCCGCTTTCCCACGGAATTGAATATCTATGTGCGACGGCACTTGGGCAGTCTGAGCGATTTAACTTCGGACGAGCGCAAGGATCTTGCTTCGCTGATCAAGCTGGTTCGGCAGAAATATGACAGCTTGTACGGCTTTCCGATGCCCTTGATGATGTTGGTGCGGCAGCCGCCGGCGAAGGGCGATCATCCCTATTTCCACTTTCACATCGAGTTCCTGCCGATCCAGCGGAGCCCAACAAAACTGAAGTATCTGGCGGCGGTGGAGAGCGGCAATGGAACGTTCCTGGATGACACTCGAGCGGAAGAGCAAGCGGCGCTAATGCGAGCCGCAGCCCCGAGCACCTAAGTCATGCGAGGCGCGGAGACTCGTCTCTGCGGCCTCGATCTCGAGGCTCTTCCGCCGAGCATCGAGACGAGTCTCGATGCAGCAGACTGAAGTCCGCGCCACGTCAGCGACCGGTCTGGCGTCGGGGATCTAACAGCTCGTTCAATTGAGCTTCCGGGATTCCACTGCGCTCACGCGCGACCTCGCGCACCGTACGGCCAGTGCGGTAGGCTTCCTTGGCGATGGCGGCAGCTTTCTCGTAGCCGATGACCGGCGCGAGTACGGTACACATCGCCAGAGATTGCTCGACATATGCTGACGCGCGATCGCCGTCGGCTTGGAGACCTTGGATTGCCCGCCGGTCGAAGTTGCGTGTTGCCGCCGCCAGCAACTCGATGGATTCCAGCAGATCGTAAGCCATCACCGGCATCATTACATTCAACTCGAAATTGCCGGCGGCGCAGCACCAGGCGATGGTTGCGTCGTGGCCGATCACCTGCGCGCAAGCCATCAGCAGGCTCTCGGCGATCACGGGGTTCACTTTTCCGGGCATGATGCTGGAGCCGGGTTGGGTCTCGGGAAGTTTCAATTCGCCCAGCCCGCAGCGAGGTCCGGATGCGAGCCAGCGGACGTCGTTCGCGATTTTGGTGAGGGCGACGGCGCAGGTTTTCAGCGCGCCGCTCAGAAAGACGGCCGCGTCCTTTGAGGCTTGCGCCTCAAAATGATTCGCGGCTTCACGGAAGGGCAGCTTGGTTCTTTGCGCAATGTCCGCGATGGCGGCAGGGGCGAAGCCGGGAATCGCATTCAATCCTGTTCCAACGGCTGTGCCTCCCAGGGGCAGTTCAAAGATATCTTCGAGCGCGGCGCGAACGCGTCCCACGCACAACTCCACTTGTCTGGCGTAGCCGCTGAATTCCTGGCCCAGGAGCATCGGCACCGCATCCTGCAGGTGCGTGCGTCCAATCTTGACGATATCCTTGAACTCGTCCGCTTTCGCGCGCAGCGATGCCTTCAGCCCCTCCAAAGCGGGCAGCAGTTCGTCAGTTGCCAACATAGCTGCCGCCACGTGAATCGCCGCCGGAATCACATCGTTGCTGGATTGTCCGCGATTGACATGATCGTTGGGATGAACTTTGGCGAGATGGCCGATCACCTCGTTCGCGTTCATATTCGTCGACGTGCCGCTGCCTGTTTGAAAAATGTCCAAGACGAACTGATCGTCATACTTGCCTTCGGCGATTTCATCCGACGCTTTTTCGATTGCCGCGGCGAGATCCGGCGGCAATTGTCCGAGCCGGCCATTCACGCGCGCGGCGGAACTCTTGATCAGACCCAGCGCCCGGATGAACGATCGGGGAAAGCGCAGGCGGCTGATCGGGAAATTTTCGACGGCGCGCTGCGTTTGGGCGCCGTAGAGCGCATCGGCGGGAACGCGCACCTCACCCATGGTGTCGCGTTCGATGCGATAGTTCACGTTTTGAGTTGTAGCACAAGCGTGGCGCGGACACCCGGTCCGCGGCATCGAGACGAATCTCGATGCGGCAGCCTGAAGGCCGCGCCACAAGATTGTTACTTTTTCTTGCCGTCCGTGCCGTACAGTTCCACTGTGCCGTACTTATCCAACACGGGCTTGATCTTGGTTGCATCGCCCACGGCAACGATCTGCAGGTTCTCGGGAACAATGTATTTGCGGGCCACGCGCTGCACTTGTTCGGCGGTGATATTCATGATCTTGGCGGGATAGGTGTCCCAATAATCCGCGGGCAGACCGAAGATCTTCAGCGTCATTGCGTAGTCCAGGAGTTGATTGGGATCTTCGAGCGAAAGCGCGAAACTGGCAACGATGGATCGCTTGGATTCCTCGAGCTCCTTTTCAGGAACTTTTTGATCGCGAATGCGATTGATCTCGTTCATGAATTCCGTCATGGCGCCTTCGGTAGCGTCGGTCCGCATGCTGCCTTGGGCAATCCACGGGCCGGCAAAGCGCCTGGCGATCAACTGGCTATAGGCGCCATAGGTGTAGCCATGCTCTTCGCGAAGATTCATGAAGAGCCGGGCGGAAGCGCCGCCGCCGACGATCCGATCCATGACCACCATCGGGACATAGTCGGGATCGGTGCGGGCGATGGCGATGTTGCCGATGGAAACGTCGGTCTGCACGGAACCTGGCCGGTCGACTACATAGATGTGCCGCGCACCAACGGCGTGGGCCGCGGGCGGCTCAGAGACTTTGCCGTCGGTCGGATGCCAAGGCGGCATGCCGTTCAGCATTTCAAGCAAGTCGGCCGCCTTGATATCGCCGGCGATTCCAAGAATTGCGCTTTGCGGAAGGTAGTGCTCGCGATGAAACTTGGCCAGCATTTCTGGAGTGATCTTATCTAGAGATTCCAGCGTCGGTGAAGTAACCGCGGCCGGATGATCTCCATAAATGGCGCGATTGAATCGCTCCTGGATCAGAAAAAACGGCGAAGAGCGTTGCTGTTGCAACTGAACCTTCATGCGCTGCTTCAATTTGTTCAGTTCACTGGCGGGAAAGGCCGGGTTCAGAATCATGTCGGCGGCAAGATTCAGCCATTGACCGGTGTTGTCACTCAAACCCGACGCGCTTACATTCGCGCCGTTAGATCCCCATGGGGCGGACGCGCCAATACTTGCTCCCAAGCGCTCCATTTCCTCCGCGATTTGCTTGCTGGATCGCGTCGTGGTTCCTTCCTTCAGCATGGCTGCGGTGAGGGCGGCAAGTCCGGGCATATCCGCCGGATCGTTGAGCGCGCCAGCGCCTTGCAGGACCAGACGCACATTGACGGTTGGAAGCCGGTGGTCTTCCATCACCAGAATAGTGAGGCCATTTTCCAGTTTGGTTTCGACCGCCTTCGGCAGTTTCACGCGCAGAATTTCGGTGGATACGGGCGCTTTATTTTTACGCTCAACTTTGCTAAGCGGGATCGCCTTAGAGCCGGCATCGGGCTGGGCTTGCGCGAAGCATACGACTGCGGCCAGGAAGGCGGCGGATGAACGCATAGAGAAGCTAAATTTGTTTTTCATGACGGGTTTCCTAATTCGCTGCCTTCACTGCCGGTTCGGCTTTGGGCTTGGGTAGAGTGGTGATGACCGTACGATTCTCTTCGGTCAAGTAGGTTTTCGCTACGCGTTGAATGTCATTCTTGTTGACGTTCTCGACTTTTGCAAGCGTGGTGTTGATGAGATTCGGATCGCCATAAAAGACGGCCAGCTCGCCAATCCGATATGCGCGGAAAAGAGTGCTTCGCAATTGTTGCGCGGCCTGGCGGCGCGCCAGCATGCGAACTTTCTGCAATTCCCAATCGGCGACAGCCTCGCCCTTCATTTTTTCGATTTCCGCATAGACCGCCTTTTCAACTTCCTTCAGGTCCTTGCCGGGCCGGGGAAGGACGGTGAGATCGAAGGTGGACGGTCCTCGATGTTCTTCCGCGGAGCAAAAAACGTTCACCGCGAGTTCCTTGTCTTTCACCAGGCTTTGATAGAGCCGCGAGGCCTGTCCGCTGCCCAGGGTGCGGGCCAGAACCGAAAGCGCGAACCAGTCGTCCGTGTTGCCCTGAGGGATTTTGAAGATGATATCGAGGCGCGGCGTCTGCGCGAACGCGTCCTCCAAGGTCTTGCGGCGCTCGGCCTTCTGTTTCGGCTCGGCGAGATCGGGCGCGGGCGGGTTCGGCTGGGATGGGATACCGCCGAAATATTGCTTGATCTTCGACAGCGCTTCTTCCGGCTTGAAGTCGCCCACGAGCGTGAGTACGGCGTTGTTCGGAGCGTAATAAATGCGAAAGAAATCCTGGACGTCCTTCACGCTGGCGGCGTTGAGATCCTCCATGGAGCCGATCACCGAATGTTTATTCGCGAAGTTGTCGTACACGGTCTCCTGCGCCACTTCGAAGGTCTTGCCGTAGGGCTGGTTGTCGACGCCAAGCCGCCGCTCTTCCTGCACGGCGTTGCGCTGATTGTCCAGATTGGCGGGACTGATGACCAGCGAGCGCATGCGGTCGGCTTCGAGAAACAGGCCGAGATCGAGCTGATTGGCGGCGAACGCTTCAAAATAGTTGGTGCGATCTTCGGTGGTGGTGCCGTTCAAATCGCCGCCATTGGTTTCGACCAGGATCATGTGCTCGCCTTTGCCGACGTTTTGCGAGCCCTGAAACATCATGTGCTCGAACAAATGCGCGAAGCCGGTCCGGCCCTGGCGTTCATTGTGCGACCCGACGTTGTAAGTGATCGAAATGGAGTAAGTGGGAGCGGAGTGATCCTCCGACAACACCACCCGAAGCCCATTGTCGAGCTTGTGTTGCTGAATGGGAATCTGGAGCGGCTTGGGCTGGGGCTGGGCCTGGACGAGGGACACAGCGAGAATGAGCGCAAGGACGGCTGGAGTACGCATAGGTATCTCAATTATAACCGGGCGGGGTAGTGGGTCAGTTGACTGAATGGGCGTCACCCTACTTCTTTCGGACGTTTAATGTCTGCCGACGCTTCTCGGATGGGGACTTGAACGAAGCCTTACGGCAGACGCTTCGCGTGCAGGCTCCTCAGCAATGATCATGTGAGCGGGAATAACCTCCATCCGGGAGGTTGTTATGACCGATCTTCGCAAGCTGAGGCTCGAAGAACTCGAGCGGCGAAATTACTCTCAGGCGAGTGGCGATCTGAAGAGCAAGATCAATGGGCTAGTGGCGAATGGAACGTTCCTACGGCGTGATGCTGATTACCTCCATCCACACCGTTTTCTCGGAAACGAAGCAGTCCACGAATTGACAGCACCGCCTATAGACGAATTCGAAATTGCCCTTAAGATTCTCGAACATTCTTCTGACCACCATTTATGTCGTGCCAGCCCTGGATAAGAGGCTTCGAAAGCTGCGGACCGACAGAGGGGCTCAGGTACAATAGGCATAGGTCCTCAATGCGGGTTTCACGCCGCGTGGGCAGGATCTGCTGTTCAAGGCCAACTTGACGCCTACCGCGCAATCGTCCAAGGGCAGTCCGATTGGTCCCGAGAAACGCCGTTCACGGAGCTCATCCGGCGAGAGGCTGCGTAGCAAGACGGAATACTGACGTGCTCGCCCCACTGATGCCCTATTTTAACGCCCATAGCGCGGACTGGGTCGCCCCACGGGTTTTGCTGCAATTCCCGCTCTTGGGAAGATTAAGTGACATTGAGCCAGGGCAGCGCCTGTTCATTTTGGATGAGGGATAACGTCAAGGACAATGTACGTATCATTTCTAATGAAATAGAAGCGCCAATCTCTGGTGACGCGAGCCCGCCAGAGATCTGGGTCTCATCGTACTTTTTCGCACGCAACGAGGGATTCCGGAGATTCTGTGGACCTACTGTGTGCCCACGCTTCACCTCTTCCAAAGATTTCTTAAGGCGCGCATCGATGACGCGACGCTGCGCAGGCGTGTACTCGTTGTCGGCGTTTGGAAATTTGGAACGGTCTATGACTGTCGTTGGCGTGAGCACAATTTTCCAGCGCTCGAACGCGGCTTCGACGAGGTCGCCTTTCACAAGGCCGACTTTGCTTCTGATCCGGTTCGGGATGGTCGAACTCCTGATGGACGCATAGCAAAGGTCGAATCAGCAAAATGGGTTCTACTGGAGTGCAAACGCGATGATGTTTGACCCCGCCGCAACGGCGACGTATTGATGCCCATCCACCATGTATGTCATCGGCGATGCGTGCCAGCTTTGATTCGTGTTGAAGTGCCACAGCGGCTTTCCGGATTGGGCGTCCACTGCCGCAAAGACGCCGCTATCATCGCAGTGGAACACTAAACCTCCGGCTGTCGATAAGACGCCGCCCCATCCTCCGCCACCTCCGATTTGCGGAAATTCCCACACAATTTTTCCGCTCTGTATGTCGATCGCACGCAGGAACCGCTCGCTGGTTTCGCCCGGAACGCGGCGCGTGCCGCCTCCATAGAACGATTTGCCCTGCTCCCACCAGGCGTCCGATTTCGTGTAGATGTTGCAGGCTTCCAGAGCCATTACATAGAACAGGCGCGTAGCCGGGTTGTACGCTGTCGACATCCAGTTTGTCGCTCCCACCACTGACGGACAGGCCTTCGTGCCCCGCGGAGTTGGGTCTGAATCCGGCAGGACTTGGGGACGCCCCTTCGCGTCAAGCCCGCTTGCCCACGTGAGCTTGTGGACAAAAGGCTCGCCCAACAGGAACTCGCCCGTGGTGCGATCCAGCACATAAAAAAAGCCGTTACGATTAGCCTGCACCAGCAGCTTCCGCGGCTGGCCACGAAATTCGGCATCGACCAGCATCGGAGTCTCCGTGGCATCCCAATCATGCAGGTCGTGCGGTGTGAACTGGAAATGCCAGCGTAGCGTGCCGGTCCGCGCATCCAACGCGACTACGGAATTCGCATACAGATTGTCGCCCTTGCGTTCGTCGCCGTTGTAATCGGGACACGGATTGCCGGTGGGCCAGTAGATAAGATTCGTCGACGGATCGTAGGCGCCGGTGAGCCACGCATCGACGCAGCCATGCTCGATCGCTTTGCCGACCCACGTTTCCGACAACGGCTCGCCGGGAGCGGGCATCGTCCAGAATCGCCACGCTCTCTCTCCCGTGGAAGTTTTGTATGCGTCGACGAATCCACGCGCTCCTTCGTCGCCACCAGATGTGCCCGAAATAACGAGGTCATTCACCACCAGCGGAGCCGACGTGGCGCCGTAATGCCGGCGATAGTCCGCCATTTCCGAATCCCATAAAAGCTGCCCGCTGATCCGGCTGAGCGCGATCAGGTGAGCGTGATCGGTCACCATGAAAACCTTGTCGCCGAGCACAGCCACGCCACGATTGATCGCGGATCCGGCATCCCCAATCACCCCTTTCGTGAGCGGCCGCGAGTAGTGCCAGAGTTGCCGTCCACTTCGTGCGTCGAGTGCCCATGCCTGGTTCGCAGCGGTGACGTACATCACTCCGTCCGTCACCACCGGGGTAACCTCGAGACTTCTCGATGCGGCGATCGGGAACATCCATTTGGGGGCCAGGCGAGCTACATTGCCGGTATTGATCTGCCGCAGCGGACTGTGGCGATTTCCGCTGAGGTTGCCGTTATAGCTGGGCCACTCGCCGAGCTTTGGAGTGGCGATATCTGAAAATGATATGCCACCAACAGAGGCAGGCGATGCTGGCAGCGAGACGGTCACCGCACCGTCGCTAGTCAAGCGGGTCAAAAACGCGAGCAGATTGCGCATATCCGAATGCCGCACAGGCGGCATTAGCGACTTCGGCTCGTTGCTCTGCTGTACGATCTGATCCTTTGACAGAAAGTGGAAAGTTCCTTCCTCGCCCTGCAATTGCAAATCGTAGTTGCTCTCGTTCTTCGCCAAGCCCCGCAGCGTCCGGCCGTCGCGGAGCCGCACGGTTACAGGGCGATATCCTGGCGCCGGCCGCGCACCTGGATTGCGTAATGCCTGAACAATCTGCCCCAGCCTTCGTTCCCGCGCGAGATTCGTGAGATCCGGTCCCAGAGATCCGCCTTGTCCTCTCAGCATGTGACATTGAAGACAATTTCCCGATCCGGAGAAAAATCGCGCGCCGGCGACGACACTGCCGTCAACAGGGTGATCGGCGGCCGGGGCTCTCAACAAGCCGACGAAGGCGACCAGAGCGTCCAAATCGGACTGGGGTAGTGGAAAGGCGGGCATGCCGCCATCCGGAATTCCTTTGGCGATCGTCTCGCGCAAGTCAGTCTGCGCAGGGCCGCCGCGTCGGCGCACATCCAGGATGCCCGGAGCATGCTCGCCGCCCGCGCCATCCACGCCATGACAGGACGCGCAACGAGACTCGAACTGCTTCCGGCCAATCTCAGTATCCTGCGCGATTCCAATCGTCACGAAGAGCAGAGCGATGAGTAGTAATCTCATTTGTCGAAAATCAGTGTGCCGAAATTCTCGGGGACGTGATTAGAATCGCGCTTCCCCGCACAAGTGGGCTGCCAGCACATGAAACGGCGCTGAGGACCAGACCCGTCGCCATCGATGCGGTAGAGGTTCGCGCGCCATCGCGTTCCTGGTTTGACTTCTTTCTCGCTGACGGATTTCAACGGAATCCGGCAGGCTGCGTACCAGATCTTCGCATTCCCGTCGATGCGCGCCGTCAGTTTCCATCCGGATTGCCAGCCTTGGCCTTGGCCGCGATGATCCAGGTCGATCGCCAGGTCGATCCAGTCCGCGGTGGGCGCGATTTCATATTCCCGATAGTGGCGAATGTTTTCCCAATCGTCGCCAAGAAACATTTCGACCACGTCTTTATCCCAAAGTCCGCGGCGCGCCTTGTCGTTTTGGGGAGGCAGGAAAAGGTTTAGGGTCCGGTAAGGACAGGCGAACAGCAGATACAGATCGGTATCGGTCCAGAAGCCCTTGATCTCGGTCTTGAGATCGGGGTACTCCAACTCCTTAGAGCAGCTTTTAGTCATCCAGACTGAAGCCGCATTCCTCCATGTGGGCGACGCGGGGTCTGAGTTCATCTCCCGCGGCGATTTGACATATGGCACCGAAAAGCTCGCGGTGGGACGAGTCGCCTGGCAGAGAGCCGGATCATCCTGAGCCAGCAGCGTCCCAGTAATAAATAGAAGCAGCGAGACCTTCATGGACAGAGATTACCAGAGAAACTTCGCGCTCACTTGCCCGATGCGTCCGGCCGAGGCGCCGGTCAAGCGCCCAAAACTGCCACTCGTAAAGCTGCCGCTGGGATTGTTGAAATTCGCATGATTGAACGCGTTGAAGAACTCAGCGCGAATCAGGATTCCGAATCGCTCTGTCAATCGCGTCATTAGTTATACGTACGCGGCGCCGTTCGACCGCGCCGCGAGAACAGCACCGTAATCATTCCGGCCCGAAAGTAGAATCGCGATTTGATCTGCCCCGAAGCGCGGGCTTATTTTAACGCCTACGCGGGGGCGCGATCCACCCTCCCAAGCGGTATAATCTGAACCGGAA
>CATPCJ010000407.1 GCA_955652915.1 uncultured Bryobacteraceae bacterium
CGAGCAGAATGCGTCGACGGTTGCCCCAACCTGCCGAAATAGCTCCCGTCCGCAATTCCGCAATTGACATGAATGACAGAATCAATTCTGAACCGCGCAGGGCATCGGCGTAGTCCTGCGCCAAAGAGTGCCAATTGAAGACGTTCCGCAGGAGATCCTCGAACGAAAAGGGTTGTGGGCCCACGACTACAGGTTTGTAGCCGGCATTCCTAAGATCCTGCAACTCGTCGTTCATTCGAGCGCTCCTAAAGCCAGTATGACGCTCCTAACCCGCCGGCGGCTTGCTAACGCGCGCGGTTCATTAGGCCCTGCAGAGCTCGTGGCGTTATTGGGAATTTAAAAACTTCAAGAGCGCGGCGTAGAAAACTTCTGGTGATTCCAGATGCGGCACGTGCCCTAGGTTCGGGAGCAGCACCAGTTCACCGTGGGGAATTGAATCCGCGATGTGCTTTGCCTGTTCGGGAAAGTTTGGCGTATCTTTGTCGCCGCCCAGCACCAAGGTCCTCACCTTGATTTTCGGCCAATCGTAGACTACCGGGTCGAGATAAGTGATCTGCTGATAGATGGAGCGCACCATCGCTAACCGGGGCCAGTCGCCACTGAGCGTGGGCGCGTACAAAATGCGTACGTACTTTTCGTACTCCGGTTTCCATGCCCCGGGGGTGGGGAAATAGCGGCGGATGTTGGCGTAGAAAGCCTGATACATCTGATCGTGCGTTTGGGCCATGGTCCGTTTATACGCATCGTCGGCCGAGCGCAAGGGCTGTCCGTAACGCACATCGCTTAACCCAATTGGGTTGTAGATCACCGCGCGCTCGGTGATATCCGGATACGATGCAGCGAATCGCGCGGTCAACATTCCCCCCATCGAGTGACCCACGATCGCAGCCTTGGCGATGCCGAGCGACTGCAGAAGTCTGCGCGTATTCATTGCCATGTCGTGAAAATTGTAGGGGATGATTGGCTTGGATGAACGGCCGAATCCGATCTGGTCCGGCACCACGACGCGGAAGCCCGCCTTACGCAGAACGTCGATTGGTCCGCTGAAATAAAATCCGCCAAAGTTCATCCCGTGGAGCAGAACGACAGTCCGCCCATTCGGTTGGCCGGCGGCAGGAACGTCCATGTATGCCATGCGAACGTCCTGTCCGTAAAGCGTCAGAGGCAGGTAGGACACCGGATACGGATATTCAATTTCCTCGTAGGTAATGCTGCCCGGCTTAACGTCCGCGGGAGCCGCGGGAAGGGGTTCCTGAGCGGATAAGAAACACGCGCTGCAACATGCCAGGACGCAAAATATCCGAGGCGTCATTTGCTCTTACCCTCCGGTTTCGCGGCGTCAATTCGAATTTGCTTCAACAGCTCCGTGTTGCGATTGAGTTCCACGCTGCCGGCTGGAAATTCGTTGGCGCGCAACATGTGAGCGAGAATATCGGCATTCTGTTCGCGGCTCAACTTTCCGGGTTTGTCTTGCGGCATGGATGTGCGAATTCTCTCGAACAGCTCGCCGACAGTGAGGCCGTTCCAATTTGACAGGAACTCCGCTCCGGCAAGCGGAGGCGCGGATTCTCCACCGCCCAGAGTGTCGCCATGGCAGGCGCCGCAGTATTGGCCGTAGAGCTGTTGGCCGCGCTTTGCCTGATCGGTTGTGTACACGCCTTCCCACACCGATCGTCCAGGGGCTTGTGCCCGGCCGCCGGCCACCGCCAGCAAACAGATGAACGCCGCGCATGCGATGGAAACGTTTCTTGAATAATTCACAGACTCATCTTATCGCCTTTGATTGTGGGGCGGGTTGGCAACTTGCCACTGAGTGTATTATCGGCCTTTCGAAGGTTCCGATATATTTCTCGACAGGCCGATTGACATCGGCCGGCAGGTTGCCAACCTGCCCTACAACGATGGTAGGCTGAACGCAATATACTCGCCCGAATAAGCGCCTCCGCTGACGGCTACCACTATGTATTGCTTTCCGCCGAGCATATATGTCATCGGCGATCCACTCTGTGGGGCCGGCATCAATACGGCTCCGACTTCCTTGCCGGTCGCCTTGTCGTAAGCGCGCAGCATCGCGCCGCGCGGATGTTGGGGCGTGGTCGTAAGTTGGCTGTCGCCCAGAATCACCAGCGTCTTGGTCACCACCAGCCCGACGCTGCCGCCCTGTCCGGTGTTCGGGATGTTCAGGCCCTTGAGCAAGGCGTGATTGCGCACCACATCGGGAGTTTCGCCATATGGAACCCGCCACTGGATTTCGCCCTTGTCGAGACTGATGGCGGAGATAACGCCGTAAGGCGGTTTGATAATTGAGAGCCCTTGTACGTTCAGAGCGAAGCCACCGGCCGGTGGTGCCGGGGGTGTGGACGTAGTTGCAGCAACTGCAGCGATAGGCCTGCGCTGAACCGCATCGGCGGCGCTGCCAAATCCCGGACCCTCGGCAACACGGAATGGTAAATCGTTCCTTCCCGAGACGTATCGAATGTCGCTGAAACCATCCGGCGGCGTGCGGAGCGAAATCGGAGTGACCGCCGATTGGTTCGCCTGCGCGTATACAATGTGCGTCTCCGGATCGTATCCGGCGCCCGGCCAGTTGGTGCCGCCGCTGGCGTTGCCAAGGTTGATCCCACCGAGAAATCCCTTGGGATCGCCAACGACCGGAGGATTGAACATCGGCCCAACCTTGTACCGCGCGATATTGTCGCGGGCCTGAGCACGCAGTTCCGGCGTGAAGTCGATCAGGTCGTCGGGAACTTTAAACTCGTTGCGGGCGTAGGCGGGCGGTTTGGTGGGAAACGGTTGCGTCGGCGACGTCTTCTCACCGGGCACGTCGGATTGCGGAACGGGACGCTCCTCGATCGGCCAGACCGGCTTGCCCGTCACGCGATCGAAAACATATAAAAAGGATTCCTTGCTGGGCAGCGCTACGGCTTTGATCGGTTTCCCGTCGACGTTGATGTCCGCCAGAATTGGCGCCGAGGAAAGATCGTAGTCCCAAATCGGATGATGCACGATCTGGAAATGCCATTTACGCAACCCGGTTTTCAGATCGACGCACACCAGGCTCTCGCCAAACAAATTGTTGCCCGGACGTTCTCCGCCGTAATAGTCCGAAGTGGGCGACTCGACCGGTAAATAGACCAGGCCGAGCTCTTCGTCGACCGTCATTTGAGTCCAAACGCCGGTGTTGCCGTTGGTGGCCCATGAACCGTTTTCCCAGGTGTCGTTGCCGAACTCGCCGGGCTTCGGAATGGTGTTGAAGGTCCAGAGACGCTTGCCGGTCCGCACGTCGAACGCCCGCACCTGACCCTTGGTGTTGTTGTGGGTGACGACGGTCATGCCTTCTTTGAAAGCCGAGCCGATGATGACCGTGTCCTTTACCACGATCGGAGTTGAATGCAGGCCCGCCTCGCCAGTTTCCAGATCGATCTGCCGGCCGGTTCCGGTGACCATTCCCTCTTTCAAATCCACGACGCCGTCCTTGCCGAAGGACGCGATCACCGCGCCGTTGTGCGCGTTGAGCGCTACCAGACGATAGCCCGTTGTTACGTAGAGAACGCGGTCGTCGCCCTTGCCGTCGGTCCAATAGGAGAGGCCGCGTCCGGAAAGTTGGCGGGGTGCGATGGCGGCGCGATTTCCTTCCCGCATACTATGGGCCCACATCAGCTCGCCCGTTTTTCCATCCAGCGCGATGATGGATCGGCGCGTGCCCGCGGTTGCGTAAAGCACGCCCTTGATCATCAGCGGCGTGCCTTCCAACTTGTATTCGGGGCGGGTGCCGAGATTGTCGGTCTTGAAGCGCCAGGCCACTTCGAGCTTGTTGAAGTTGGATGCGTCGATCTGATCCAGGGGGGAATACTTGGTGCCCTTGAGGTCGGCGGTGTAGTGCGGCCACTCGCCGTTCTTGGTGGATGGCTGACCCCAAGCGGAGGCTGCCATCCAGGCCAGGGCGAGCGTAACTGGAACGCTCGGCCAACTCATTTTTCCAAACTGCATGGTCTGTTCTCCCAATTCTGTTGCTCAATGCCGCTTCCCAACCAACACAGGCAAGAATGCCTGTGCCTGGAGTTTGGACATTCTTATGTGGGGCAGGATGGCATCCTGCGGCGGATTGGTAATCCGCCTGGTGATGGATCAGAATTACTTACGGGCCCCGGCAGGTTACCAACCTGCCGACGGCAGGTCACCAACCTGCCGCCGATTGTAAATCGGCGTATCGCTAACGGGCCGATTGCCAATCGGCTGGCAGGATACCATCCTGCCCCACACAGGCAAGAATGCCTGTGCTACACGCTAGAACACCAGGCGGACTACTAATTGGAGGATGCGTGGATCGCGCGCGCCGCTTACGCTGCCGAACCCGTTTATGTTGTTCACCGATCCATCGGGCTTGAACACCAGGTTGGTGACGGTGGAATCCGTGAAGCTCTTATAGTTGATGGTGCTGTTCAATCCGTTGAACTGAGTGTGATTGAAGATGTTGAACGCATCGCCACGGAACTGCATGGTCACCCGCTCCTTGATGGAAAACTGCTTTTGGAGGGAAACGTCCCAGTTCACGAATCCGGGGTCCTGGATGTAGCGGTTGGGGGCGTCGATGCCGATGCTGCCTACCGGCGGCGGAGCGAAAGCGGCGGGATTGATCCGGTTGTACGGGCTGCCGGTGGTCCCCACCAGCGGATCGCCGATCAACCTGATGCGCGCGCCTTCGGTGTACGATCCGGTCAACTGCTGGTTGCCGATGCCCGGAATGCTGAAACCCACGCCACGCCATCCTCCGGTCTGCGCCGACGTAATGCCGGATATCTGCCAGCCGTTGAAGATGGCGCGGGTGGCGTAATTATCCGCGCGGCCGAAATGCTTCGCGACGCCCGGCAGATCGTAAACATAATTCAGCGCGAAGATTTGGCGGCGATCGAAGGAAAGCGGGCCATAGTTCGCGAACCGCGTGAGCTTGTCGATACGCACGAAATCTCCGTCGCCGCTGGTGGTTCCCAGGGCTTTGCTCCAGGTATATGCCAGGGCGAAGAAGAGTCCGCTGGCGAAGCGCCGCGAGGCTGAAACCTGCAGTGAATTGTAATTGGCGGAGTCGCCCTCTCCGTGCACGCTGATGTCGCCATAACCGGGGTAGGGGCGCAGGAAGTTGGCGTCGAGGGCATTCGAGCCCAGCACCGCGTTTGGCGAGGCCGCCACCTTGGTGGGGTCTTGATTCCTGGCCAGGAAGGTGGCCCCGTACGGAATCGCGTTGAGGTTGAGCTTCTGCAGCAAGTGCCGCGACAACGAGCCGACGTAGGCGGTATCGAGCACGACATCGAAGGGCAACTTGTATTGGATTCCCAAACTGTAGTTGTAAACCGTGGGATTGTTGCCGTTGGGATCGAGGGTCAAGAGACTGCTGGGAGCCAGGGTGATATTCTTCGGGTCGATCCCGGAGATCAGGCCGTTGACCAGGGTCGGCTGGAAAGTCGCCGGCGGATTGGTGAGCTCGTCGAAAATTTCGTTGCCCTGATAGCGGTCGTAGAAGACGCCGGCGCCGCCGCGGATAACCATCTTCGCGGTGCCGGTGGGATCGTAGGCAAAACCGACGCGGGGGCCATAGTGAAACCCGCGATTGGTCATCAAATACTTATTGATTCCTTTGCCGGCCTGAACAATGCCGTTGAGCGGATCGCCTACTCCAGGCACGATCTTTCCAATCGCCGTCTGATCGAGCGTCTGCCCCGTAATGGGGTTGACGGCCACCTTGCCGCCGTTGGCGTCCGTTCCTGGACGGTAGAGAACAACGGCATTCGCGCGATTGTATTTTTCGGGGAGAAAGGTGGAGGTCTGCTGGAGGGCGTCGAACTGCGGCTGAATATAGGCGAAACGCATCCCGTAATCCAGTGTCAAGCGGCGAGTGACTTTCCAAGTGTCCTGAATGTAAAATTCGGCGTTCGTGTAACGGTATTGGCCGGTCAGGTAAGCGGATGCCTGGGTGAAGTTCCGGAATACTCCGAGCGCGGCATTGGCGAAGCCGAATTGTGAATCGAACGGATTGCTGGAATCGTCGCCGAAATCGAAGGTGCCGTTGGCGTTGGCGAAAGAAGTCTGGTCCTTGCGGCTGCGCTGAATATAGGCGCCCACTTTGAAGACGTGCTGGTTCCAGACCTTGCTCAAATTATCGATGTATTCGACGGTGGTGTTGTAGTTGAAGAACGGCGCATTATTGGTTCCGAAACTGGCGGTATTGCTGATGCGCGATCCGTTGAAACCGAACGTCGGAATAAAGTCGTTCTGAATCGCGCCGGGATACAGCACGTTCAAGCCACCCAATCCATTCGTGGCGCGCGTGAGTCCATTGTTTATGGGATCGATATTAATCTGGTTGTGGCTGAAGCCGAACGTGGCTTCATTCGTCAGCGTGGGGCTGAGAATTCCCGTGACGCCGACGGCGAAGCTTTTGCCGGGCCGCGCATCGGTGATCGGCACTTTGGGAATGCTCGACCCCAGGACGAAGGAACCGTAATAGGAAGTCACCGCGTCGTTGTTGTTGATGTAGTGCGTGAAGACCCTCCAGTTTTGGGTCAAGTTGTAATCGACGCGGATGAGATCTTCGCGGCGAGGATAGGAATCCGAAATCTGGGAGGTGAAGTTGTAGCCGCTCTTGATGGACTGCGTCGAGTTGGGCAGGGGGTACAGGTTGAGGATCGCTTGCCCGGAGGCGGAAAGGTTGCTCAACGGAATGCGGCCCAGCACGCCGCCCGCGGCGAAACAACCGGCCGCGTTCGAAGAGCTGCAAGGCAGGCCGGTTCTGTAATCGCGAATATAGGGGAATGGGTTGCCGCTCTTGTCGACGCTCTGCGAGAAATCGCCTTGCCTCTCGAGCGCGGTTGGCACCGTTTGGTTGTGGGCGCCCTGAGGCTTCAACTGCTCCTGATATTCCTGACTCCAGAAGAAGAACAGTTTATCCTTGTTCCGGTTGAAGAGCTTGGGGATGTAGGCGGGGCCGCCGATGGTATAGCCGGCATCGTTAAATCGGAATTTATTGCGCTGCAACCCATCCCGATTATTTTTCCAGTTGTTCGCGTTCAAGCCCTCGTTGCGGTGGAACAAGTATCCGCTGCCGTGGAATGCGTTGGTGCCGCTCTTGGTGACGACGCTAATCTGAGCTCCCGACGACCGTCCGTATTCCGCCTGATAATTGGATGTGAGAATCTTGAATTCCTGCACGGAGTCCAGGCTGATGGTGGCCAACTGATCGCCGTTGTTGCCGGTGTCGACGTTGCCCAGACCGTTCAGCGTGAGATTGTTCTGGTTTTGGCGCGCGCCGTTGGCGCTGATGGAGCCGACGCCGCCGTGGCCAGCGGTCTGCGAGTTTACCGTGCTATAAACCCCTGGAATCAGCTTGGTTAAATCGAGATAACTGCGTCCATTGACGAGAGTGTTCTGCAACTGCTTGCCGACGATGGCTTCGGAGCGCTCGGCGCTTTCGGTCTTCAACTCCGCGACCTGCGCTTTCACTTCGATGGTCTGATCGACGGCGCCCACTTCGAGCGTCAGATTGCCGATCGCCAACCTGTCGTTAGCGTTCAGCACCTGGTCCTTCATTTCAAATTTCTTGAA
Organism: uncultured Bryobacteraceae bacterium; assembly: GCA_955652915.1. Classification (GTDB taxonomy): domain Bacteria; phylum Acidobacteriota; class Terriglobia; order Bryobacterales; family Bryobacteraceae; genus Palsa-89. The sequence goes on from CATPCJ010000407.1 coordinate 7,597, forward strand.
GCCTGGCGACTCGACTGTGATGGTGTACGTGCTGGGCGGCAATTGCGCGAAAGAGAAGCGGCCTTGCGCGTCCGTAGCGGCGCGATAGACAACGAGCTTGGCCTGATCGGTTGCGACAACGGTAGCATTCGCCACGGACGCTTGTTGCGCGTCCAACACGTTGCCGGAAATAGAACCAGCGCTGGTCTGCGCGAAACATGGCGCGATCAAGACCAGAAGAAGAGAAAATCCGACGGAGACTTTTTTGAACATTTCATTTTCCCCTTACGAAACTTTAGAATGTAAAGAACCGTAAAACCTTGGGATGAATTCTATCACAAACCGTTCAGGCTTATTTGAGGGCAGGAAGCCGACCGAAAGGCACGAATTCGAACCCACGGGGTCACGGAGCCTGCTGAAGAGAGAATTGAAAAAACGAAGCCAACCTGTGATTGGCAAGCGCGGTATTTACAAACGAAGCCAACCCGTGTTTCTCCAGCGCGGTATTTACAAAACGAAGCCAAGGTTCTGTATTTGGCAAAACGAAGCCAACGCAGCACGTTGGGTGGCAAGTTCAAGTTCGCAACGCTCACTTACGTGCGCGGTTCTGTTACAGATCGGGCGCGGCCTTGTCTGCGTTGACTTTACCATAGGGTTGGTAGGGTTCGGGGCTGGTTGCCGGTTATGTGATGGCAACGATTGGGAGGAAATTTATCGATCTTGTGTGACTCGCGATTTCGGCGCTGCGCGCCGACACTGGAGGGGATGAAAACGCTTCGCTGCACGGCGTGAGGTGCAAGACCGTTCGATGGAACTTATTGGATGCATTGGTGGTTCGAGGGCTCGTTTTCTAACGACTCGGCGGAGATTATTTGTCAAGGCAAAGTAGAAAGTTCCTATTCCCACCAAAGTAGAAAGTTCCGGTTTATCGATCTGACCACGGGTTAGGGTGGTAAGTTGATTGCGTCGCGCCTGGTGCGGTTTCCCAAAGCCGAGGCGACGGGGCTGGCTCCGTTACGGATCGGCGAGAGCCCTCGGGTTTCGACTCGGGGGTTTTCTTTTGGGGTTGGAAGTGATGGTATCCGGGTGGTGATGCCTTGGAGCTGAGGCTTTGAGGCATTAAAGCGCGGAGACAGCCGGGCCGTTTTTGCCCGGCTTTCTGATTGACTTGCCCTTGGCCATCGACTCAGTTCTTAGCATTGGCTGTTTGGATGGCCTGCCAGAGATCCGGACTGGGGCTTTCGAAGAAACCGTCCATCCAGTCGCTCCTGCCCCCAGCGTTGTGATCCTTGCGAACCGGTTTCCGAGAGGGTTGTGGTGGGACCGAAGGCAGCCGCTCTCCACACTCAGCAATCTCCACATACTGCCCTTCATGGCGAGCCTTCAGCTCACCATTCAAACGAAGTTCGACACGCAACCGGTGCCCCTTCATAGCGGCCTGGATGTTCTGTCGAGCGATCTGATAGCGCCGCCCCGCAAATGAAAACGTATAGTCGTTGAGGATGACGCGATCTTCCACATGACTCAAACAAGCCGCCAGGTCCTGCTGCGATGTCAGTGGCCGATGCAGGTCCACCATCCCGGTCAATGGCCGCGCGAATCGTTCGTTCCACTCCGGCCAATACTCCTTGGCTAAAAACTCGTTGGCGGTCTTCATGGTGTTGATCTGGGCTAAGCGCAAGTGCTTAATCAGTCGATCCTGGTCGGTGCGAAAGCTCCGTTCCACCCGGCCTTTCGCCTGTGGTGAGTAGGCCGCGATCCATCCGATTCCCAATTCTCGGAGCGCGCGCCCGATCTGCGTCAGACGATCGGCTTCCCGCCGTTGCTGCTTGCTTTCGCCCCGCCTCGGCGCCACCATGAACATGGAATCGCGATCCGTGTAGGTCTCCACCATTCGTCCGTACTTTTCCAGATACTCCCACAGCACACCCATGTTTTCTCGCGTGCCGTCGCGTTCCACGAATCGCCCCCAACTCCGGCTCGTTCTATCGTCGATCATCCGCACCAGGTGGCGCACCGGCTCACCGCGGCCTTCCAGCCAGTTGTGATCGGAAGTGTCCTGGCCAGAAGCTAAGAGCATGGCACACATTATCCGGGGACAAGGTCGGTTTTACGTCTTCGCTCATGGTCTGCACTAATTCCCCGTACCCCACTCGCCGTGCCCGCCACATGTGTACCTGCTTCACCGTTCGCGACTGACTTCGCCACAACCCGGCTCGCATCATCCACCCTCGAACCGTCTCCTTGCTGGCGTGGATATCGTGCCGCTGGGCCAATTGTTCGCTCGCAAACGTGGGCCCAAAATCATACCAGTCCGGGTGCTTCAGCGCTTCGATTGCCCGCTTCTGAATCTCCTCCCCGATCCGCCGATTCGAAGCCCGGCCCACCAGGCCATGCACTACCACCTGATCACCCTTCGTCTCC
>CATPCJ010000408.1 GCA_955652915.1 uncultured Bryobacteraceae bacterium
ATTTCGCTCCAGTGCTTGGCATTGACGAACTGCGAAAGATGTTTCGGATTCGTAGTGGCGATTACGAGATCGGAAGGAGCAATACCGGCAGAGAGGGCTTGCGCAGCAATGATGACATCAATGTCGAGGGCTTGGGGATGAGCGGTTAGCTTACCTCGACTCCGCCCATAGATCAGCCGCCAAACGCAGTGCTGCATCCGACAGCGGGAGGTAGCGATCTCGCGTCGCATTAACAAATACGTCCGGCCTACCCAGGCCCACGATTTTTCTTGCCCATAAGCGTTCGTGCTTCAGTTCGTAGTAAACGATTGCTGGCACCATCACGCGACTGCCGGCTGTGATGTTCCGAGAAAGCCATTCGGTCGCTTCAACGACCCCTTTGAAACCATACTGCGGATGAGCGATAAGACCGAGGGGCCCAGAGTCCAGAATGATGATGTGTCTCACGGATACAGGATCGGTTGTCCTGCCGAGGTCCGGTTTTCATTCATCGCTCGCTTGAACTCGCGCAACTCCTCTTCGGCCTCCCCTATTTGTTCCGGCGTGGGCTTCGAATCTTCAAGCCGCCAGCTCGCGAGAAGTTCCAGCGTGGCAGTATCGATGGAGCCATTGGTTGAGGTTGGCGAAGTAGGCGCCGCTTCCGATGTGGTCCGATGCTTCACACTATCCTTCCCTCTCCTTCAGTTTACGGCAAAGTCTCGCCACCTGATAAAACTTCCCCGAAACATCCCCTCCCCGCCCCGCATCATGTATAATGAATGTGTCGAACGTAGCAGTGGGCGAAAGCCCACTTTTTTATTGCAATTAACGAATGTCTCTTATCGGGAAGGACGCAATCGTCGCCAAAATCAATGAAATCGCCGAGCGGATCGCCGATCCGGAAGGGATTGAAATCGTGGAAGTCCAGCTCTTGGGCGCCGGCAGAGGACGCCTTTTGCGCCTCTTCATCGACCGGCCGCAGGGCGTATCGCATGCCGATTGTGAGTTCATGTCGCAGCAGCTTGGAACTATCCTGGACGTGGAAGACGTCATACCAGGCGACAGTTATACTCTTGAGGTCAGCTCTCCTGGCCTCGAACGCAAGCTATTTAAGCCAAAAGACTTCGAAAGATTTGTGGGGCAAAAAGCAAGAGTCGTATTGCGGGAGCCGGTCGAAAATCAGCGCCGCTGGGAAGGTAAACTCGCCGGTATTACAGAAGGGATCGTCGCTCTCGAACCGAGCGCCGGACGGGTCATCCACTTCCCGCTTACGCAGATCGAAAAAGCCAACCTGAAGTTTGAGTGGTAAAGAACCCCCGACAAGATTAAAAGAGGAAACAGTGGGAACTATCTATCAGTCCATCGAGATCTTGAGCAAGGAAAAGGGTATCGATCCGCAGATTGTAATCGACGCGGTGAAAGACGCCATGTTGGTGGCGGCGCGCAAGCACTTCCATACGCTGGAAGACATGGTCGCGGATTTCAACGATCAGACCGGCGCCTTGGAAATTTTCGGCGTCAAGAAAGTGGTCGACACGGTGCTCGATCCGGTGAAGGAAATCTCCCTCATCGACGCCCGCCGCATCGATCCCGCCGTGGAAGTCGAATCCGAGATGCGTTTCCCGAAACCAACCGACGCGTTGGGCCGCATCTCCGCCCAGACCGCCAAGCAGGTGATTCTGCAGAAAGTGCGTGAGGCCGAGCGCGAAACCATCTTTTCGGAATATTCGGGCCGCGTCGGCGAGTTGGTAAATTGCAGTGTCAAACGCATTGAGGGCCAGGACCTGGTCGTGGATCTTGGCAAGACCGAAGCGCGCCTTCCCAAGAAGGAGCAGAGCAAGCTCGAAAACTTCAGCGTGGGCGATCGCGTGCGCTGCGTCATTAAGAGCGTCGAAAAAGCGGGCAAAAATGCGGGCGTAATAGTTTCGCGTGGCGCGCCGGAGCTGGTCATGCGCCTCTTCGAACAGGAAGTTCCCGAGATCTACGACAACACCGTGGTCATCCGGGGCTGCGCGCGCGAAGCCGGCGAGCGCACCAAAATCGCCGTCATCAGCCGCGATCGCGATGTGGATAGCGTCGGCGCTTGCGTCGGCATGAAGGGCATGCGCGTGCAGTCCATCATCCGTGAGCTGCGCGGTGAAAAAATCGACATCATCGAATTCTCCGAAGACCCGGTGGTCTTCGCGACCCACGCCCTGAGCCCGGCCAAGATCAGCCGCGTCTCCATCGTCAATGGTCCCGAAAAGCACATGGAAGTCATCGTCGACGATACGCAGCTTTCGCTGGCCATTGGCAAAAAGGGCCAGAACGTCCGGCTGGCGGCGAAGCTGCTGGCGTGGAAAATCGATATCAAGAGCGAAGAGGAAAAACGGCAGGAAGTGGAATCCGCGATGTCCGCGCTTGTGCCCACTGGCGCTCCGGTTTCCGTTCTCATCGATCACGGCTTGGCCGAAGACATCGCCGAAAAACTCATAGAAGCCGGGGTTGGGACGGTCGAAAAGCTCGGGTCCATGACGCCCGAAGAGTTGGAAGCCATTCCGGCTATCGAGCCGGGTATTGTCGAAAAGATTTTGGTTTCCGTGAATTCGTACTACAGTCAATTCGAGACGCCCGCTGAGACTACGGAAATGCCGGAAGAACCTGGCGAGGCATCCGCTCCGGAAACGGTCGAAGCCGCCGCTCAGGAACCCGTCGAGACAGCCGAAGCCGCCGGCGTCGAAGCGGCATCGGAACCTGCCGCGGCACCCGCCGGCGATTTCACAGGTTCGAAAAAAGAATTTGATACCATAAAGAACTCGGAGGAAGTGAGCTAAACGCCGCGTTGCGAGGGTGTTGCAGTTTTACTTATGAATAAGATCCGCATCAATGAGTTGGCGAGGCAACTTGAGATTCCCTCCCACAGCATACTCGACATGCTGCCCGAGCTCGGCGTAACCGAGAAGAAGACCCATTCCAGCTCCATCGATGAGCCGGTGGCGGAGATCATCCGGAGTCGCGTTCACGGCGCGCCGGATGCTTCATCCCAGGAGCACGGTGGATCGTCGGCCGTCGCCGTCGCGGAGCCCCCGCGCCTTGAGGCGCAGCCACTGGTTTCCGCGGTACGAGAGCAGACTCCGGCCGCCGCCAAAGGCGCTCCCCCGGCGCCCATCGATTTGACGCCGGCCGCTGCCTCCGACAATGGAACGGCCGCTCCAACGGTCGAGGAACCGGTGCGATCGAAACCCGCGCCCATCCGTCCTCCCTTGGCCAGCGGACCCAGCGCGCCTCTGCACCCGCCGCTTCGCGCTGGTGGAGCAGTCCCGGCTCGTCCGGCGCCGCCCACTCGTCCCGGTCAGATTCTTACTGGCCCCCGGCAACCCATGCCCAGCCCGGGGTCGCCGTCGCCATCGTTTCCCCCGGCAAAACCTCCGTCGATGCCGATTCCCGCCGCGCGCCCCTCCACGCCGCCGGCTGCTGAAATGGCTTCGGTCCCAACAGCGCATCTGCATACCTCTGCGCCGGCTCAAGCAACGCCAAGTCTGGTGACACCACCTCAGGTGACAACGAGTCCCTCGACTCCAGCTCCAGCGACTCCAGGTCCGGCGATCCCAGCTCCAGCGATCCCAGCTCCGGCGATCCCAGGGTCAGCGATCCCAGGTCCGGCGGCCCCAGGTCCAGCCGCCCCATCCATGCCCTTGCGGGCAGCTCCCTCCCGGCCGAATCTCGCCGGGCAGCCGGCCGCTCGGCCCGTCGTTCCCCCGCGTCCCGACATGGTGGCGCGCTTGCAACAGACCCGCTCCATGCCCGGCCAGGCGCAACCGGCCCCGCCCCGTCCCGGCATGCCGACGCGCAGCTCCACTCCGGTACCAGGCCAGCCGATTTATCGCGGTCCCATCCGTCCCGGTCAGCCCGTCATGCGCGGCCCCGGAATTTCAGGACCGGGTGGCGCTCCCGCCCCCGGCAACTTCCGGCGCCAGAGAACTCTTCACCCCACATCGCCTCTGCGCATAGAACCCGCCCCCACCGCTATTCCCACCACGGAACAGCAACGGCGCCATCAAGCCAAGCCGGTTTCGCGCGACCGCCATCGCGATCAGGAGCAGGAAGAGGGCCGGCTGCGTATGCCGTCGTCGCGGCGCGAACAGCCCGCCGCCCCGCCGCCCATCGATCGCGAGATCACCATCTCGGAAGGCATCACCGTCAAGGAATTGTCGGAGAAGCTCGGCATCAAAGCCAACATGGTGATCAAGAAACTGGTGGAAAAGAAAATCTTCGCCACCATCAACCAGAACCTCGACGTCAAGATGGCCGAGGACCTGGCGCGCGATTTCGGCGCGTCCACCAACAAGCTCAGCTTCGAGGAAGAAAGCACCCAGGAAATTCAGCTCACCGAGGATACGGCCGATCGTGTCCGGCGCGCGCCCGTGGTAACCATCATGGGCCACGTCGATCATGGCAAGACCTCGCTGCTCGACGCTATCCGCCTCACCAATGTCGCCGACCGCGAAGCCGGCGGCATCACCCAGCACATCGGCGCCTATCATGTCGAAAAGAACGGTCACAAAATCGTATTCATCGACACCCCCGGCCATGAAGCATTCACTCGCATGCGCGCCCGCGGCGCCAAAGTCACCGACATCGTGGTGCTCGTGGTCGCCGCCGACGACGGCGTGATGCCTCAAACTCTGGAGGCCATCGATCATGCCAAGGCGGCCGGCGTACCCATCATCGTCGCCATCAACAAGATCGACAAAGGCGATGCCCAGCCGGAGCGCATCAAGCAGCAATTAGCCGATCGCGGACTATTGGCCGAGGATTGGGGCGGCGACACCGTAATGGTTCAGGTTTCCGCCAGGGCCAAGACGAACCTCGATCTCCTCCTCGAAATGATTCTGCTGGTCGCGGAAATGCTGGATCTCAAAGCCAACCCCGACCGGCCGGCGGTCGGTACGGTTCTCGAAGCGCAGCTCGACCGCGGCCGTGGCCCGGTCGCGACGGTGATCGTCCGCAATGGCACCCTGCACGTCGGCGATTATTTTATCTGCGGATCCGTTTTCGGCAAGGTGCGCGCCATGTTCGACGATCGCGGCCAGCCCTTGCGCGCCGCCGTCCCCTCCGTGCCGGCCGAAGTTCTGGGCCTCGATTCCCTGCCCGAAGTCGGCGATACGTTCCAGGTGGTCACCGATACCGGCAAAGCCAAGCAGATCGTTATCTATCGCGAAGCCAAAGCCCGCGACGTCGCCATGTCCAAGACCGGCCGCATCACGCTGGAGCAACTGCACGAGCAGTTGAAGGAAGGCGAGGTCAAGGAGCTCAACATCATCGTGAAGACCGATGTGAGCGGCACCGCCGAAGTGCTTGCGGACATGGTGCAGAAGCTCTCCGACGAGCGGGTTCGCATCCGCGTGCTGCGCTCGGCCGTCGGCGCCATCAACGAAAGCGATGTCTTGCTGGCTTCCACTTCCAACGCCATCATCATCGGCTTCAACGTGCGCCCCGAAAGAAATGCCACCGCTCTGGCGGAGCAGGAAAAAGTGGACATCCGCCTGCACACCATCATCTACGAGCTGACGGACGAGTTGAAGCGCGCCATGACCGGCATGCTGGAGCCCGTCTTCAAAGAGGTCTACCAGGGCCGCGCGCAAGTGCGCGAAGTGTTCCGCATCAGCAAGGTTGGCAATGTGGCGGGCTGCATGGTGATCGACGGCCAGATCAAGCGCGACAGCGAGGTGCGGGTCCTGCGCGATAACGTGGTCGTGTTCACCGGAAAAATCGAGTCCCTGAAGCGTTTCAAGAACGACGCGGCGGAGGTCAAGACCGGGTTCGAGTGCGGTATCACCGTTCGAAATTTCGCCGACATTAAGCCCGCCGATATCATTGAAGCCTTCGCCACCGAGCGGGTAGCCGTCGAAGCCGTGGTCTGATGCCAAGCGTTGGGGTTCTGACCCTGGAATTACGCCTCTCCGATGCGCATTCCCTAAAGGACAAGCGCCACACGGTAAAAGGCCTAAAGGATCGTCTTCGCGGCAAGTTCAACGTGGCCGTAGCCGAAATCGATTATCAGGATTTGTGGCAGCGATCCCTAATCTCCGCGGTAACGGTATCAAGCGATCACGGCCGCGCCGAACAAACCCTGCAGTTAGTAGAGCGCGAAGCCTCCGGCATGCTGGGCGAAACCCTGATAAGCGCGACAGTAGAATGGTTCGAATAATGTGGGGCAGGATGGCATCCTGCCGCCGATTGAAAATCGGCCCGTAACTTTAGTCTCAAACGAACTTCTTATGGATCACCGCGTCGAACGCATAGCCGAAACCCTGCGCGACGAACTGTCGGAAATGATCGGATACGAGCTGGCCGATCCGCGCATCGGTTCCGCCACCGTAACCGAAGTCACAATTTCCCCAGACAAGCGTCACGCCTTCGTGCGCATTCGCATGGGCCCGGAAGTAGACGCGGACGAAACCCTAACGGCTCTCGGGCATGCCAGCAGCTACCTGCGCCGCGAACTGGCTAAAAGGATAGAGGTTTACCGCATCCCCGAACTGCACTTCGAAGCCGACATCGCCTCCAAACTGGGCGGCCGCATGGATCACTTGCTGAAACGCATCAAAAAGGGCCGCCCGCGCGACTCCGAAACTGGTCAGTGAAGCTGATCATGTGATTGTGGTGGAAATGGAGTTTCAATGCCGAGGCGATCCGTTTTGATAAAGTTTTGATACAGCGCTTGCCGCAGCTCTGCAAGCAACTCACCTCGAATAGAGTTCTAACCGGGGCACGGAACTGAGCGGCTCTAGCGCTGTCAAGGTTTCGCCGATTCACTCGCGCCGCTTTCACCTTCAACGCCATCCGTTGGTTTCTCCCTGCGCATCTCGAATCGGTGCAGAAAATGATCAACCATCCTTTGCATTTCCATAGCCATCATGTGGGCCTCTTTCGAGGGGCCAACAAATTCCATTATCCTGAAAACCGAAGTTCAGGGTAGAGTTGCTGCCAAGGATTTGAGACAACAAGGGAATGGAATCAAACGCTACGGACAAACCAGTCCCGCGCGAGATCACCGCTCTGTTGTCGGATGAGCGGTTGA
>CATPCJ010000409.1 GCA_955652915.1 uncultured Bryobacteraceae bacterium
CTTCAATGGGGCCATGGCTTTCGTCGTACATGGGCGAGCTCCTCTCTGATGAGTTTAGCTCAGGGTAGGCGCGGGGTAAGCATCGAGCTCGTCGCCACGCTGAATCCCGGCACAAGCGTCCTTGAGTACGAAATCGTTCGAACCTGATTCAGTTCTTCGCTGGACATCCCGTACCGTTTACGATTTCGTTCGGGCTGTATGGTCGGCAATCCGGAAGTTGACCTGCGGCGGCGTTCGAGGAGGCGTGGCACGTCAGTTTGACGAATTCAAAGCGATCGTTATCGGATATTCTAGAGTGGCAAGCCGAATTCGTACTTTAGCCGGACTGATTTCAGTTGTGAGGCCGTGTATTCGGACTTGCCGCGCGCCATCGAATGGTTTGAGCGCGTGTTCGGCTTCCGCGAGCGTGGCGAGGCGCGCTTAACGTGGCCGGGCGGCGGTATGACGTGGATCGAGGCCGGAAGCGGCCTGTTTAACATTGCTACGCCGGATGGACCGTGGCGGCAAGATTCGAGCGCCGCGGCGCCTGGCGTGGTGATGAAAGGTCTACGTGGACGATATCGACGGACATTTCTTTCGTGCTCACGATGGATTTTGGGGCGGACGGATTTATCGCGCGCTGGACCACGAGGGGCATTAATCGGAGATTTCCCAGCGTGGCCGCGATCCAGCGGCGGATCGGTGGCAACTTCCTCGGGGGTTGGCGCTTGGTGTCGTCAAGTGACTAGCCTGCGTCGGCGGCTGCCGTAAAGGAGAAACGGGCATGATGAAGAAACCTCTGGTGACCGCCGCTGCCATTGCGGGCTGCGGATTTTTTGTTCTGACCGGACAACAGGCAGCGCCGCCCGCTGTTTATACGGCGGCCCAGGCGGCAGCGGGGCGGGCGGCGTACCAGAGTTCGTGCGCGAAGTGCCACACCGATACGCTGATGGGACGAAATGGTACGGGCGAGGTTCCGGAGTTCCTTCGAGTATATGGCGGCAAGATCCCGCCGCTGGCAGGCGCTAACTCAGCTTTCGCGCCCTTCATGACGAAGTGGGGCGCGCGGACGACAAAGGCCCTGTACCGCCGCATTCAGGAAGCGGCCGGAGGTTTCCCGCCGCCAGATCGCCGCTTGGACGAAGAACTGTACCTCAACCTCACGGCGTACATTCTGCAGGCCAACGGAGCGCGGCCGGGAACGCAGGCACTGACCACATCCACCGCCGTCGAGATCCGCTCGATTGCTCCTACGTTGACTGACACACAGTAAGCGCACTACCAGTTAAATTCGATCCGATGGTATCTAACATGAGAAAATTCATACTTCTCTTTCCTCTCGTGGCGTTGATCGCCGCCGACCCGAAGCCGGGTGTGAAAACTCCTGGTGTCCGCGTTCCCATCGCGGATCTCAAGCCCGATCAGATCTTCGATGTGGGGGGCTCGCCCGACTGGATACTGGTGGAGGACTCCGTCTGGATTTCGAATAAGCCGAAGAACAGCGTCACGCGCATCGATCCCAAAACGAACAAAGTGGCCGAGGTGGTTAACACCGGATCGAAACCCTGTTCCGGATTGGCCGAAGGCTTTGGCAGTTTGTGGGTGCCGAATTGCGGAGACCAAACCTTGGCGCGAGTGGACCTCAAGACCGGCAAGGTGACCGCTGCCATCCCCACGGGAATCGCCGACAGCGAAGGCGGCGTCGCGACGGGCGCGGGCAGTGTGTGGCTGATCACGGATAAAAAAGGCACGCTGGTGAGGATCGATCCCGAGACCAACAAAGTGGTCGCGGAGATTCGGCTGCCTGCCGGTTCGTTCGCGCTGGTCTTCGGCGAAAAAGCTCTGTGGATCACCTGCACCACACAGAACCTGCTCACGCGCGTGAACCCGGAGACCAATCTCATCGTCGAATCCATCCCGGTTGGCAAGCAGCCCAGGGTTTTAGCGGTGGGGGACGGCTTCGTCTGGACGTTGAATCAGGCCGATGGAAGCGTTTCCAAGGTCGATGTGAAAACGAACAAGGTGGCGGCCTCCATTGAAGTTGGCGTTCCCGGACCAGGCGGCGACATCGCTATCGGAGAGGGCAGCGTTTGGGTGACGGCATTCGAGTTTCCCATCTCGCGCATCGATCCAACTTTGAACAAGGTAGTCCAGCAGTTCGCGGGCGAAGGCGGAGACGCGATTCGCACCGGCTTGGGCTCGGTCTGGCTGTCCAATTTGTCCAAGGGCACCGTTTGGCGAATCGATCCGAAGCGCATCGAGGCCACCATCGCCCCGTAAGATGGTGGCCAGTTCTGAATCCCTTATCTCAGGCCGCCGGATGCCAGCAACGTTTCGCCGGTTAACCATCCTGAATCCTGCGATGCTAGAAACACAGCGATCGGCGCAATGTCCTCTGGTTGTGCGATGCGGCCCAGCGGAGTCTGTGCTTCAAGCTGCTTTTGGAAGTCGCTTCCGATAAATCCGGCCCCATGGACTCCCTCCGTTTCCACCATCCCCGGATTGATCGAGTTAACACGGATCTTCTTCGGCCCCAGTTCCTTGGCAAGCACGTGCGTTACCGCATCCACGGCGCCCTTGGTCGCCGTATAGACCGCCGTCGCGGGCGGCGCCAGACTGCTCACGGTTGAGCCAATATTGATAATGCTTCCACCCTCGGAACCGAATAGTTTCGCTGCTTCCTGGGTCGCAAGAATGAGTCCCAGCACATTGGTGTTGAAGTGCCGGTGAAAGTGCTCCTCCGTAATGTCTCCCAGCGCCGCGAACTGGTAGACGCCCGCGTTGTTCACCAAAACGTCCAGCCGTCCGAAGGCTGTCTTCGTCTCGGCGAAGAGGCGCTGCACATCGGACGCCTTGGAAACATCGCCTTGTACCGCGACCGCTTTGCCGCCCTTTCCCACGATCTCGGCAACCACGCGATCGGCGCCTTCCTTGCTGGAGGAGTAATTCACCACGACGGCCGCGCCCTCCGCGGCCAGCGCCTTTGCAATGCCCGCGCCAATCCCCTTCGACGCTCCCGTAACCACCGCGACTTTGTTGCTCAGTTTACTCATTGTTCTTCTCCCATTGGATTTAACATTTCGACAACCGTCTAATTGATGTGAGGAGACAGCGTAACGATTCACGTCTCCGCTCAAATTCTTGCCAAGTGTTCCAAGTAGGCCTTCAGAACGTCGCGCTGCAACATCAGGTGGGCAAATTTACCCTCCCGAACGATTAGAATCAGCCCCGCGGTTTCCAACTCTTTGAAGTGGTGGGAAAGCGTGGCTGCGCTCACGGATTGGCGCCCGCGCACATCCGAACAGGCAACGCCTTTCGTTTTTGCGCCAACCTGCTTCAAGATCTGATGGCGCCGCGGATCGGCCAAAGCCTTGGCAATCAGACGTATTTGTCGCTCTGAGAGAACTCTCCGTCTAGACAACGCTATATTCCCATTCCGATCCGCACATGCCCATTTTATCGGGCGGGCTAGCTTCGGTGCTACCTCTGCGCCGCGGCGGGGAAGACGCTGTGAAACAATCGCAAACCAACACAGGCATTCCTGCCTGCGTGGGTCTTAAAGCGATTTCTTCACACCTTCGAAGGGCGGGGGACGTGCCGGCCCGATTATTTTGAACCGTTGCCGTGGTTGGTTGATGGACGAAAGCGCAGGATGTAGTGTCTCATCCCGACGTCGAAGGCGCTTAAGCCGTAGACTGTCGCTTCCGATAGGGCTTTCCGGTTGTCCCAGCCGTCATGCGCGATTCGATAGCAGGCGATTGCGGTGCCAGTGCGATCCCTACCGCCCAGACAGTGAATGAAAACCGGACCGCTGCCGTTCGAATTCAATACGCTGAGAACCCTATCGATCTGATCGCCGTTAGGAGCATGCATGCTCATGGGCACGTTGATGTATTTCATGCCGAGCGATTCCACTAAGCGCTTTTCTTCATCTGCCTGGGCGGGTTTGTCGCGCAGGTCGATCACCGTCTTTATCCCCATTTTTGCCAGCGATTTGAAGCCTTCGCCGGTGGGCTGGGCGCCGCGATAGATGTGGTCGTTCACGGCATGCATGTTTTTGATTTCAGCAGGCTCCGCGGCCGTCAACCAAACTGCAAGCGCCAACATGAACAGACTTAGCCTCGACATCGTTCCATTGTTGAGACGCGAAAACTAGTGGATTGGCTTCAATTCGGCTTCACCGGCCTAAAAACATACATGACAACGCCTAACGCGTCGCCGATTTGAACGCCAAGCCGCGAAGCGCGGGCATTGTGACACGCAATGCAACTCTTATTGCTCGCTCGCAAGGGACGCATCGCCACCGTCCAATCGCCCATACGGATGTCATACCCATCGCCAGTCTGAAACGAAGCCAGCGCGGCGCGGCTTTGCGGCAGCAATGTGTCCGGCCCGGGCAACTGCTTTGCATCGCGAAGATTGGTGACAAACGCCGGTCCTTGAACACCCAGCGGCAAAGGCGCCTCCAAGACACTTCGGCCCGCGAGAAATACGGCCAATTCGTAGCCTTTTTTCCGGATTCGGTCCACCAGGGCCGACTCACCCGCATTCTCGGGGTGAAACGTTCGCGCGCCGTGGTGTTGCGCGGCGATGCGGTTCATCCCAAATGAAGTTCGGCTGAGAAATCGCGTCTGTATGCATTCGTTCAGACGGGATAATTCCTCGAACTCCGGATTTCGCGTTGCGGGCAGGTGCCCCGCATTCGCGGGCAAAAAGGCCATGAGCAGTACGAAAGGTATTGTTCGCATACTTCGGAATGCCGCCAGGTGGAACAAACTTTCACTCTTCGTTCTGATACAACAAGAAGAGAGAAATCGAGGAGAACTCCATGCTCACATCCCGATCGGTTGGCTTCGTGGGGCTGATTTCGCTGGTGGTTCCCATCGGTAATGCACAGCCGGTTCAGCTCACGCCGCAACAAGACCGTGAGCGAATGATGGGTTTGCTCCATATCGCCGCGCCACTGCGCAACGGGGCGGATGGCAGGAACACCCAGGCGCCTAATTACGCGAACTACGATGAGTCCAAGGCCAATCCTTATCCCACGCTGCCGGACCCCCTGGTGCTGAAAAACGGACAACGGGTGACGAGAGCGGATACGTGGTGGAACCGGCGGCGTCCGGAAATCATGGAGGATTTCGACCGGGAAATCTATGGGCGGCTACCCCAAGACATACCAGGCGTGACGTGGGAACTGATCGGTGTTACGGGCGAAAAAAACGGTGACGTGCCGGTCATCACGAAGCAACTGGTGGGACATGTTGACAATTCCTCCTACCCGCTTATCAACGTCGAGATCTTGCTGACGTTGACCACTCCCGGCGCTGCCGATCGTCCTGTGCCCGTGATCATGGAATTCGGTTTCACCGGCTTCCGTCCTCCCGGTGCGCGTCCGCCTGGAGCGCCGCCAGCCCCCACCGGACCCACCTGGCAACAACAAGTTCTGGCAAAGGGATGGGGCTACGCCATCTTGTCGCCCGGCAGCATCCAGGCCGACAACGGCGCCGGTCTGACCCAGGGAATTATTGGTCTGGTCAACAAGGGCCAGCCGCGCAAAGTGGATGACTGGGGCGCCTTGCGTGCCTGGGCCTGGGGCGCCAGCCGCGCGCTGGACTATTTTGAAACCGACAAATCCGTGGACGCCAAACGAGTGGGTGTCGAGGGCCACTCTCGCTATGGAAAGGCAACCATCGTCGCCATGGCGTACGATCCCCGTTTCGCGATCGCTTTCGTCAGTTCGTCCGGTGAAGGCGGAGCTAAACTGCATCGCCGCAATTGGGGCGAACTCGTGGAAAACGTCGCCGGGAACAGCGAATACCACTGGATGGCCGGCAATTTTATCAAGTATGCGGGTCCGCTGAATTGGAACGATATGCCGGTGGATTCCCACGAGCTGGTTGCATTGTGCGCGCCTCGGCCGGTTTTCATCAGCGCCGGCGCAACCAACGGGGACGGATGGGTGGACGCCAAGGGCATGTTCCTGGCTGCGTCGGGCGCAGGTCCTGTCTACAAGCTCCT
Source organism: uncultured Bryobacteraceae bacterium (assembly GCA_955652915.1). Taxonomy (GTDB): domain Bacteria; phylum Acidobacteriota; class Terriglobia; order Bryobacterales; family Bryobacteraceae; genus Palsa-89. Next base: position 5,998 of record CATPCJ010000409.1, read on the forward strand.
GGGCAAGAAGGACATGGGAACCACCGAGTTTCCCCCAATCGAAACCGGGCTGATGGATGGCGATATTTCATTCCGTCAACACGGCGCCGGACACACCCCCGGACCGAATTGGCCGACATTCCTGAAGTTTGCGGAACGGTACTTCAGCAACAATCGCTCCCTCACCGTCGCGGTTCCGTACGCTTCAGAACCGCGACCGTAAGGAAGTCGGCATTAGGCGTAGTTTAAGCAACCTCTATTACGCCGCGAAGAGCGCGTCCTGCACCGGCCGATCCGAACGAAACTCCGCTAGCTCGCGCCCGAATCGACGGACCAAATCCGCGGGAGCAATGCGACGCTGGTCACCCAACATCAGCGCCAGCTCAAGCGCGTTGACGACCGACTTTCCGCCCACGTCATTGTTAGCGAAGACAAAAGTGTTGGCGGCGTGCTGCTGAAGATGTTCGATGCGCGGCTTCCACTCCAGCAGTTCCTCGCGCGAATACAAATAATCGTGCGCGGCAGCCGGCTTATCGGTGCGTCCAAACTCACGCTCCCAGTCCTGGGGATTGCGGCCATGCAGCCGCACATAACCGATGGCCGAAGTCAACTGCGAGGCCGGGGGCATGGCCTTCGTATAGGGAGCTTGGTCGATGTTCGCGAATCCGACGCGATAGTCGATGAGCGTGCCCAGCGCTTCTTCATGCATCCAACTGCTGTGACGCATTTCGGCGACCAGCGGAAACTCGTGAAAGGCGCGCCGCAGCGCGATCAGATGTTCGCGATTTTCCTCGGTGTATCGAAATGTCCAGGGAAATTGCATCAGCAGGCAGCCCAGCTTACGCGCACGCAGCATGGGCCACAGGCCTTCTTTGAATTGGCTGACATCAGCCGGGACGATGCGGCGATCGTGTGTGAACTGACGGCCGAGCTTCGCTGTGAACACAAATTTAGGATTGTGAGATACCTTTCGAATCCACAAGCGAGCGATCTCCGGCCGGATGGACTGGTAGAAAGTAGTGTTGATTTCGACCGCGTCGAAGTATCGTGAAATATCTTCGAGTGGGTGGAAGCCGCGAGGCTTCAGCTTTGGATAAACGATTCCATTCCAGTGTGGATACGACCATCCGGAAGGGCCACAAAACAACGTTGGGGGGAGGGGCATGGCAGCAACTGTATTCTCCTTTTATTCGCCTATCAGTATACGCGAACAAAAGGCGAAATGCAAGAGGCTTCGAAAGGGAAGATTTGTAAAGGTTCGCAAAGATTCGTGGGACGCGTAACTTGCACGGATCCGATATCGTTATCTAGTCAAATCCCCGTTACGACGGCGGGCGCTTTCACCCTATCACCCCAAAAAGCGCCCGCCATTCTATCCTTAAGCAGGTATTCCTTCGAACAGCGGTGTGCTCAAATAACGCTCGCCGGAATCGGGCAGAATCACGACCATGGTTTTCCCGGTCATCTCCGGTTCCCGGGCCACCCGGACGGCCGCCGCCACCGCCGCTCCGCAGGAAATTCCGGATAGAATCCCCTCCTCGCGCGATAGCCGCCGCGCCATTTCGATGGATTCTTCATTGCTCACCAATTCCACCCGGTCCACCATTGATAAATCCAGCGTGCCTGGTATGAACCCCGCGCCGATGCCTTGAATCTTGTGCGGGCCGGGCTGTAGAGGCACGCCCTTCAACGCCTGCGTGATCACCGGGCTGCCAACCGGCTCAACGGCGATGGAGATCAGCTTCTTTTTTAGCGTGTTCTTGATGTATCGCGAAACGCGCGTGATTGTTCCGCCCGTGCCCACGCCGCTGACCAGAACGTCCACGGCGCCCTGCGTGTCTTCCCAGATTTCCGGACCCGTGGTCTTCACATGAATCTCAGGATTAGCCGGATTCTGGAATTGCTGCAGAAGAATATAACGGTCGGGCTCGCCGGCGACCATCTCTTCGGCCTTGGCGATCGCGGCCTGCATGCCGGCGGTGCCTTCGGTGAGAATCAGGCTCGCGCCAAAAGCTCGCAGGACTCTGCGCCGCTCTACCGACATGGTCTCCGGCATGATCAGCGTGATCGGATAGCCGCGGGCGGCCGCGACGAAAGCAAGGGCGATTCCGGTGTTGCCGCTGGTGGGCTCGATCAACTCCTTGCCGGGGGTCAACAGACCGCGCTTTTCGGCGTCCCAGATCATCGATGCGCCGATGCGGCACTTCACCGAGTAGGCCGGATTGCGGCCCTCCACCTTGGCGAGAATGGTGGCGCGCGCGCCCGCGCTGACGCGATTCAATTTGACCAGCGGCGTGCGGCCAATGCTTAACGAATTATCTTGGAATAACATCGAATCTCCGGCTGCAATCTAGATCTCCCAATTCGGCACGTACTTCGATTGCCGGTCGCGCCAATTCCGGACCAGTTCCGCGAATGTTGTGTGATCGATCACGTTTGAGAGGGCCTGATCGGCGCGATGCCAGGTTTCCGCGAACGGATCGCTGGACGGCTGTTTTCGCGCCTTGGCGCTCTTCCCCGTTTCGACAAATCGCAGGACCTCTCCCACGGTAATCGCATCCGGAGCCCGCGACAGCAGATAGCCACCCTCGGCGCCGCGGCGCGACTCGACGAAGCCGCCCTGTTTGAGGCCGGCGAGAATCAACTCCAGGAATTTTTGAGGAATCTTCTGCCGGCGCGCGACATCGGCGATCTTGATCGGCTCGCCCGGCTTCTGCAGCGCCAGATCGAAGATCGCATGCAGCGCATAATCGCCTTTAACCGAGATGTTCATGCGTGCTTGCCCAATCTCCTCATGCCAACTAGAGATTGTACCCGCATGCTGGTGTCTCGCGTCGAAGGTGTCGCGCGTCGAATTGACGTTCATGGCCTCACTTTGTTCTAATCGCCAAATGCCCCGCTCTGAGATTCTCGCGGTGGCCGGGAATCTTGTCTGTGCTCTGCGATTCTTCGGGCACGCGCGCGGGAACGGTGAGATTCGCGACCTCCCCGGCGTTTCCTTGATCACCTGCGGGCTGAACTACGCGGCCTTCAACGCCGCCTTGGTCTCGAAGCCCATCGAATCCGATACTCGCGAATTATCGCACTTGATTGAAGTCTCCGCCGCCCAGTTCGGCGCCAGAAACCTTCGTTGGACCTGCTGGATCTGCGAAGACTTTTTAGGCAAACCTGTTCGCCGGGAAGCTGGAAAGATTCTCAGCCGCTACGGTCTGCGGCCGCTTACCGAGGCGCCCGGCATGTACGCGGAACGGCTCCAGCCGCCGCATCATGCGCTTCCCTCGCTGGAAGTGAGGCCCACTACGAACGATTCCACCCGCGCGGCATTCGCGGAAATCATGTCGCTTGGTTTTGATATTCCGTATGACGTGTGTACCGCGGTCTACGCCTCCGAGAATGCGTGGAAGAGCGCGATGCAAGGCTATGTCGGCTACCTGGATGGACGGGCCGTTACCTCCGCGGCAACCGCCATCACGGACGACGTGATTGGAATGTATTCCGTGGCGACGCTGCCGCAATACAGCAGTCTGTACTTCTCGGAGGACAACATAACTAAAATAATAAGACAAGCTCAGCAAGACACCGGCGTCGAGGCGACCGTTCTGCAAACCACGCGTTCCGGCATTTCCTTGTACCAAAAAATGGGCTACCGCAAGGTCACGAACTTCAACGTATACATCGCCGGCTAACAGGATTATTCTTCATCGTCGATCGCCTGACGTTCAGGAAGCGTACGCTGGTGCAGGATGCGGGAAACCAGAATGCCTCTAGCGTTCTGCCGGAAAAAGACTACATGCCGGCCGCATTCCATGCGGCGCAGGCCAGGGCGAATATGATCACAGGAACGGCCCAGCGCAGGATTATCGGCGACCATTTGGCAACACGCCTCCAGATCGTCAAGGTAGTGAACTGTCTGGTCTTCGCCCCAGGTGCGCAGGGTATAAGCGCCGATGCTCAGCAGGTCGGCTTCGGCGCGACGCGTGAAACGAAACGTGCCCACGGGCTAACGTTGAGTCGTGGGAAGCTTGAGCGCTTTCCGAACACCCGCAAAAACGTTGTGCCCGGCAATGCCGCTGGCGTCGCCTTCGTCGATTGCCGTCCGCAGTGCGGCAAGCTTGGCCTCGTACTCCCGTTCATCGCGCTCCAGGGTCCGCAACGCTGCGCGCACGACCTCGCTGGCATTTTCATAGCGGCCTTTTTTAACCTTTTCCAGCACGAAGCGGTCAAGCTCGTCGGTTAAATTAACATTGCGGGTCGGCATGGCTGCTCGTTTCCTGATGTTCCCTTCAGATCGATCTTACCACGCTTGGCAAAGATTGCTAAGGCCAATAACTTTATTCGATAAGAGAGATGGAGACCGGAATGATACAATCACCGCGAGGCGAACCATGAATCGTTTAACGTTGCTCTTCTTACTTGCCACCGCACCCGCGGCATTCGCGGCGGACGATTGGATTTCGCTATTTAACGGAAAAGACTTCACCGGCTGGAAAGTTGGCGGAGATCAAAACACCTTCCAGATCAAGGACGGCGCTCTGGTCGCCAATGGCCAGGTCGCCCACGCGTTCTACGATGGACCCGTCAACAACCACGACTTCAAAAACTTCGAACTCATGGTGGACGTCTTGACCGCTCCGAACTCGAACGGCGGGGTCTACTTCCACACTGAGTTTCAAGACCGCGGTTTCCCACGCAAAGGGTTCGAGGTTCAGGTGAACAACACCCACCGCGATCCCGTCAAGACCGGCAGCCTTTATCATGTGAAGGACGTGGGGATCGACGACATCAAGGAAATCGTGAAGGACAACGAGTGGTTTACCGAGCACATCGTCGTGCGCGACAATACCGTCAGCATCAAACTGAACGGCAAAGAAGTCGTGAATTGGACCCAACCGCCGGACTGGAATGGCGGCCGCGAGGGATCGGGCCGCGTGCTCAGCCACGGCACGATCGCGCTTCAGGGGCACGATCCGAACAGCACGGTGCATTACAAGAACATCCGTATCAAGCCGCTCCCGTAGCGAGCTGTGAACATCGCTCGAAGATCCACACAGGCAAGAATGCCCGTGCCACAATTTGCACGAACTCATTGGGTTACATGTGGCACGGGCATTCGTGCCTGTGTTGGTTTGCGATTCTTTCACAGCTTCATAGCGACGTTCAACTGGATCGATTGCCGGGCTTCGCCGCGTATATTCGTCGGCGGACTTCGCCCGCTTCTATACCGGGATGCGGGAACTGTTGCCCCGAAATGATGTGATTGCAATGCTATCATTGCTGTATGGCAAGTATTACGATACGACGGTTGGATGACGCCGTGAAGGCGAAGTTGCGCCTGCGCGCAGCCAGTCACGGCAGGTCCATGGAAGAGGAGGCTCGGGAAATCCTGAGGGCCGGACTCAGATCGGAATCCTTGCCGCGGCTCAACCTCGCGCAATCCATCCGCCGTCACATAGAGCCTCTTGGCGGAGTGGAACTCACCTTGCCGCCCCGGGAGGCTATCCGTCGTCCCCCGAAACTCGGCAAGTGATTGTACTCGATACGAACGTACTCTCGGAAGCGCTCAAGCCCGCGCCGTCGCAAATGGTTCTGCGTTGGCTCGCCGCGCAGGAACCATCGACCGTGTTTACAACCGCTATCACTCAGGCAGAACTGCTGTATGGCGTCGAAATTCTGCCGCCGGGCAGACGCCGCATGCGACTGCTGTCCGCCGTCGAGAAGATACTGAATGAAGAATTCGCGCGGCGAATCCTGCCGTTCGATGAAGGCGCCGCCCCCGAGTTTGCCAGGATTGTCGCCGCACGAAATGCAGCGGGCCGCCCGATCTCGCAATTCGATGCCATGATCGCCGCCATTGCAGGGTCTCATCATGCGGCGATCGCAACGTGCAACCGCTCCGATTTCCACGGTTGCGGCGTCCGAACTATGAATCCGTGGACCGAATGAGTTCCCGCCGCTCGAAAGGTGTGCCACACCCCGGCGCGCGGCCGTGAAATGGAGTAATGTATTTCCGAGGTACTCTTATGAACGAAAAGAACGACGCCGCCTCGCGCCGCACCTTCCTAAAAGACAGCGGCCGCATCGCCGGGCTCTCCACCTTGGCCGCAATGACTCCACACGTGCATGCGGCGGAGAACAATACCATTCAGCTCGCGCTGGTAGGATGCGGCGGGCGCGGCACCGGCGCCGTGGAGAACGCGCTCGGAATCAAGAACGGACCCATCAAGCTGGTCGCCATGGCCGACGTGTTCCCGCAGAAGCTGAGTGACAGCCACGGACGGCTGCGCGGCCGCTTCCCCTCCCAGATGGACGTGCCCCTGGAGCGCCAGTTCATCGGCTTCGACGGGTACCGCCAAGCCATGGACTTCTTGAAACCCGGCGACGTGGTCATCCTGGGTACTCCGCCCGCTTTCCGCTGGGTGCACTTCCGCTACGCCATCGATAAGGGCCTGAATGTGTTCATGGAGAAGCCGATCTCGGTCGACGGCCCCACCACGCGGCGCATGATCGCGCTGGGCGAAGAGGCTGGGCGCAAGAACCTGAAGGTCGGAGTCGGATTGATGGTGCGGCACTGCCGCGCGCGTCAGGAATTGCTGAACCGCATCCGCGACGGCCAGATCGGCGACATCGTAGCGATGCGCGGCTACCGCATGGGGTCGGGCGGCGGCACCGCGCCGGTCAAGCCGGACGGCATCACTGAACTGATGCACCAGATCCGCTTGTTCCACTCATTTTTGTGGGCCAGCGGCGGCGTCTTCAGCGACTATTACATCCACCAGATCGACGAGCTCTCCTGGATGAAAGGTTCGTGGCCTGTGGAAGCCATGGCGATCGGCGGCCGTCACTATCGCGGGAACTCCGTGGATCAGAACTTCGACGTCTACTCGGTGCAGTATACCTACCGGGACGGTACGCGCCTGTTCTTCGATGGCCGCAACATGCCCGGAGTGCACAACGAATTCGCCAGCTACATTCACGGGTCGAAGGGTTCGGCGGTAGTTTCAACCAACAGCCACACGCCCGGCCGCACGCGCATTTACTCCGGCCAGAACATCCCGCGTTGGCAGAACGGCCAGAAGGAACCGGCCCCGGAAAATCTGCTGTGGGCGTTCCCGCAGCCGGAGCGCTCGCCGTACGATTGGGAGTGGGATGACCTGATCGCCGCCATCCGCGACGACAAGCCGTACAACGAAGTGAAGCGCGGAGCCGAGGCGAGCCTCGTCGCGTCGATGGGCCGTTTCGCCGCGCACACCGGCCAACTCGTAACGTTCGACCAGATGATGGATCACGATCACGAGTTTGCGCCAGACGTCGACAAGCTCACGCTGGACGGTCCCTCACCGCTGCGCGCCGGCCCGGACGGCAAGTATCCGGTTCCGGAGCCCGGCATCAAGAAGACACGCGAGTACTAGATGAGCCTCCGCCGAGTCATCCCGCTATTGACGGCTCTAGTGATATACGCCGCGGAGCCGGCCGACCGTCTGGCGATCCACGGCAAGAGCGGTCCGGGCAAGGGCAAGCGCATCGTTCTGGTGAGCGGCGATGAAGAATACCGTTCCGAAGAAGCCCTGCCGCAACTGGCCAGGATTCTCTCCCAGCGTCACGGCTTCGATTGCACCGTGCTGTTCGCCATCAACCCCAAGGACGGCACGATCGATCCCAACCAGAGCGACAACATCCCGGGCCTCGAAGCTCTGGATTCGGCCGGCCTGATGATCTTGTTCACCAGATTCCGCAATCTGCCCGACGTGCAGATGAAGCACATCGTCGATTACGTGGAATCGGGACGGCCGGTGGTTGCGCTGCGCACCGCCACGCACGCGTTCGATTTGAAAACCAGCCCGACGTATCGGCGATACAGTTGGAACAGTAAGGAGTGGGATGGGGGGTTCGGGCGCCAGGTACTGGGTGAAACGTGGGTCAGCCATCACGGGCGTCATGGAGTGCAAAGCACGCGCGGGATTATCGCTCAAGGCCGGGAGAAGCATCCAATTCTGCGTGGCATCCGGAGCGGCGCGATCTGGGTCCCGACGGACGTGTACAAGGTTCGGCTCCCGTTGCCGAAGGGCGCCGAACCGCTTGTGCTCGGCGAGGTGCTGGAAGGAATGAATCCTTCGGATGCGCCGGTGGCAGGCCAGCAAAACCATCCGATGATGCCGGTGGCGTGGACCAGGACGTATGTGGGCGCCCGGATTTTCACGACCACCATGGGTTCCTCGCAGGACCTCCTCAACGAAAGCTTCCGCCGCCTGCTGGTAAATGCTTGCTACTGGGCTCTCCAAATGGAAGCTCGTATTGCTGAGCGATCAAGCGTCGAACTGGTGGGAGCGTACCAGCCGCGGCCGTTCAAATTCAACGGCGCCGCCCAAGGCGTGAAGCCTTCAGACCTGGAATTGCGGTAGCGCGCGAGCGGGAACAGAGCCAAAGCAGGCTGACAGAGTGTAAGTGTTGCGGTACCAGTCGCCACCTTTTAGAACCGTGACCGTTGGCATGAGGCGTTCTCGATGGGCGCCCTTGTCCGCTGACAAGCTGAGGCTTTGCGACTGCGCTCGCCAGGGGAGCGCTTGAGGATTTTTCCGCAGCGTCTTAAGGCCGCTGATTTGGAGGCGAAAGAATGAACCGAAAATATGCTGTCATCTTCGAGCAGGCAGAAGCGAACCGGGCGGCATACGTTCCCGATCTGCCAGGCTGCGTAAGTACCGGAAGGACTTTGGAGGAAACAGAACGGAATGTTCGGGAAGCGATCTCGGGCCACCTCCGGACACTAGGTGAGTTTGGCGAACCGGTTCCGGAGCCTACTAGCGTCGCCAAGGAGATCGAAGTAACTCCGGTCGTATGACTCGGCTAAAGAATCGAACCTTCAGCACTAGCATCCTTCCCGAAGATTGCCCGTATCAGATCCTTCCCGGCTTCGCCCTTGCGCTCGGGATCGGTCTCCGACATGCGGATCGATCCGCAAGTCGCCTTGGTTTGTTCCTCCGGCATGGGGCACAATAGGGAGTAGAAGCAATCCATGGCGAACCTGACAATCGAAATGCCGGACGAGTTGGCGCGCAGCCTTGAAGAGATCGCGGCGGCACAGCACAAGAGCGTTCAGCAATTAGCTATTGAACGGTTGATCTCGTTAGTAGAAGGCGGCCCCGGGGACCGGGCTGGGTCCCCCGCCGCGGTGTTGCGGGCCATGCAGGAACCGCCGCACCTGCATGCTGCGGATGTTGACCGGCTCGATGCGGCGATAGCCGCCGGCCGGCTCGCCGTCCAGACGCGCGATCTGTTTTCGGACTGATCCGCTCGTGATCTATCTTCTCGACACGAACGGAATCAGCGCACTCATGCGGGAGGATTCGCGTATGGTGGCGTGGCTTTCTTCGGTTGCAATAGATGATCGCGTGGTGATGTGTACCATCGCCCACGGCGAGATCCCGTTTGGCTTGGGGCGGCTCGCTCACGGGCGGCGCCGAGCCGAACTCGAAGTGAAAGCACAGAAGCTGTTCGACATAATGCCGTCCCAACAACGCCGTGGGCTACCGCTGGATGAAAACGATTTATGGATGGCTGCAACGGCCCTCGCCATCAACGCGACTCTCGTAAGCCGTGACAGCGATTTCCAAGGTGTAGCAGGTCTCGCAGTGGTTGCGCCCTAACCGTATTGCTCTTGCCGAGTTGGCCGCTCCTGGGCATGCAGCCTCACCGCGATAGAAAACAACACGCGAGCCTTGCAGCTTTCCTGAAACAAGTTCAACGCCGTTCACCCAACTTCAAAATCTATGTTCCATTCATTAACAACAACTTACCCAATCGTGCACCTCACACTCACGCCGCCAGGAGTATTCTGTACTTGATGAGGTAAGAATCGCACCGTGAACCGGGCCCAAAGGATCCCACACACACGAAATAGCAAAACGAACCCAATCCCGGAAATGAACGCTGCCGACCTTCCGGCACCAACAGGAATCGCTGTGCCACAATGAGGATTCCACCGCCCTGGAATGTCCACAAATCCAAAAACAACTGGGGAAAAATTCGAGCGCCTCGTCGCCATCATGGCCAAGCTTCGCGCGCCCGATGGCTGCCCTTGGGATCGCGAGCAGAGCTTCGACACCATCAAGCCCTATCTGCTCGAAGAAACTTATGAGGTGCTGGAGGCCATCGATAATCGCGATTGGCCAGGCCTCGCCGACGAGCTGGGCGACTTGATGCTGCAAGCTGTTTTCTTTGCGCAGATGGCGTCGGAAGAGAACAAGTTTTCCATCGACGATTCCCTCGACGCGATCGCCGAAAAGCTGATTCGACGTCATCCGCACATTTTTGCGTCGGGCGAAGCGAAGACCGCCGGCGACGTGAAGCGCCGCTGGGACGAAATCAAGGCAGATGAGAAAAAGCGCAAGGGCGAGCCGAAGCGCGGGCTGCTGGAAACGATCCCCAGGCATCTGCCGGCGCTGGTGGAGGCGCAGCACATCAACTCCAAAGCGGCGGCGGTTGGCTTCGATTGGCAGAATGCCGATCAGGTGCTCGAAAAGCTGGACGAAGAGCTTCGCGAGCTGGCGGAAGCCCGGAAGAATGGAACGCCCGCTGAAGTGGAAGGTGAGCTCGGTGATTTGTTGTTCGTGCTGGTGAACGTCGCTCGATTCCTGAACGTCGACCCGGAGCAGGCCTTGCGCAAAACAAACGCGAAATTCCGGAAGCGCTTCCGCCACGTCGAGAAGCACGCCATGCTGCCGGGCGCCTCCCTTGAAGAGATGGAGGCTTTGTGGCAGGAAGCCAAGGGCAGCGATGATTGAGGTCCGGCCGCTCGCGGCGCATACGGATTTCGAGGAAGCGGTCCGGCTGCAGCAAGAGATCTGGGGATTTGACGAAATTGAATTGCTGCCTTTGCGGCTGTTTGTAGTCGCTACTAAGGTAGGCGGGCAGGCCTTTGGCGCATTTGATGGAAAGCGCATGGTGGGATTCTGCCTCGCGATTCCAGGACTGAAACCCGGCGGCAAGAGCTATCTTCACAGCCACATGTTGGGTGTGTTGCCGGAGTATCAAAACTCCGGCGTGGGACGGAAGCTGAAACTCGCGCAGCGCGCGGAAGCGTTAGAGCGGTCCATCGAACTGATCGAGTGGACCTTCGACCCGCTCGAAATCAAGAACGCTTTTTTCAATATGGAGCGGCTGGGCGCGATTGTTCGCCGCTACGTTCTCAATCAATATGGAACCACTTCCAGCCATTTGCACGGCGGCCTTCCGACCGATCGTTGCACCGCCGAGTGGTGGATCGGAAGCGGGCGTGCGAAGACCATCATCGCGTGCCAGGAGTTTCAGCGCAGCCCGGTGGAAGCGCGAATCGCAATTCCGGCGGACATCGCCGCCATCCGCGCCGGCGATCCGAAGCGGGCTCGTGAGATTCAGCACCAGGCCAGCGAGGAGTTTCGCCAGGCCTTCGATCGCGGGCTGGCGGTAATCGGTTTCGAAAGATCCGAAGAGACAGGGACGTACTTACTAGGACAATGGGAATCCAGATAGAACAAATAACATTGCACCAGATCCGCATGCCTCTGGTGCATTTCTTCGAGACCAGCTTCGGCCGCACCACGGAACGGCACATGGTGCTCGTGGAAGTAAAGGCGGGGGGGATCTCGGGATGGGGCGAAGTCACCGCCGGCGAGAACCCGTTCTACAACGAGGAGTGGACCGAATCGGCTTGGCTCATCGTTCGCGATTACGCCGCGCCCAGAGTTTTGAATTACCGGTTCGAGAATGCGGAAGGCGTAGGTGCGCGCACAGCCCACATTCGCGGTCACAACATGGCGCGCGGCGGATTGGAAGCGGCGGTGTGGGACCTGGAGGCTCGCATGCTTGGCTTGCCGTTGTACCGGCACATCGGCGGAGGCGCGCGCCGCGAGATTCCATGCGGAGTATCAATCGGAATTCAGGATTCGGTTCCCCAGCTATTGCAGAAAATCGAAACTGAACTGGCGGCCGGGTATAAGCGCATCAAGATGAAGATCAAGCCCGGCTGGGATGTGGACGTGATTCGCCAGGTCAGGCAGAAATTCCCGGACATTCTGCTGATGGCGGACGCAAACTCGGCTTACACGCTGGAAGACGCGCCGAGGTTGAAGTGTCTCGATGAATTCGGGCTCATGATGATCGAGCAGCCGCTGGCCCACGACGAGATTATCGATCACGCCAAATTGCAGGCGCAATTGAAAACGCCGATCTGTCTGGACGAGTGCATCCGCTCCGCCCACCAGGCCGCGCAGGCCTTGGAGATGGACGCCGGTCGAATCGTCAACATCAAGCTCGGCCGCGTAGGCGGATTCGCCGAGGCAAAACGTGTGCACGATGTCGCGCAGAAAGCGGGTGTCCCGGTGTGGTGCGGCGGCATGCTGGAGGCCGGCATCGGACGCGCGCACAATATCGCGCTGGCGACGCTTCCTAACTTTGTGCTTCCGGGCGATGTGTCGGCGAGTAAGCGCTATTGGGCTCGAGATATCATCCACCCCGCCGTGGAGACGACGCCGCAGGGCACCATCGCGGTCCGCGACGAGCCTGGGTTCGGATACGATCTCGATCTCGATTTCATAAAATCGATCGCGGTGCGGCGGGAAACCGTTTCGTGAGCGGACGTCCTTCGAAAGCGCGCCTCTATTTCCTGCTCTCGCTGATGCTGCTGTTCTGGTCGCTGAATTTCACAATCGGAAAAGTGGCGCTCCGCGAATTCCCTTCGCTTTTACTGGTGGGAATCAGGACCACGTTGGCCGGAATATTCAGCCTGGCGATCTATTTCTCGCAACCAAACCGCAAACCCGAAGTATGGAGAGCCGACTTCTGGCCGCTGCTGGCGTTGGGGATTTTTGGTGTGATCCTGAATCAGTTGTTCTTCGTGCTCGGGTTGGCGCGAACCACTGTGGCGCACGCAGCCATCGTGGTCACATTGATGCCGATAATGGTGCTGTTATTCGCCGCGTTTCTCGGTCAAGAGAAAATCACATTACGCAAAGGGCTCGGTATGACCATCGCGGCTTCAGGCGTACTGCTCATTCAACTTTCCAAAGACCAGGCCTCCGGCGCGACGCTGCTGGGAGACTTCCTGCTCTTTTTGTCGGTCTTCACTTTCGCCATCTACACCGTGAAGAGCAAGGACGTCACCCAGCGGCACTCGACCTTGGCTCCCATCACCATCGCCTACGTTGGCGGCGCCATCGTCCTCGCTCCCATGACGATCTGGACGGGACGGCATTTTCAATTCGCCGGCGTGAGTGCTGCTGCATGGTTCGGCTTGGTTTACATGGCGCTTTTCTCGGCCCTGATTGCTTATTTGATTTACTACTACGCGCTAACTTATCTTCCGGCGTCGCGGGTTTCGGCCGTTTCGTATCTGCAACCAGTGGTCGCGACTGCGTTCGCGGTGCTCGTGCTCGGCGAGCGCATTAGCACTCTGCTGATCGTTGGTGGCATCCTCGTATTATCCGGGGTCTACGTAACCGAGCGCGCCTGAAATGTCAGACTTTCTTCGATTGCTGAAAAGTAACCGCAACTATCGCTACACCTGGAGCGGCCAAGTGGTGAGCGAGATCGGCGACCATTTCAACAACATCGCTGTGTTCAGCCTGGCGCTGGCTAACACCCGATCCGGCATGGTGGTCACGGGCGTGATGCTGGCGAGAGCGATTCCCGCGGTGATGGCGGGCCCATTGGCGGGCGTTGTGCTGGACCGCTTGGATCGCAAGCAAATCATGATCGCGAGCGACTTGATTCGCGCCGTCGTGGCGTTGGGCTTCATCCTCGCGGTAAATCGTAGCGACACCTGGCTGCTGTACCTGCTGAGCGCGCTGCTGATGTTGGCATCCCCGTTTTTTACGAGCGGCCGATCCGCGATTCTTCCAACCATCGCCACCAAAGAAGAGTTGCACACGGCGAATTCGCTGACACAAACCACCGGGTGGACAACGCTCACCGTCGGCGCATTTCTGGGCGGCGCAAGTGTGACGGCGTTTGGATACAAGTGGGCGTTCGCTTTCAACGCGCTTTCGTTCCTGTTTTCCGCCGCCTGCATTTCGAAGTTGCGCGCGGCGGCCGGCAATTTCCGGGCCGAGCGTTCAGGGTTGACTGAGAATGAGGTGGTCCGTCCATGGCACGAGTACACCGAGGGGTTGCGCTATATGCGCGCATCGCCATTGATTCTGGGCATCGCTTTGGTAGCGGTGGGTTGGGCGTCCGGCGGCGGCGCATCGCAAATTCTCTTTAGCCTGTTCGGCGAGCTGGTGTTTCATCGCGGCCCCGCCGGCATTGGATATCTATGGGGCTCGGCGGGCATAGGACTGCTGGTTGGAGGCACCTTCGCGCATTGGCTGGGGAAGCGAATTTCCTTTGGCGGGTACAAGAAAGCGGTCAGCATTTGTTACCTGATCCATGGCGGATCGTACATCGTGTTTAGCCAGATGCCCACGTTCTGGCTGGCCATTCTGTTTCTCGGCATTTCGCGCGCGGCGATCGCGGTGAGTTCCGTGCTAAATACTTCGCAGTTGCTGCGCCACGTTTCAGACGCATTTCGCGGCCGTGTTTTCGCCACCATAGAAACGTTGACGTGGTCGATGATGATGCTTTCGATGTTGGGCGCCGGGCTGGCATCCGGGACTTGGAGCCCACGCGCCATCGGCGTAGTCGCGGGCGTCTTCAGTTCCAGCACCGCGATCTTCTGGCTGTGGGCAAATTGGACCGGCCGCCTGCCAGAACCAGCTAGGGCCGGAATAGAAAGGGAGGAAGTGGAAGTACATGGCGACCCCCTCGTCTAACCAATTTGATGTGGCGCGGCCTCTCAGGCTGCCGCATCGAGACTCGTCTCGATGCTCCGTGGAAAGAGCCTCGAGACGAGTCTCGAGGCCGCGGACACGAGTGCCCGCGCCACGTAGAAACGGGGGATACCAATGAAAACGATATTGGTAACCGGCGCCGCCAAACGCATCGGCCGCGGAATCGCCCTGCGTCTTCACCACGAAGGCTACCGCGTGGCCATCCACTATCAAACTTCCGAAAAGGAGGCTCGAGAAACCGCGGCTGAATGCGGCAACGCTCCCCTGTTCCGCGCGGATCTGGAGAGCGTCGATGAAATCCAGCGCATGTTCCACCAGGTGGAAGAGCAGCTTGGTTCGCTTTATGGCTTAGTCAACAACGCGGCCAGGTTCCGGCGAAAGGATCCACTTGAAATTACCGAGGCAGATTGGGATTTCATCCACAACGTAAATCTGAAAGCCACCTTCTTCTGCTGCCAGCAAGCGGCGCTACTAATGAAGAAAACCGGCGCGGGACGAATTGTCAATATCGCTTCGCTGGGCGGGATCCGCCCCTGGCCGGCGTACGCGCATTACTGCGCTTCGAAGGCCGGCGTGATCATGCTGACGCGGGTTCTGGCGAAAGCGCTGGCGCCCGGCATCTCGGTAAACGCAGTGGCGCCGGGGGTGATCCTTTCTTCGGGTCAAGAGCCGCGCGTGCAGGACATGATTGCCGCCACGCCGGCGGGACGTTCAGGCACTGTGGAAGAAGTGGCGGACGCAGTGCTCTATTTTCTGAACGCTACTGACTTCGTTACGGGACAAACGTTGGCCGTGGATGGCGGCTTGAGCCAGCGGTAATAATAAGTTCAAAGCTGGCCGGCCAGCTCCGATAAGAACTTGTGAGCCGATTCGTCGAAAACGCCGTCCGAATTCTTGATGCGGCCGAAAGCAACGCACGGGCAGGCCATACTCCTTCGGAAATGTCCATTCTGATTACCCCAGAGGGAGGGATTCGGCTGGTAGCGAACTGCGATTGGCCATTAGAATCCCTGAAATCGCACCATGGGGCGAAGATGGCATACCGGGTGAGCCACAACGACGCGATCGTTCGTGTAGAGGGGCGGGCAGATTCTCGCACTTGTTTGTTCGAAACCGCAAAGCCCGAACGGGCCGCCCGCCTTCTTCTAAACCGCGGATGAGTTGAAGGCATCGCGAAAATGGACGACGGACGGTGGAGTGGTGAAGACGACGTTAACGACGTCGAAGCGGACGTTCTCCCAAGGGACTTCGGCGTGGCGGGCATACTCGCGAGCGGCACGGAGCGCGCTGAACTGTTTTTGGGGTCCGATGGTGCGGTCGGGCGCGCCGTATTCGTCTGTATGCCTGGATTTCACTTCGACGAACACGAGCGTTTCCTTTTCCCATCCAATGAGGTCGATCTCTCCGGCGCCCGAGGACATGCGGTAGTTGCGCGCCACAACCACAATTCCGGCGCGCTGCAGATGGCGATGCGCGATGTCCTCGCCACGCCGGCCCAAAGCGTGATCCGCGGTCATGTGCCGCTTGCGCCCGTGATGGCGTAGCGTGTCCGCGAATTCGTAGAGTAGTCCCAACATGACAGCGTACTCACCCTAACAATCGGAGCCCGCGGCGATTACTTTATGACTTAGTTTCGGCGCAGGCTCCGGTATTAACACACTAAGAATGTGGCGCCCAGGGGTGAAAGCTCTCGCCTACTTCAGTGCTTCGAGCTCGAATTCCATGACTTTTCCACGGACAACATAACAGAGGTAGTGTTCCCAGAATCGACGGTAGCGCGGAAAGTGGTTCACTAGAAATTCGAAGCCCAGCCAGCGCCAGAACGCCAGCAATCTGACGCGCACGGAAATCTCGCGGAACCGCGCAGCCGAGTAGTAGCCGAACCCGCCATGATCGGGACCGAAATAGCGGAACGAAAAGCTGTTCAAGTGCCAGCGATGAGTGGGATCGCAGAAGGAGCTGAAGTCGGTGTAGTGCGGCGTCGCGATGAAGACCCGGCCGCCGGGCCCTAGCACTCGGTGAAACTCTTCCATGGCCCGAATTACGTCGGAGACATGTTCAATGACGTGAGTAGCGCGCACTGCCTGGAAGGAACTGTCGCGGAAGGGATAGGGAAAGCGGTCCAGGTCGCATAGGACGTCGGCTTGGCTGCGCGGATTGCGGTCAATGCCAATCGCTCCTGGATATTTGTTGATGCCGCAGCCGACGTCGAGAGTGCGCTTCGACGTCAGATCTGCTTCAGGCATTCCTCCAGTGTATCGACAGCGAAGCCGGCTTGATCGCGAGTGATGATGAGCGGCGGACAGAGCCGGATCGCATTGCGTCCCGCGCCCAGAACCAGCAGGCCGCGCTCGAAGGCTAGCGAGACCAAACGATCCCTCAGATCCGGCGCGCGTTCCTTGGTCTGTTGGTCGCGGACGAACTCAACGCCGATCATCAGGCCCAGCCCGCGTACATCGCCGACGTGCTGAAATCGCTTCGGCCAATCGCGCAGCCGGTCAAGAATATGGGCGCCGATGCGAGCCGCGTTAGCAATCAGTTCACGCTCGAGCAGTTCTATGGTGGCGAGAGACGCGGCGATGGCTACGGGATTCCCGCCAAAGGTGGAGGCATGCGCGCCCGGCGGCCAATTCATGATATCGGCGCGGGCAATCATGGCGCTCAGGGGCAGTCCGCTGGCTATGCCTTTTGCGGTGGTGAAAATATCCGGTGTAACGCCGAAGTGATCGGCGGCCCACATCTTGCCGGTCCGGCCCATGCCGCATTGAACCTCGTCGAAGATCAGCAGGATTCCATGCTTCTTCGCCAAGTGCGCCAGTTCCTCGAGGAAAACTTTGGGAGGAACGATATAGCCGCCCTCGCCCTGGATGGGTTCGACGACAATCGCGGCCACTTCCTCGGCCGGCAAAAGCGTGCGGAATAGCTGCTCTTCAATCGCGCGGACGCAATTGATGGCATGCCGCTCAGCCGTGGTTCCTTCGGGCAGCCGATATGGATCGGGAAATTGCGCGTGATACACGCCCGGCTCCAGCGGTCCGAATCCCTTGCGCTGCACGACCTTGCTGCCCGTGAGAGAAAGCGAGCCGAGCGTGCGGCCATGGAACGCTCCACTGAAGGCGACGAATTTGTCGCGGCCGGTATGATAGCGGGCGAGCTTCATTGCCGCTTCGACGGCTTCCGTGCCGGAATTGCCGAAATAGACCCGGCGTTCGACGGCTCCGGGCGCTATGGCGGCGAGCTTCTCCGCCAACTGCACCATGTTCTCGTAGTAGAAATCCGTTCCCGACATGTGGATCAGCCGGGCGGCTTGGCGTTCGATGGCTTTTACCACGTGCGGATGACAGTGCCCCGTGGAGGCCACCGCGATTCCGGCGTTGAAGTCGAGAAAGCGATTGCCATCGACGTCTTCGATCAACGCTCCTTGGCCATGATCGACGACCAGCGGGTAATCGCGAGTATAGGAGGGCGAAAGCACCTTTCGGTCGCGCTCGATTAAGGCTTTGGCGCGTGGGCCTGGCAGTGGAGTAATAATGTGAGGCAGGTCCAGACGGACCGTTTCTGTAGGCATGGTAAGTCTCCTTCTCTAGAAATAAAGTTCTTGGTGGAACGGCAAGAATTGAGAAAGAGAGGGCGTTAGTCGGAGCCGAAGAGCGAGGGGCGGGCTGTGGAGGGCGTAAACATGATTGCCTCTAATTCAAATCTAGCATGCGGACGGGGTTCTACTGTGGGGCAGGATGGTATCCTGCCGAGGGCCTGTCCCACTTATTGGCCGCTCCTGAAGGTGGTCCACTGATGCGAATCCAGATCTCGTAGCGCGCCTTTTTCCCAGGCGAAATCCGTGTGCTTCTTCAGATGTTCGGCCGCTTTGAAGTCTAGTCCGCAGGCGTGACCCATTGCTGCCGTGAACGACATGTGCGCTGCCATCGTGCCGTCAGTGGCCTTGTTCTGCACCGCGCCCGCGGGACCGTATTCCGGCTGCCACGGCTTGGACCCACGCGGCGAAAGTTCGATGTGCCCGCACAAAGTGCGCTCGCTGGGCGCCGTCTTGTTGTCGAACGTATCGTAATGATCGCCCAGAAATTTTTGAGCGGCGGCGACATCGATCTTGCCCTTATTTTCCGCCATCAATTGTTCCCAGCGGACGTGACGCGCGTTGGCGCTGACGCTCTTGTCCTTGGCCGGAAACTCGCTGGCTTCGTCCTTCATCAAATCTTCGTTGGCCGGGTAGTTCGATCCCACGAAATATCCGTCTTTGGTACGCTGCAGCGCAACATGCCTCAGTCCCAATTCGAGGCTGGCGATTTCATTCGTTTTGTTATCGGCGATCAGCCAGTTGTTCGCATATCCGCCGTTGTTCCCGTCCTTCATAATGCGGGCGAAGTCATCGATTGACGATGAATACTGCATGGCCTTGCGCGCGCGCACGAATTCAGGGACGCCATTGGGGTCGAACCCCGCGAAATTGCTGATGGTGGTTTCCGTGATGGTGATGCCGGCGCTGTTGACGCCAAAGTCGTCGCCGCTGTGAATCAAACCGGCCATGCCGTCCATCAGCATGCGGTGCCCCTTCGACGGTGCGATGTCGAAAATGATGTTCCAACGCGAGCCTTCCTTGTACTCTGTCCAGTTGTTGTGAGCGATTACGATCTTGCCGTCCTTGGTGTAACTGCCGGTTGCCGCAAACGCGCTACAGTGCTCCGGAACAGGCCGCTTCTCCGAAACAATTTTGTGCTCTTTGTCGTACCAGTTGGTGTAGTAGGGTGTGAGTTCGAGCCAGGCATTCAGCACCACGACGTCGAATACATCCAACGCCACACCTTTCGCTTTCAGCCCTTCGGCGATCCCCTTCAATTCTTCCCGGTACTGATTTTCGATGTGCGGCCACAGGACCTTCTCGGCGGCGGTGCGGAAGAACGCGTAGTCTTTCTTGGAATCGTGCGTGAGACCGAGCACGACTACTTTCTGCGTGTCCTCGATCTCTGGCGCCAACAAATAGCCGTGTTGAAAGCCAATCTCGGAGGGCGTGCCTTCCAGATGGGTGTAGATCCAGCCGTTCTGATCCGGGCGTCTATATGATTTCTTCAAGCGCGGGTCGGCCTGAGAATCACGAGAGGCGGCAGGCGCGGCACTCAATGCAAACGACAGAACAAGCAACAATCCAGCGGTTTTGACCATGATTACTGAGCATAGCACCAGTCGCGATTGGTATAAAGGATTGGTAATGGCTGAAATGTGCGTTGACGAAAAATAGTTGGGCGGGAGTAGACTGAAAGACGGTAAAGGCCCGATTCGCGGTCGGGCCTTCAAACTATCTCGGGACACTTTTATTCTAGCAGAGGAGTGCGCCCGGTGATTGCTACAGCAGACAAAGATACTTTGACCATCATCCTTCTGCGGAAAATCCTGGACGTAGTGAAAGAATCCGGCGCGAATGTCACCGAGGCAAACTGCGCCCTAACTGCTGCCGCCGCTTTGGTGCCAGACCTGAATCTTCAGGTTAAACCTACCCGTGAGATTCATCTTGATCGGCTACCGGGAACGGCTCCCCGTTAATCAACATCGACCGATGCATGAGGAAGTCCAGGAATTCGGTCGCGCCCTGGCCTTGCAGGACGACCACATGGGCTTCACTAAACTCCAGTCTGATTTCCGTCAGTGTAATGATTTCCACCCTGCGGACGGTGTTTAGATTAACCAGCGAACTGCCTGAGATGTCGATGTCGTCGCCGCTACCGACTACGCTGGTAAGCAGCAGCCAAGGTCTTTCTAGATTTCCGTTCGCCATTAGACTAGGCTAGCAGTTCCGCCAGTTCCCAAACGTGATCGGTGAGTTTCGATTCCATCGCGGGCGTGACGCGCAAGCTGGAATGAATCCGACAGAAATTGTAGAACGCGAAGTGCAGGCAGTACGCGGCCCACAAGTTCTCCCACTTCTTTGAAAAGCCGTTCGTCAAGCGCGTCAGTCTCCGCATCTGCATTCTGATCGTCAGATTTTGACGCTCAACGATGCTCGTGCATATGCGGGCAGGATCAGGATTATCAAGAACTGGGACTACCTCCGTAGAGGCGACTTCGGCGGGCGAGTAGCGCCCCTCGCCTTCGCTGGCCGCGCGGTATACCTTGATGAGTTGCGCGAAGCTCACGCGGTCTGCCAGCGTGTCGGAGATAGACTTCACGTAGGGAGCGAAGCCATCCGTTGTGATTTGAAAATTCTGGGATGAGGTCGCGTGCCGTAGC
>CATPCJ010000410.1 GCA_955652915.1 uncultured Bryobacteraceae bacterium
CTTTCGATCTTGGTTTTCGCCAGGCCAATGTCGCGGCGGCACAAGCGGCCCGAAGCCGGGCGGAAGCGGGTCTGGCCCGGACGCGGTTTGAGTTGGGAATCATTACAGCCGACACTTTCCTCACACTTCTGGCGGCACAGGAAACGGTGCGGGCGGGACAGGCTGGTGTGGATCGCACTGAGGTCCTGGTCAGGATTGTCGATGCGCTGGTGCGGTCGGAACTGCGGCCGGGCGCGGAATTGTCTCGCGCCAGAGCCGAGCAAGCCGCCGCTCGAACACAACTCATCCGCGCCGAACAATCCGTAGCGGAAACAAAAGCCGTGCTGGCCCAGTTGCTCGGCATCGAGCCCGCTCAAGTGGCAGCGCTTCCCGGAAACCTCCTCAGCCTGCCGGCGGATGTTGAAGGGGCGGCGGAAGGGCTGGCGAACAATCCAATTGCTCAAGAACAGAACGCGGCGGTTGTCGAAGCGAGAGCGAGATTGAAGGCCGTGGAGCGGTCGTTTTATCCGCGCTTCAATTTGCAAGGGGCCGCCTATGCTCGTGGCTCGGGAGCCCTTGCGAACGGAGCTACGCTCGGGGGGTTGAACGGGCTTGGTCCCTCGGTTCAAAACTGGGGCATTGGTTTTACGGCGACGTTTCCACTCTTCGACCTTCCCGCGATTCGCGCTCGAGAAAATGTTCAGAGTGCCAGCATGCGGGCAGAAAGCAGCCGCTACGACCTGGTGCTCACCGAGCTATCGGGAAAAGTGAACGCGGCAAAAGCATCGCTCGAGGGAGCGCGCCGCGTTGCCATGAACACACCGATTCAAGTGGAAGCGGCACGGGCGACCGTCCGCCAGATCACGGCGCGATATGAAGCTGGCCTGGGTACGATCGTCGAGGTCGCCGATTCGCAGCGGTTGCTGACTCAATCGGAGATTGACGATGCACTTGCCCGGCTGAGTGTTTGGCGCGCGAGGCTGGTCCTGGCCGCGGCTCGAGGTAATCTTCAGCCAGTATTGCAAGAGGCAAGCCGGTAAGGAACATGCGACTCGTCCTGGCAGCGCTCAGCCGTCCCATTACGATTCTGGTTGCGGTGCTTGCGGCCGCACTGTGTTCGCTACTCGCGCTCAAACGGATGCCCGTCGATATTTTTCCGCAAGTGGGCGATCCCGCCATCTACGTGGCTCAACCCTACAGCGGCATGGACCCTTCACAGATGGAGGGATTCCTCACTTATTACTACGAGTATCATTTCCTCTACATCACCGGCATCGAGCACGTAGAGTCAAAAAGCATCCAGGGCGCGGCCTTGATGAAGCTGGTCTTTCACCCGGACACGGACATGAACAATGCGATGGCGCAGACAGTGGGCTACGTGAATCGCGCTCGCGCCTTCATGCCGCCGGGCGCCGTACCGCCATTCATTACGCGCTTCGATGCGGGTAGTGTTCCGGTAGGGCAATTAATCTTTTCGAGCCCCAACCGGAGCCAGGGCGAAATGCAGGATATAGCGCTGAACCGCGTGCGGCCGCTGTTCGCCACGCTCCCCGGCGTCTCGGCTCCGCCCCCATTCGGCGGCAATCAGCGAACCATTGTGGTGCGGCTCGATCCCGACAAACTCCGTGAGTATCGCATCTCGCCCGAGGAAGCGATTACGGCGGTGAACAAGGCCACACTTGTTTCTCCGTCAGGCGTGCTCCGCACCGAGAGTCTGGCGCGCATCGCGACAACCAACGCGACACTGGGTGCAAATCTTCAGGATCTGATGAGCGCACCTGTGCATGCAGGTTCGGGCACAACCGTCTATCTGCGCGATATCGGTGTTATCGAGAACGGCACGGACATCATCACCGCCTACGCGCACGTGGATGGACGGCGCACGGTTTACATTCCCGTAACCAAGCGCGCCGACGCCTCGACGCTGGCCGTCATTAACGCCGTGAAAGCGGAAATCCCGAACTTCAAGAAGGCCGTGCCGGAAGATGTGGATATCCGTTTGGAGTTCGACCAATCGCGGTACGTTACAAACTCAATTAAAGGCCTGGTCACTGAAGGGCTGCTAGGGGCGGCGCTCACGGGTTTGATGGTTCTTCTGTTTCTCCGTGATTGGCGGAGCGCGTTGATCGTGGTCACCACTATTCCTTTCGCGCTGCTGGCGGCGGTGGTCCTTCTTTGGGCGGCTGGCCAAACCATCAACATCATGACCCTCGGCGGACTTGCGTTGGCGGTGGGTGTGCTGGTGGACGAGGCGACGGTGGAGATTGAAAATATCCACACACAGATGGCGACCGGCGCGTCACGGGCCAAGTCCGTCGTGGAAGCGACCAGGAAAACGGCGATTCCGCGGCTGCTCGCCATGTTCTGCATTCTGGCCGTATTCGTACCTTCTTTTTTCATGGTCGGAGTGGGCCGCCAACTGTTTATTCCGTTGTCGCTGGCCGTCGGATTTGCAATGATCTCGTCCTATCTGCTCTCCAGCAGCCTGGTGCCGGTGCTCGCGACGTGGCTTATGAAGAAGGGACACAGCGGGGAAGAACGAGAAGGACTTTTCGGAAAGGCGCACTCGCTTTATTCCTGGTACTTGAAGCGCGCCCTGCAGTTCCGCTGGCCGATCGCCGGGGGTTACCTGCTCGCCGCGATTGTATTTCTTTACTTGATCGTGCCGCGGCTGGGTACTGAGATTTTTCCGGAGGTGAATGCTCCGCAGTTCCAAATTCGACTCCGAGCGCCCACCGGTACGCGCGTGGAACGGACCGAGCTCGTCGCACTGAAAGCCCTGGACGTCATGAAAAGCGAAATTGGCGCGGACAACATTTCGATTACGAGCGCGTTCATTGGTGTGCAGCCCGCCAGCTATCCCATCAACACTGTATAT
Source organism: uncultured Bryobacteraceae bacterium (assembly GCA_955652915.1). Taxonomy (GTDB): domain Bacteria; phylum Acidobacteriota; class Terriglobia; order Bryobacterales; family Bryobacteraceae; genus Palsa-89. Next base: position 2,858 of record CATPCJ010000410.1, read on the forward strand.
CTTTGGACCAGCGGCCCCCACGAGGCCGTGTTGCTGGTTGCGCTGAAGGCCGGGGCCACCAATAACGAAGGGCTTCACGAGCGCCTGCGCGCGAAACTCCACGAAGCTATGCCGGACGTTCAGGTCTCCTTTGAAGCCGGCGATATTATCAGCCAGGTGATGAGTTTCGGTTCGTCCACTCCCATTGAAGTCGCCGTCCAGGGTGTGAGCCTCGCGGCGGACCGCGGTTATGCCGAGAAGATCCGAGTGGAGCTCGCGAAACTTCCCTTCCTGCGCGACTTGCAATATTCCCAGCCGCTGGACTATCCGACAGTGGACGTTACTATCGATCGCGAGCGGGCAGGCCAATATGGGCTGACCATGGCGGACATCTCAAAGTCGGTCGTGGCCGCGACATCGTCATCTCGTTTCACCGAGCCGAACTACTGGCGCGACCCAACCAGTGGCAACGCCTTTCAGATCCAAGTGGAAATTCCGCAAAATCGCATGCAGTCCATGGCCGACCTGAATGAGCTGCCGGTGATGCCGCCGGGTGCGTCGCAACCACTGCTGAGTGAGGTTGCCAGTCTCAAGTATGGAACCACGCCCGGATTGATGGAACGCTACAACGGCCAGCGTGTGGTGAGTCTCACGGCCAACGTTCACGATAAGGCGCTGGGACAGGCGGGCGACGAAGTGAACGCCGCGCTTAACAGAGCGGGCGATCCGCCGCGGGGCGTCACGGTGAAGCTTCGCGGGCAGATTCCGCCTCTTACGCAAACCATTTCCGGCCTGCGCATCGGACTGCTTTTAGCGGTGCTGGTCATCTTTCTGATTCTCGCCGCTAATTTTCAATCGTTCCGTCTGGCCCTGGGAATTATTCTCACGGTTCCGGCCGTTCTGTGTGGAGTGGCGCTGATGCTGCTGATTACCGGCACAACACTCAACGTGCAATCTTTCATGGGAGCCATCATGGCGATCGGCATCGCGGTAGCCAACTCCATCCTGCTGGTCACATTCGCCGAGATGAGCCGTCATGAAGGACGCACTGTACACGAGGCTGCGATGCACGGAGGCTTGGGCCGGCTGCGGGCGATCCTGATGACCGCCTCTGCCATGATTGTGGGGATGCTTCCCATGGCGATAGGTCTCGGCGAGGGCGCCCGGCAATCGGAGCCGCTCGGCCGCGCGGTAATCGGCGGCTTGCTGTTTTCTACTTTCGCTACGCTGACGATTCTTCCCGCCGTCTACGCCATCCTGCAAGGCAAGGCGAATATCGCTTCGCCATCGCTCAATCCCACCGATCCCACGAGCCGATACTATGAACCATCTTAAGAATTCCGTTCTCGCGCTGGCGCTGCTGGCCGCGCTCCCGTTTCGTATTCATGCGCAAGGGCAGGCGGTGGAAGTGACGAAGGTCGTTTCGAAAGATTCGTCCAGCATCGTAAAGCTCCCGGGCGAGTTCCTGCCATATGAAAGCGTCTCGCTGCGAGCGCGGACGGCGGGATATGTGGAACAGGTCCTGGTGGACCGGGGAAGCGTTGTCAAACAAGGTCAGCTTCTGGTGAAATTGAGCGCTCCTGAAATGGCGGCGCAGGTGGCGGCGGCGGAGTCAAAGGCCGACGAAGCCGATGCGCAACGCGTGGAAGCCGAGGCTCAGCTCGCTTCCGCGCAAAGCACCTACGATAAATTGAAAAAAGCGGCGGCGACTCCGGGCACAATCTCCGGCAACGAACTGGTCCAGGCGGAGAAGAACATGGACGCCGCCAAGGCATTGGTGCGATCCCGCGAGAGTGCGGTGCGGTCAGCTCAGGCAGCGATGGTGGCGTCGAAAGATATGCAGCAGTACCTGAGCGTGACCGCGCCGTTTGCGGGCGTCATCACCAATCGTTATGTTCACCCGGGCTCGCTGGTGGGTCCGGGAAGCGAAACGTCCGATGGACTTCTCGAACTGCAGCAGGTCTCCCGGCTGCGCCTAGTGGTCGGGGTTCCGGAAACAAACGTGGCGGGCATTGTTCGTGGAGGGCACGTGAACTTCACCGTTCCCGCACATCCGGGTCAGACTTTCTCCGGAGTGGTGGCGCGAATCTCCCCGGCACTCGATCCAAAAACGCGTACGATGTCGGTGGAATTGGATGTTCAAAACGCGCGCGGCCTGCTCTCTCCCGGCATGTACCCGGAAGTATCGTGGCCGGTTCGCGGACAAGGGGTTGCGCTGCTTGTACCAGCCACCAGCGTGGTGACCACGACGGAGCGAACGTTTGTGATCAGAGTGAGGGAGGGCCGCGCTGAATGGGTGAATGTCAGACGCGGCGCTAGCGATGGAGATCTGGTCCGGATTGAGGGTCCACTGCAAGCGGGGGATGTGGTGGTGCGAAGGGGGACCGATGAAATTCGGGAGGGTAGTGCAGTGCAGGTGAAAAAAGGAAGCTAGACGGCGTGGGGCAGCGAATCCTGGCTGCAGCCGGCTTTAGGCGGCTTCGGGGCTTTCTAGAGCTGGGGCTGCCGGCTAAAAGCCGGCTCGGAGTTTGGACATTCCATACTTTTCATGTTGCGCCGCGACCATTTTGTAGGTTTGTTCAACCCGGCACATAATATTGTGGGGCAGGTTGGTAACAGTTGGTAACCTGCGGCCGATTGGCAATCGGCCCGCAAGTAATTCTGTATCCAACACCAGGCGGATTACCAATCCGCCGCAGGATGCCATCCTGCCCCACATAAGAATGTCCAAACTCTAGTGCCGGCTAAGAGCCGGCTGCGGGCAGGATTGCCCGCCCCACAAGGCCGCATCGCGGCGCGCAGTACAAGACTAGTTTCGGGCACTGACGTACCGCGTGTTGTTCATAGCTTTCATGAAGCCCGATTCCGCCAGCCGGGACGGGTGCACTTCTCCGCCGACTCCGAAGAAGCGGCAGAAGCTCATGATCAGGGGGCGCCATTTTTCAGGATCGATATGCGGGCGCGAGCCGTCTCCCATCAACAGCAATTCCTCCACGTGCAGTTTCACCATGTGCACCTCAAACGCGTTCGCGGACACGTTCTTACCGAACGGACGTAGCTCATGTACCACGCCCTCCATCTGCACCGGGCACTCCGCGATCCGCGGCGGCAGCACGTCGAGCGACGCCATCGGCGTCAATCCCGCTTCGGCGAATTTGTCGTGTTCATAGCGGTATCCCCAGCCCAGCTTTTTCTCCGGCACCGGATCTTTGCCGGTGGTAAGCGCCAAGCGGTCCACTTGAGTTACTTGTTCCACCGATGGAAGATTGATGACACACTCTCGCGTTCGAATCAGGTTATCCGATGTCTGGCCCATGGAGCCAAGTCCCAACATGCAGCTCCATCCGAGCCACCAGGCTGAAGACATCTGATTGCGTCGGTACATCACAACCGACATTTCAAGGGGCGAAAATCATGAAAGCAAGACTTGCAGGTTTGACGATCATCCTGCTGCTGGCTGCTTTATTTGCCAGCGCGCAGGAACAGCGGGGCTTTCAGAGATGTGAGGCTGCCAGCGGACGGGAAACCGACGCCTGAAGAATGGAGCGATGGTTCGCGGGAAGACCACTACCATTGATGCGTCGGACAAAGCGCTCGCTAGTTTATTAGAACGTCTGAAGGCCACCGCTGACCCCGATGAGATGGCGCGCCGAATGGCGTCACACTCGCGCTCACCGATGGCGCCGACCTTACGGGTGGTGGCGACGGCAATACCGTGGTCATGACCGCGAGCCCGCGTCTCAGTGGAGATAGACAGACGTTCTACCAACGGTTCGACACCAGCGTATTCCGGCGTCCGCTATTGAATGAGCGCGGCAGCGGCGCCGCTGCCCACGCGTGACGCGTTCCGGGGACCGGCCACCAACAACTGGGACTTGAGCTTCTTTAAGAACGTTCGAATCAAGGAACGATACGCCGTCCAGCTCCGTTGGGAGATGTACAACGCCTTCAATCACGGGCAATTCGGCCAGATCACGGCTGCGCGCAATCCGCGTATTCAGCAGCTCGCGCTGCGATTCAGCTCTTGATGAACGCAGCATTAGTGCGTCGCGAATCGCACAGTCCGCGCTTTGCAGCATGTTGCGATACTGTATACTTCCGAATGTTTAGGCAGTCAAATGGAAATCGCCGGATGTGTAGTTCGCATGGGCTTGGTCGCTCTGCTCGCGTTGCCGGGCCAGGAAGGCCCGATCCAGCCACGCCCGAGGATTGGCACGAAGAAATTAGCCGATACGGAGCCCACGCCGAACCTGCGAGTGGATACCAACCTGGTGCAGGTCCCGGTGACGGTGACGGATCGGTTGGGCCGTCCGGTGATTGGTCTCGAAAAAGAGAACTTCTACGTCTTGGACAACAGGGTTGAGCAAAGTATCATCCGGTTCGCGATGGACGATGAGCCGGTAGCCGTTGGATTCGTCTTCGATATCAGCGGCAGCATAGGAAAAATGCTGGGCCAATGTCAACTCGCCGCGCACGAGTTCTTTAAAACGGCCGATCCAGCCGACGAGTTCTTCCTGGTGGAATTCGAGAGCGCTCCCAAGTTGGTTGTGCCTCTCACCAAGAACGCCGGTGACATCCGGCACGAGATCATGCTCACCAAGTCAAAGGGAATGACGGCTCTCCTGGATGGAGTGTATCTGGCGGCGAACGAAATCCGGAAATCGAAGCTGAGCAAGAAAGCCTTGATTCTGATTTCCGACGGCGGGGAAAATCATAGCCGCTATAATTTCGCCGAGGTCCGGAACGCTTTGCGCGAAACGGACGCACTGCTTTACTCCATCGGACCGTCTCCGGACGATGGCTGGGGCGACAATAATGGCCGGTTATTGAAGCAGCTTGCGGAGATCACGGGCGGGCGGTTGCTCGAAATGGGCCGTGGGGATTTGGCCGACCTTTCGCAGAAGATCATCATCGATCTGCGCAACCGGTATTTGCTGTACTATTCTCCGCAAGACAGGACCAGGGACGGGCGCTTTCACCGGATCGAAGTCCAGGTGCTTCCTCCGCGCGGGCTCGGCAAGCTGACGCCGCACTGGCGAACCGGGTATTACGCGCCGGCCGAATGATAGTTTAGAACTAGGCCTAGGAGAGCTGGAACAAGATGAAACTCACTTCGATGACCCGATGCTGGCGCTTAGGATTTCTTCTCGCGCTGCCGCTGGCAGCCGGCACCGTTCGCATCATCCAAACCAATAGCGCGGGGGACAATGTACACCTCATTGACCCGGACACGAACAAGATAGTCGGCGTGATCAAGGGTATCGAGGTGAATCACGGCGCGGCGGTGGCCCCCGATGGAAGCCGCTATTACATCAGTAACGAGGCGGAAAGCACGCTAGACGTTGTGGACACGAAGACGCTGCGCGTGACCAAGAATATTCCGCTCACCGCGCACCCCAATAACGTGGCGATCGGCCGGGACGGCCGGCGAGTGTATGTCGCAATCTCCGCCGCGCCGGGCTGCGTGGATGTTATCGATACAACATCGCTCGAGAAGGTAAAGAGCATCCCCATAAGAGGCGCGGTGCATAATACTTTTGTGACGCCGGACGGGCGGTACGTGGTAGCGGGCTCGATTGCAGGCAAAGTTCTAACCGTTATCGATAGTCAAACCGAGGAGCCTGTCTGGTCGCTCAATTTCGAAAATGGCGTGCGCCCAATCGCCTTTGAAAAGAACCCGGATGGCTCCACCAAACGCATGTTCGTTCAGATTTCCGAGCTGCACGGATTTGCCGTGGTGGATTTTGCCACACACAAGGAAACTAGCCGCATCGTACTTCCCGCCCCACCTGGCGTGGCGAAGAACACCGAAGGAGTGCAGGGGTCGCCCTCGCATGGAATCGGCATCACACCGGATGGAAAAACTCTTTGGGCCACCAGCAAATGGTACGGCTACGTTTTCGCCTACTCGATGCCCGATCTTAAGTTGCTGGGCAGCGTACCGGTGGGAGAGGACCCGGACTGGCTTACGTTCACACCCGACAGCAAGTCGGTATATGTTGCCTGCGCGGGCTCGAACTTTGTGGCCGTGGTGGACGTCAAATCCACAAAAGTGGTGACTCGCATTCCGGTGGGGTTCGTACCGAAGCGCAATATTACGGCGGTGCTGCCGTAACGCCGTCTCCTAAACAGGCTGGTGAAAAACAATTCCGGGCCGCAAACCAACACAGGCAGGAATGCCGGTGGCACACGTGCAAATTGTGGCACAGGCATTCTTGCCTGTGTTGATGTTAGAGCGATTTTTTCACAGCTTCGTAAGGGAGCAGTCATAGGCTAAGGAAACACGATCGTACCGTCGTTCACCAACACCTGCAATATCGTCGCGGCTCCGCATTGAGCCGAAGTGGCGTTGGGATCGAACACTCCATCCTGAACGAACTTGCCCTTGGTGTAGTGATTGGAAAAACTCCATAGATATGGAGTCAACACTTCGGGGTGACGCGTCCGATATCCAAATCCGTTGAAGCCTTCCAGCTTGAATAGCGTTGCAGGCAAGGTCCATTTCTTCAGGTTAGTCATGTTGTCGAACTGCAGCGCGTCCACGGCGCTATCTTCCCACCGGAATGGCGGTGTACCAGCTACCGGCCGTCCTTTGGGAACGTGCACGGTGCGCGCCGTCAGTGGATCGCCATTGTGCAGGTGTGTCTTGAAATTGAGAGATCCTTCCATGTTGTGAATCACGCCGATGACATACCAGGGAACACCGGTGGTGGCTTCCACCTCGGAATAGCGGGTGCGGTTCGCCACGATCTTGTCCCTCACTTTTCCAACTTGACTCACTCTTTCGGGGCGCACCTGGCAACTGGCGAATAAATCCTTGTATTCTTGCTCAAGCTTGGGCGTCATGACAATCGACATGCGAGTCTCCTACTTCGGCTGAACCGTCAACGTGTCTTTCACGATCGGGCTGTTGAACTGCATCGGGAAGCTTCGGCCAACATAGTAAGCATCCCACTGGTCTTTGAAATGCCTCGACAGGAACTGCCCCGATTCGCCAATCGTGATGTTGTTCAGCGAACGATCCCAATCGGACAGATCGGCCACGAAGCGCATGGACTGCCCGATGCGTTGCGTGGTTTGTTTTATGGTTGTGGATGAGCCGCTCATCTCCACCGGTCCGACGTTGAAATACGAAGCCAGAACGGGCAGGTGACCGCCCACCGGATGCTTAATGGTAAGGTCGTTGTACTTCCCATAATTCCAGCGATTCACGTCGCTGCCTTGTATTTTCCGGCCCTCCTGAATCGCCGCATCCAAGGCACGGATCAGTGCATCGCTCTGGTCGGCGAACCAATCCTTGCCGCCGCCCTCCAGTATCGCCTGTACCACGGCCGGCGCCATCTGAGGCGTGTAGAGCTGGGATTTTCCGGGCGCCGCCACGTCCGCGATCTTCTTCCGTAATTGCTGATAGACCAACGCGATCAGCATCGGCGCGGCAGTATGCTTTTCCATCTGCCCGTTCCAGGAGCGCAACAGCGCGATGGCATCTTTCAAATCCGGATTGCCCGGCTTCTTGAGGTCGCACGCGGCCACCACTTGCCGCGCCAGGAAATGCGAAAACTTGGAGTAAACATCTTTCTGGACGGCAATTAATTCCTCCGGCTTCCAACCGCCGCGCGAAGTGAGCAGGCTGCGAATTTCCTGGGAGCGATAGGGCGAAGCGAAATCGCCGTGAACCCGGTATGGATAGTTTTCAGGGAACGGATTTTGATTCGCTGTTACGATCCAACCCTGGGGCGGATTGTAAAACGCCGGGAGTTCGTCGAAGGGAATGAAGCCTTCCCATTCGAACCCGCCCGAACTTCCATCCACTGGAACGTCGCCGTCGTAGGTTTTTCGAATGGGAAGTTTTCCGGTTGCATGGTAGCCGATGTTGCCGTCCACGTCGGCGTAAACAAAATTCTGTCCCGGCCCCGGAAACCTCGCCAGCGCGGCGGTGAACTCCTGCCAGTTCCCTGCCCGGTTGATGTCGAGAAACGGAAACTGAAAGGAGCCGGGCTCGCTTGCGGTCCATCGCAATGCGAGAAAATGATTGTCTTCAGTTACGATCACCGGGCCGTGATGCGTCACCCATTGGCGGAATTCAAGCGGCTTTCGCCCTTTCACGAGAATGCGTTCCGTTTCCAGCCGCGCCTGCCGCACCTGCCCGCGAAACGCGTAATGTCCGCTGGCCGGATCGATCTGCTCCATGTAGAGATCCTGCACGTCGAACCCAAGATTCGTTACGCCCCACGCGATTCGTTCGTTATGTCCGATGATGATGGCCGGCACGCCCGGCAACGATACGCCCATCACGTTCAGATTGGAAGCGCGCAGATGGGCTTGATACCAAGTGGACGGTGAACCGAACTCCAGATGTGGATCGTTCGCCAGCATCGCCTTTCCGCTGGCAGTGTGCTTTCCAGAAATGGCCCACGCATTCGATCCCGGCTGAATCTCAATACCCATGCGCGAAGGAAAAAGAAAATTGACCTTGGCCGCATTGCCGGCGGCCAGCATACTCTGCTTCTGAAGTTCCTCCCGCCAGGTGGTAGTGAGATTGCGATACATCTGCAGGGCGCACAGGATGCTGTCGGAAATGGTCCAAGGCCGCGGATCGTAGCGCAGCATCGTGAACTCGAGCGGAAGCTTGCCGCGGTGCGTCTCGATAAAATAATTGACTCCGCGCGCGTAGGCGGCCAGCAGAGCCCGGTCGGCTGACGGCAAGGTGCGGACATGTTCTTCCGCCATGCGCCGCATTCTCAACCGGCGCGCCTCGCGATCCAGTTCCAGCGTGCTCGTGCCAACTACTTCGGATAATTCGCCCGCCGCCAGCCGCCGTAAGGCATCCATCTGCCAAAGCCGGTCTTGCGCGGTTGCATAGCCTTGCAGAAAAATCGCGTCCTCCCAATTCGCGGCGGCGATGTGCGGGATACCGAGCGCATCCCTGGCGATGGACGCTGCGGCGGAAATCGGCGCCGAAATCTGCCCGGAAGTTTGCGCCAATGGACGGTAAGCGACCCAATAGGCAGCCATCAAACTCAGCAACAGCAAAACCGCTATGCTCAAGTTTATGAACTTGAGAATTCTTCCGTGTGGCACTTGGAAGATTCTAGCGCACCGCAGCCTTCCGGCCTCAGGATGGAGGGTTCGGAACTCCGCCGGATCATGCCCTATCGCTTCATTATTCTAATCGCCGTTCTAGCGCTCAATGGTTTTTTCGCCGCCGCTGAAGTCGCTCTGGTGTCCGTGCGCAAAAGCCGGCTGCGCGCCATGGCCGACGAAGGACAAACTGGCGCGCAAGCCGCGTTGAACCTTCTTTCCAATCCGGCGCGACTGCTTTCAGTGACGCAGGTTGGAGTCACGCTCGCGAGCTTGGGTCTGGGATGGGCGGGCGAGAACAGCGTTTATCATCTGCTGCTGATGCTTCTGCAGCCGTTCTCGACTCCCCAATTCGATCCGTTGCTGCACGGAGTAGCCTTCGGAATCGCCTTTCTGCTGATCAGCTACGCGCACGTTGTATTCGGGGAGGTGGTGCCCAAGAATCTGGCCATCGAGAAAGCCGACCGGTTGGCGATTCTGGTGGCCCCGGTGTTGTCGATCTTCGATCGTATATCGGCTCCGTTCGTGTTTTTCGCGGAGCGGTCGGCCGCGGCGGTTTCGCGGTCCATTGGTTTGCGCGGCAGTCATAGCGGCGGCGGCCACTCTGCCGAGGAGATCAAGTTCATCGTCAGTTCCAGCCGCAGCGAAGGACATCTGCATCGTTTCGAGGAGGATGCCATACAGGCGCTCCTCGAAATGCAAAACCACTATGTGCGCGAAATCATGGTGCCGCGCAACGCCATTGTGTCGGCGCCGGCGGACGCCAGCCTGGACGAAGTATTGCGGCGCATGCGTGAAAATCAGTACTCCCGGCTTCCAGTCTACGAAGGCCATCCCGAGCACATCATCGGCTATGTGCATTACAAGGACATGATGCGGATATGGGAAGAGCGCCGGGCGGCCAGCGCAAAAAAGCGTGTGCTAAAGCCATTCCAACTCTCGCGCGTGATGCGTAAACCGGTGGTGGTGCCGGAAACCAAGCCGTTGAACGATCTGATCGATGAATTCCGCGGGACCCACAAACATATGGCGATGGTGGTGGACGAATTCGGAACCATTGTGGGCCTGGTGACCCTGGAAGACGCGCTGGAACAGATTTTAGGAGAGATCGGCGATGAACACGACGTCAAGCGTCCGCGGCCGAAGACCGAGCCCGCGACACTCGAGGTGGATGGGTCCACGACCATCCTCGATCTGGATATGCGCTACGGCCTGGAACTGCCGGGCGACGCCGGTTTCGAAACATTGGCCGGATTCCTGCTATTTCAACTCGGCTACATCCCCAAACAAGGCGAGGCGGTGGAATACGGCGGGCGCAAATTCACCATCACGGAAATGGATCACAATCGGATAGCGAGAGTGAAAATCGAACGGCTGCCGAACACTGTAAAGCAGGGCGATGGAACGAAAGAACGCGAGATCGAAGTAACTAAGGAACGTCAGTAAAACGACGCTGGCGATCTAAAGAGCCAAATTTCGGCGTCCTTAAGCGGCGGATTTTAGGGTCTAGTAAAACGGGAACGAACTCGGCGCTGGCGGTGTCTAAAACGGGATGTTGCAAGATATGCGTTACGCGGCGCGTGCCCTCCGCCGGAATCCGGGCTTTACGGTGGTTGTAATGGCGACTTTCGCCCTGGGGATCGGGATGAACACCGCCGTATTCAGTGTGGCCAACGCGGTGCTGTTCCGCGCGCTTCCGTATCCGGATGCGGACAGGCTGGCGTGGATGACGAACTTCACTTTGAGGGAGAACCGGGATATATTCACGGCGAATGCCGAATACCTTTCCTGGAAGGCGCAGGCGAGATCGTTCGACCGGATGGCCGCTTACGGAAACGACGACGTGGCGATGGTGAGCGGCGGAGGGGCTAGCCAGGAACGAATCGCTTTTGTGACCGGCGATTTCTGGTCGATTACAGCGGCGCAGCCTGCCTTGGGCCGGTTGTTCGACGCGCAGGAAGCCGATGAGCTGGTGCTGTCTTGGCCCTTTTACCAGCGGCGTTTCGGCGGCGATTCACGGGCGATCGGGACCAATGTAACACTCGGTGGACATCCATTCCGGATTGCGGGAGTGCTGCGGCAGGACTTCCAATTCAGCTTTCCGCAGCAGTATATTCCGGGCGATGAAGTACGCGGTATTGACGGATACATCGCGATTCCGAGTGGCATCCTGGAGTTGCCGAACCTACTTCCGGCGGTGAAGTGGGAGGAGGCGCAAAGCCGGCTGGGGCCGTCCAAGCATGCGGTTTACGTCATCGGCAAGCTGAAGGCCGGGGTGACCTACAAGCAGGCAGACGCGGAAATGCACGCGATCTATGCGCGTTTCAGTTCTCAGAAACCGGCTTATCAGCGCCAGGACAGGTTGGATTTCGCTCCATTGAGCGAGAAACTGGCGCGGGGCGAGCGGCGATCGCTAGTGGTGCTGCTGGCGGCGGTTGGGTTCGTGCTGCTGATCGCCTGTGCCAATATTGCGAACCTGCTGATTGCACGAGCGGCGTCGCGACGGCGCGAGACGGGCATTCGGGCGGCCATTGGCGCAGGAAAGGTGCAGTTGCTTCGGCAGGCGCTTTTCGAGAGCTTGCTGCTAGCGCTGGGGGGAGGGGCGGCTGGGCTGCTGCTGGCGCGTTTCTGCCTGGGATTTCTGGCCGAAGTGGTACTCAGCGGTGGACGGCAGTTGGGCTCGGTCGCGATGGATGCGAGGGTATTGTGGTTCACGCTGGCGGTGGCGCTGATCACGGGCTTGCTCTCCGGCTTCGGACCAGCGATTCCACTGTGGCGCGCGGATGTTCACGATTTGCTCAAAGCAGGCGGTGGCGGCGCGCCTGGAGGATCGCATCGGCTTCGCGGGCGGGGCGTTCTGGTTGCGGCGGAACTCGGACTGGCGATCGTGCTGCTGGCGGGAGCCGGACTGATGCTCAAGAGCCTGTGGCGGATGAACCTGAGGCCGGCGGGCTTTGCTCCGGAGAACATTCTGGCGATGCGGATTATGCTTTCGGGCGCGCGTTACGCGTCCTGGCCGCCCAAGCAGGCGTACACCGAGGAAATGTTAGAACGAGTTCAAGCCTTGCCGGGAGTGCTGGCGGCGGGGATCGATGCCGGGACGTTAAACACGACGGTTCGCCTTGGAAGTGGCGATGGGATCGGCGCGGCCATCCGAGCGGTTTCCCCACGATACCTGCGTGCCATCGGTGTCCCGGTCCTCAAGGGCGGCTGGCCGAAGGAGGGCAGCCTTTTCGGAGTCATGGTCAACGAAGCTTTTGCGCGGCGGGCGGGCAGCGACGTGGTGGGCCGAAGGATCGGTGGCTCGATCCTGAATGACACCATTACAGGAGTGGTGTCGGATTTCAAAGCGCGGCAACTGGACGCCGAGCCTCTGCCAGAAGTCTACATGCCGTACGAACGGTTCCCGACGATGCGATCGATGCGGGTGGTGGTGCGTACCACTGGTCGGGCGGGAACCGTGGAGCGGGCCGTGCGGGAGTTGCTCGCGCAGGTGGACGCGACCCAGCCGGCTTACGAATTCGAGACGCTGGAACAGGCGCTCACGGATTCGATTGCGCCGCGACGGTTCCAGCTCTTGTTGCTGGGGGTTTTCGCGGCGGTAGCGCTGTTGCTGGCGGCAATCGGGATCCATGGCGTTATGGCGTGGTCCGTGGGACAGCGGACGCGCGAGATCGGCGTGCGCATGGCGCTGGGCGCGCGGAGGTACGAGATCGTGATGCTGGTGGTGCAGCAAGGCATGCGGCTGGCGCTCGTCGGAATCGGCGCGGGCCTGATGGCTGCAGCGAGTCTTACTCGGTTGATGACGAGCCTGCTGTACGACGTGAAGCCAAATGACACCGCGACTTTCGGCGCGGCCGCCGTCGGGATGGCAGCCACCGCGCTGGCGGCATGCTGCGCTCCCGCACTCCGGGCCGCGCGTGTGGATCCGGCCGTCGCCTTGCGAGGCGAGTGACTACCGCCCGTCCGGCATCACGTCAGCAAAGTTGATTTTGCTCTCCACTTTCGCCCTCTGAAAGCCGGAGTTTTGCATTGACACTCCGATCCGGCGCGAATACATGAAGAGCACCTTCAGCTTGAACTCGCCACCATAGGTTACTGGAAACCACAAGCCTTCATCGAATCTCTGATAGGAGACTTTGAATCCGAGCTGCTTAATGTCGGTGCCCAAAAACGTCTTGACCACAATCGGAACCTTCGTCGCCAGCTTGGTAGTGATCAGCACCGGCTGGTATTCGTCACGCTGCACCAGAACCTCGCCAGCCCAGGGATCGCCGTTGTCGTCATCCCATGTCGACTTCTTCGGCTCGAAGGTGATGCGGTAAACGGGGATGCCACGATACTCCTCGCTTCCCTCCAGATGGAACTTGTAGCTGCGTTGGAGTTTCGAAGTGAGCGGGAACAAGTTGTGGTCGATTCCGTCTTTTGAATTAGGATCGTTCGTAAACGAGTCCAGCAGAGAGTTCGCAATGTCGGCATCGATATCGACGGACTTGTGCTCACTGGCAGGCTGGTCGAATTCAATTTCTTTCCCATGGTCCGCGAACTTTCCACGAAATAGCGTTCGCTGTTTTTGAGTGCCGGTCGCGGTGGGGGTAACTGTAAACTCACTGTATTCTTCCCGAGCGAGCTTCCCGTTCGAACGTTGCAGCCGAATCATCACGTTCTGGTGATAGACGAACGCCGTGCGCATCTCTTGCGCACGATTCTGATTTTCCGCGACGCGCGCCATGATCGCGTCCGCGGTTTCGGTTTCCGGCTCGGCTGCGAAAAGCAGTAACAGGGGTAGGAGCGTCATTTCGATTTCTTCTCCACCTTGTTTCGAATTCCTTCCGGAATCCCAAAGTTCCCCGACAGCTTACTGAGGCCATCCATATCGATCGGCCCATCGATGTAGACCACGGTCAATTCCAAAGCCTCGGCGACAATAACCGCCAGACCAGTGATGTTGTCGCCGTCCTGCCGCAAACAAACGTCGGCGTTGTTGTCGCGGCCGCGTACCTCCACTACGTGATGCCATTTTGAATCGCGCAATTGATTGCGGATCGCCTCGATATCGGATTCCTGATATTGCCCGGCCTTGGAGAACTCGTAGTTGCGAACGTAGACTCCCTTCAAGCCCGCGACAATCTTTTTCACTTGGGCTTCGTCCGAGTCATTGCTGGACAAGAATCGGCTAGCCAGCCGCAATAAACTTCCATCCAGATTCACGTTGACGCTCTGGGATGCCTTGGCCGCCAATTTGTCCAGAGACTCCAGCTTCAACATCTGACCCGAAGCCAAGGCCGGCGCCAGTAAGAACACAAACCAGACGACTCGATTTTTCACAGCGCTCCCCGAACTTTCTTCTGAATTTTCTGAAGCTTACTGGACGTGATGTGCATGGCCTGAATCAATTGCGCGCGCGCTGCCTCGCCTTGCTCGCGAACCTGCCGCCGATGTTCCATTTCGAGTCCAACCCCGCCCAGGCACAATGA
>CATPCJ010000411.1 GCA_955652915.1 uncultured Bryobacteraceae bacterium
CGAAGCGGCAGGCTTGAAGACGGGCAACAAGCGTCGATCACCCCGAGCACCGGCAAGGAGGCCAACGCCGTCTTGGTTCGACCGCGGTTCAAGGCTTTCCCTGCACCATGAGAAACCATCGGCGGTATTACGACAAACGTTTTTATTCAGCCCGCACCTCAGTGTACGCCGTGGCCTCCGGTGTGCACGTGTCTCTCAATTGTTTGTGATGGTCCACGTGGAATATCGGCGTTTCGTGCTGTCTTCAGGATTGGATCCCGGAGGTGCAATTGGTACTGTTCCAGCATCCTCCGCAATGTCGCTGTCTAGGTCGCCGGGAGGCTACTGCTGCTGTTCAGCGTATTGTTTCGTTGCCCGTTGTCAGATCTTTAGCGCGGCTGGGTGAAGCTTCCTTCCTGTTCCGCTCATTTCTTAATCGTTACGGTGGTTGCCGGGTCGGTTAATCCACCCGCCGAACTCAGCCGCAGTTGCCGCTGTCCTTCGACAGCGGATGCGTCAACACTGAGATCGACCTTGACTTCGCCGTTAGAAACGTACTCGAGTGGACCCACCTTAATGTCGGCGGAGGGCTCGATTAGCACTTGCATACCGGGCAGAAAGCTTCCCCCTTTGATCGTAACGGTCCTGGTTGTACCCGGGGCAATAGCCGCCGGATCCAATGCACTCGCATGCAGGGTAGGCTTGGCCGGTTGGTACAGTACCTTCAACGTGCTCTTGGCGGGTTGAGTACCATCCACGCTAACTTGGAATTCCAGCGCTTGGCCCGGCAAGATCGGCTTCTTTCCTTCCAGCAGGAAGCTTAACTGGCTCTCCAGCGGTTCTCCATCCAAAGTCACGGTAACGCCGTCCGGTGGAGCGACGAGCGCTATCTTGGCCCTCTCCAAGAAACGGCCTGTTACAGAGCCCTTTACTTTGAAATCGTCCCTACCAAAATTTGCTTCTTCGTTAGCGTTGATTGAGATCGACGCGATCGCCGGAGTGGGCAGCAGCGTAGTCACAAAATTCCCGTTCACGCTCGCTTCCAGCAATCGCAGGTCCGGGCACCCAAATACGGATTCCGGATCAGCGTAGAACTTCTTCGCCTGTGCCTTGGTGAGCAGATAATCCATCGGCACGAAGATCACGATGACTCGGGCCTGCTGCTTATCAATCACGGTGTTCGCCAAGAAAGCGCTGTCGTTCAAGCGATTCAGTTGGTTCACGGTGAAATCGGGGAATATCGTCTGGTATGCAGCCAGCAGCGGTCCGTTGAAAGCAGCAACTCCGGGTGCGAACGAAGGCCCGAATCTCGCGACTCCAATCAATCCGGCGGCGACGGTGCCGGCGCCGGTCATCAATCGCAACGTCAGATTCCGCGGATCGATCACCTGGCCCTTTTCCGCAACACCACGCAGGACGGTGAGATCCGCGGAACTCACGGAAGCCGAGCTCCCCCCCTCCTCCTCGTCTTGGTATCGAAAGGGCGTCCTAGAACTGGGGATGGTAATGCCGAGTTCGTGGAGAGACTTCAACAGATGTGTCAGGTTGCCCGCGCACTCAGATTTGTTGGGCACTGCTTCATTCAAATGGAGCAGGAGCTTCTCCAGGTTGATCGAAGCGTCCTGAATCAGCCATTGATATTCCGTGTTGCGGTTTGCGATAGTGAGTTGCATCGCGATATAGCGAGTCGCGATTCGCCGCCCGAAGCTGTCTGCAACGTTCTTCGGGGCCATGAGCGTGCGCCACACCTTGATGTACTTTAGGTTCATTTCATCGACAGCCTTGTTGCCCTCCGGCAGCGGCGCCACGGGAACGCTATAGCCCGCAACCGAGGGCGCTGGAGACTTCGCTGCGGCCTGAGTTGGCGGGCTAGCCGCCGCTTGCCCCTGCGCTCTCGAGGTGAAATTCCAAAAAAGCGCGGCTCCGCACAAAACGACGCGAGTCGATTTCGTCATAACTTGATTCCTTAAAAAACAAATGTTTCCAATTTTATCCGCGAGTGCGGAACAATGTCAATAGGTTCTTGAGGATAGGATGCTCAACTTTTGTTTCGCTGGGCCGCCTCCTGGTCGATGAACGGCCTCAGCCACCAATGGACCTTTTCTCTGAGGTCATCCCAGATCGAAGGCGCGGTCCACGCTCGTTGGTTTGGCCGGAAGTGCTACATCGAGCCGCAGGGCTTCTTGCGCGGGAACCACGTCGCGCTTTAATCGATGGGAGCGGCGCTCGCGTGACAAGCAATTCAATCCGATGGTGCGCGCGGCAGGACCCGAACCTGCGACGTGTGAAGCGGTTCTGACCGCGCGATAAAACTCGTCGACTACAATCGCGCACAGGTGTAAGGTTCTGAGGTGAAAAGCGGAGCGATGATACGCACGAGTCGACGTCTATTCCGGAGCGAAGCTGTAATAGAAGTTGGCGTCGCGGAAATTCCGGCTGCTCGATGTCGACCGTGAACTGGTCGATAAACGGAACTACCGATGGCCACGTGGCGATGCCCGCTGACCCATAACGTGACAAGCAGCGGGTTCGCCTCGGCACCACGGAAGAGATTCTTGCCTGCCTTCGCGATGAGGGACTCGCGGCCTGCTCTTTCATGGTCAACCGTTTCCCCAATGAAACCTTGGATGATATGAAGAGGTCCCTGGACTGGGTGTGCTCCCTGATTCAGCGCGACTGTTACAGGCCTACTACCTGCAAGTCGTGGTCCCGTATCCCGGAAGTGACATGTACGACCATCCCGAGATCTATGGGATGATGTTGCACGACCGCGATTACCGCTACTACAACGAGGATATGCCTCCCGTGTTCGACTCGCCGCGCGCTAAATCGGACGAGATCTACAAGCAGTTCCAATATGGCCTGCCGGTGCTGGGGCAAGCAATGGCAAAAAAGCTCCTTTTCTGGCGAGATGCCATCGCCGGAAGCCCTGCGAAATTTTGGAAAGTTCTGGGCGGATTCCCAAATTTAGGTTGTGCCGGCATCGCGGTTGTGTTTTCTCCAATACCAAGGCACCTATATCAGGATGAAGCTATTTCTGAAACCTAAACTGGGCGCGTTCGCCGCCGGGTCCCGGACGATCCGGTAGCCGATCAGCCGCGCATGCGCCGGGTATTCGCGAATCGCATCCCGGTCGAGATTTTTGTCGGCCTCCGAGAGGTCCTTATACGGCTTCAATAGCGGATGGCGCAGGGCCCGATTGCTGCGCGAGCGCCAGTAGATCCAGCCCTCGATTCGTTTGCTTTCTTCCCACCCGCGGTGCTCGGCCTCGGCCATCAGTTCCACGTCGCCTTCTGGGAACACCGTTAACGCATCGTCCCCATCAGGCCCTTCCTCGAGCCTGTAGCCCGCTGCCGCAAGCACATCGGGAATACGCCGGGCCGCCATAATGTTTGGGTCCGTAATTTCGGTATCGGATTCGTCCCACGCTCGTGCCAGAGGGCGCCCACCTGGTTCGGCCCGCTGTTTGGCCGTAAGGGACTCAAGATACCTTTTGTGGATCAAAGGAGCGAGCGCATCTGCTTTATCCTGGAATCGCTCCAGGAGCCGGTGGAACTCGTCAGCATCCTCGACATAAAGGCTCAGCACATCGTTGGGAGGGACGTACGCACTAAGCAGAGGGATGCCCCCGCGGTCGCGGATGGCAGTCACCAGCTTCTCTAACGACCGCGCGCCATTACGGTACCTCGTCACGGCGAGAAGTGCATTCAACAGCGAGCCTTCGATCCGCAGAGTCTCGTCCTTGCCCAGTTCGAGAATGCCACGTATCACCAGGGCGCGCCGGACCGGGAACTCACGATCGGCGGTATCCTCGGTCTCGCCGTCCGCCTTCATGCGTCGGTTCGGGCCGGGTATATCGAGATATCCAACGAGGCGGCTTACGAAATCCGGTCCTTTGCATAGGCGGAAACGGTCGGGCTCCTTGGAGTTCCGGAAGCTTTCGAACGTGGAGCTTGTACCGCCCGCAAATACGAATACGCACTTGCCGACAGCGTGGGTGACTTCGCCCTGTTGAAAGGCGCCGTCCTGCATGGGGCCCAGGAAGTATTGGAGCCAGCGGAGGCGCTCTGCGTCGAATTCATCCCAGAAAACGACGGGAGTGAAACCCTGCAGCACTTTGTCGCGAACCTGATGGTAGGCGCCAATCAGATCGGAAGGTTGGCTGTACTGCGAGAGATTGAATTCGAGAATCGAGTCTTTCGAGAAAACCGCCTCTGCGATCTGTTTCAGACCGAACGATTTGCCCGAACCTGGCGTGCCGAAGATCGCGAGGCAGAGAGGTCGCTTCTTAGGGCCGCCCTCGCGATAGGAGCGCATGAGCTGGCGGAGATAGCGGAGCGAATCGATCTCGCGGCGTTCCAGGGTGCGTAACTTTTCGAAGGTCGCGCACGGAACGCCGCGGAGCTTGTCGGTGCCGAAGCGGGCGACTCGCCGTGCGGGTTCGTAGGAGACAAGTTCGCCCTGCCGGCCTGCCCGTGAAACTTGACCAAGAATGGTGAAACCCGCGGCCGTTGCCGCCGTGTCGATGCCTTCGAGTCCAGCGTGGGAGTACAAATGCACGGGTTTACCACCGTAATTTGAGAACTCTGAACTGAGGTGGGCGGCTGCTTCGCGGAACGGGAACGCCGGCGATTGGCCTTTGGGGCCGTGTCCTTCCTTTCGTAGGAAACGAGTGGTCGAGAGACCGACCGCTAAGGCGATAGGGAAATCGTCGGTAGCCGGCTTCTTATCCTCCACTGCATTCGAAAGAAACCACGCCATCGAGGCCGTGATCGCGGAAAGATAACCGTACGCTCTCCAGTGCTTATGAGGTTCGTTCTCTTCCCATTCGCCCTCGCAACGTTCGCGGTCGAAGATCAGTTGGCGATAGGCGGGCTCACCGGGTTCATTGTCGACCCACAGGGCGGCCTCGCTGCCCATGGTGACGATCAGATGCCGGCACTCTGTAAGTGGACTCAGATACGATCCAAGTTCCCGGACGATGTCGATCGCAGTGGTTTCCCAAGAGAGTCCTCCCGCCACGCGCAGGCCCTCGTTGCGCAGTTGCTCGGAGCTGACGATCAGCACCAGCCGATCGCGCCATCCTTCCGTTTTGAGCTTCGCCCAAAGAGATCCGGCCGCGAGTGGCCGCGACATCTTGAGGATTACCCACTCCAGCCCCGAGGGCCTGGTATCGGATCCCAGACAAGCGGGCCAGCATTGGGACGCTTCGCGAAAACCCAACCCGGCGTCGTCCAGCACGAGAATCTCCGGACAATCCGGCGGACCGGATGGCAAACTTGCAGGGTAGGGTTTGAGCTCCGTTTCGCCGTAACCCAATTGACGGTCGAGCGCCCAATGTTTGCCGTCCTTCGGTTCCTTGCCATTCGGCACCAAATGCCACGTCGCGCGGGTGTGGAACTGCTGGGGCCAGTCGCGCAGGTCTCCTGGGGTCGTTTGAGCAAGCCCGAACCGCACTTGACCGGGCACGAGTTCCTTCAGCAGACCATAAGTGAGCAGAGCGCCGCCCGGCGATTCGTGGTACAGCGAGCCCTGCCCGCCCTTGTCGTCCGGCGTCAGGCGGGTTCCTGCATACAGGTTGTGGTCAAGGACGATGTCACCGGTTACGAGGATCACGACATTCTATTGTCGCCTTAATGCGAGGCGAAGCATAGCGGACAGCCATGCACCACCGCATTCCAACGGGTTGGCCGGTTTACCACGCCGTCTCCTTTCCAGCGACGGGTATAAATGACAAGCGTGCCTCAATTACTACGTTGCTATGCTATGGCTCAGGAGTCGCGTGCCGGCGATGTAGTGGTTTGCCGTCGACCACGCGCTCGGCACGGACGGCTCGACGCCCATGGCCATCGACTATTTCGAAGCGATGGGCGGGCGGAAAGTTTTCGATCCGTCGCGCATTGTTTTCGCGCTGGATCATTACGCGCCTGCGCCCAGCCACGCCACCACACGACTCCACCAGCGGATGCGCGACTTCGCCGGCCGTCATGGCATTTCGCTGTATGATGTCGGCGAGGGCATCGGGCATCAGATCGTCGTGGAATCGGGGCGCGCGCTGCCGGGATCGCTCGTGGTGGGCGCCGATAGCCACGCCGTGACCTACGGCGCGCTCAACGCATTCGGCACCGGCATCGGTTCATCGGATCTGGCTGCGCGTTCCCGAATCGATTCGAGTCAACTTGACCGGGCGCTTGCGGCAAGGCGTCTATCCGAAGGATTTGGCGCTGGCTCTCGCGAAAGAATTGCGCGCGGACGGTGCCTCGTACCAGGCCATAGAGTTTTGCGGACCTGCGATTAGCGCATTCGAACTCGAGGACAGGTTGGTGTTGAGCAACATGACGGTCGAGATGGGAGCGAAGAACGGCATCTCTCGGCCTTCGTAAGCCTCATTTATGGAGCAGCGCCACCTTGACCGTTCCTCCAAACACAACCGTAAGACTTAGTCGTTGACATCGAAACGGGTCTCGATGCGGCAGCCTGAACAGGCCGCGGAAAAAAGCTACAGCGTTCCCGAATGACAGGCGAGGACGGGGTCCCACCTTCTGAAGGCTGCGCCACAACCCCACACGTGCTTTCCGCCGCTATCGAATAAGCTAAAAGCCGCCCCGTGGTCGATATCCGGGACGCGCGCGGACCCGATACTTCTTGCCAACATCGGAAATAATCTCGACGTTGATCTTGCGGAAACCTTCGTTCCCGTTCGTCTGCGGATAGTAGGTGATGGTGTAACTATTGCCCAGGTCCTCGCGGATAGACTCGAATGCTTCCACCTGCTTCTGCCAGGTCTTCGCGAAATAGGCTTTACCGCCGGTGCGGGTCGAGATGCGCTTGAAAACCGCGCTGGACATGGGGTCCTTATTTACGTCATTGGTGGAGATCACGTAAATCGGGATGCCTTCGTCTTCGGCGACGGCGCGCACATCGTCGGGCGCCACCATGCTGGAATTATCGGGGCCGTTGGAGAAAACAATGATCACCTTTCGACCGGGAACTTTCGCGGCGTCGCGCAGGGCCAGCAGCAGACCGTTGTACAAGGCGGCGTCGTCGCCCGCCACGGCTTTGCGAAGACCGAAGATGGCTTCGTTGCGGTCGCGGGTCAGGGGCGCGTCGCGTTTTAAATTCCGGCTGAAAGTATAGACCGCCACCGAATCGGCGCGGTCCAGTCCGCGTACGAAATCGGCAATTGCGTCCGAAGCGTACACGAAGCCCTTGTACATATAGTTGCTGGTGTCAAAGAGCACAAACACATTGGTGCCGACAAAGGAATCGCCGCGGATTTCTCCGGCTTTCCCGTCTATCTCGCCGCCCGAAGCCACAGCCTGATTGAGCGGACGCGTGCTTCCGTCGTCCAGCACTTGTACCGGCGGCTTGTTGCCTTCTCCGAAGGTGTTGATCTTCTGCGCGATACCGTCTTCCGTCACCTTGAAATCCGTGTGCTTGAGTCCATTGATGTAGTGGCCCTTGCTGTCTGTCACGGTGAAGCTCAGCACCACCATATCCACTTTGATGCGAAAGGTGGGGCGCTCCTGCGCGAAGAGCCACACCGATGCGCCGGATGCCACTACCGCGCCCACGGTCAAGAATGTCTTTTTCAGTAACGTCAAGAAACCCTCCAAACTCCGGCTCTTGGATTATAAACCTGCACCGGCCGCCGACGCTTGTTTGCGGGCTTTCTGCCGGACATCGTCGCCCACCATCCGGAGCGATCGCAACAGCGCCGGCCAATCTTCCAGATTGGTGGCGAAAATCCGCTCCACTGTTTCGCGCGTCCAAACCGGCACCAACACGTTTAATTGCGCCGGAGCGAGATGTAACTGATCCGCCAAAGCGGCGTAATAGAGCAGGTTCGATTCCCAGCTCTCGGCCAGGATTCTGCTCGAATAACCCATCAACGTGGGGAATGTGCGCAGTTCCAGAAGCTCAGGTGAATACGAGTTCGCCAGCGTGGGCTTAGGCGTCCCGAAATTTCGCGAGATCACTTCGTACTTCAACTGCTCCGGCGATTCGGCCGCTAATCCGCGAATCTCCACCGCCAACGCGGCGTCGCCCGCTTTGCCCGAGGCCATGTAGTCCTTGACCATGCCAAACAGCTCCGAAGGCATTACGTTTTCGACGGCGCCCTTAACGTCGCCATTCGCAAGCAATGCGCCAACCTTATCCACGCGGGCAGGCGCTGCGTGCTGCTCCAGCAAGTCCAGGACAACTTGACGCCGGTCCGAATTGAGCGCGGCCTCGGCCAGAAGCGATTCGCCAAAAGCCATGTGCAAACCCACCCAGTGAAGCTGCACGGGCGTGACTCTCCACCAGCGCTGAATCGTGGCTGAAAGAATCAACTGCGGAACCAGGTCGCCCCAGATGAGGGCCTGTTCCCGAGTTGGAATCAAAAAATTCTGTTCCGCTTCAGCCAAGGCATAAGGTAAATTCACCAGCGACCCGAACAGCTTGCCGCCGGCGCTGGATGGCCAGCCGCTGCCCGTAACTTCGGTGGATTTCCAGGTCTGATTGGATCCCGGCAAACCAATAAAATCGTGACTGCGGACGAACAGGGGATTGGTGTAAAGCACCTGCGCGCCGGGCGGCGCATAGTGCACGTAATTCAATCCCACCAGGGTGTCGCGCAGAAACGGCGCCAACAATCCGCGCACATCGTCCAGTTTCCTTGGGTCCGTGGCGGCACGATCGATCAGCGCGCGCAGGTTCACCTTCCGCTGCATTTCGATGTGCTTCTCAGACCAGTAGCCGAACGTCAGCGTGTTCTTTTCCACGGTGCTTAAGGCAGCGCGCGGGAGCTGGATTTCGGCGATGCGGGCGGCCGTCTTGTTGATCAGGGCGGAGTTGACCTTTTCGCCTTTCGCCAGGCTTTCCAAGTGATCGACCAATTCAAAGATGGTGGACAGAGAGATTAGCCGCTGCAGCTCGAAGATGCGGATCATGTCCTCGACCAACTGGGTGTGAGCATCGGAAGTATCGGCCTCGCCCGTACCAGCCAGCAGGTCGATCATGCGATCCTGCGCCGAAACTCCGGACGGCGATTTGGTTGCCGCCAGCAGCGTCTTCACTCCTTCGCGGCCCCCCTCGAAAACGTCGCGCTCGTTCTTCACTTTCGCGAAGTGGCCCAGAATGGCCGCCAGCGCGCGATCCGCTTCGCCGGGGGCGATGGAGCCCTGGCGTTCAAAAATCTGCCAGAGTCCGATGAGCCCCTGCAAAACGCCGGCCGCGTCGGCGCGCAAGCCTTGATCGCCGATCTTGCCGGTGGCGGTGGCGACATCCAGAAACTGATTGATGGTGGCGTTCGAAATCTCCGGAACCTCCGCGAGGATGGTGTATTGCGCTCCGAATTGACGATGGTCGCGCGCCAGGCGGTCGGCTGTCTGGGCATCCAGGGGCACCTTTCGATGCCGGTCTATGTCGCTCAGCGCCATGAAAATTTTCAGCGGCTCGTTCTCCACCGACTTGCGGGACAATCCGAACAGAGCCTCGATTACGTCGTCGGGCTCTTTCCAATTGGTGGCCGCCTTCGAAAGCTTGGAATCGTACTTGCCGCTTCCGGAAGGATGCTCAATGAAAAGCGTGCGCCACACCTCCAGACTGCCAGGGATGTGGGGCTTGCCGTCCGGATCAAGACGGAGCCGCGTGGTCAGCAGCAGCATGTCGGTGTTGGAACGGAACACCGGACGCGCTGGTCCAGGACTGGTGACACGTCCCCGGATAGCCGCATAGTAACGCTTCAGGCGCTCCGGATCGGTTAGATAATTTTGAACCGAGCCGTTTGCCGAACTAAGCGTGATTCTGGAAAGCGCGTCGTAGTAACTCGCCATCCAACCGTCGTCTTTCGCCAGCAAACGCTCGAAGAATGCGCCGCCCCGGTCCGGCGCAACACCCACCAGATCGGCCCAGGTCTTCTCCGTGCGGGCGCCGCCGGGAACGATCGCCCGGCCGTTTCGAACGCGGAACATGCCTCCATAGAAATCCAGCACGTGCGCGTAAGCGCGAATTCTCTGAACGGTGGTGGCTTTGCGCAGCTCGTCGGCGGTCACCGGGTCGAGTTTCGACAGGCCTAGATACAAACGGCACATGGATGGGTCGCCCAGGAATGAATCGATGAAGTCGGCCCCCTGCTTATCTTTCGCGGTTGCCCAATATTCGGGTCCATAAAGAATGGGCACCTGGGTGGGTTTGTAGTCGTAAATAAATGGACGATTGGTGCGCAGGCTTTGCTCGAGCTCGGACAGCGGGAAGCCCGAATCGATGGTGAGGAACGCGCGCATTCCGTTCACGGTTTCCAGCACCACTTCGCTTCCGCAACCGCCGCGCATGCGATAACCGAGAACCCGCAGAATTTCGGCGGTCTGCGGCGATTCGCAAGTTTCGATCTTGATAATGTTGTCGGCGCCGGCCAGCTTGGAGAGCTCGCGCGCCTGGGAAAGATAGCGGATCACCAGTCTCAAATACTCGGTCTGCTCCAGGGCTTCGTTGCTGCTGGCGGCCTGATATCCATTGGTGACGACATTGCGCGCCAGCGCGGGCATCAGGTCCTCAGGCGCCAGCTCGGGCGACAGCGCGGCCATGCGGGAGAACGAGCGGAGCGGTCCGGGAATGGGAATGCTCTGCTTCGGGTCCGGGCCCGCCGGGGCTGGCGCAAGGGTAAGATCGCGCCCGCCGGCCTCGCGGTATTTGTCCAGATGACCTTGCGCGGCCGAGCGATCGCCGGCCATCAGGTCGAGCAATACCAATCTTCTGGCCGCGCGCTGGCGTTGCTCTCCCTGCGTTCCCACGACTAGTTTTTCATACGCGTCCCGCGCTCCCGCGTCGTGATGGCTATCGAGGAAATGCGCGTACGCTTCCAAGGCATCGGTCGAACCGCCTTGCACGGCTCTTTGCAGGAAATCGCGAGCGCCGGACGGATCTCCCTTGCTTTCCATTTGCCAAGCCCGGACGCTCAAGTCATCGGCGATGGCTGTCGCGCTCAGGCCAAATATAGAAATAAGAACTGTTACGAAGGCCTTCATGGACGTCCCTTCCCTTTCGCTCTTGGTTAATTAATGTATCACTGTCAACATAAGTGTGCTTGGAGGAACTTAGCTTCGCGCACCGCGCCGCGACGGGTAACGGAGTGTCCCCCTGGGCCTGCGGCCCACCAAAGGTGATGAAGACGCGGCGGCGGGATTGAAAATTCCGATGCGGTTAACTTCACGGACGATGGCGGCGCGGGTGGTATCGATTCGTGTGCTGGATTCGCACTGTGTGTCCGTTCTTGGGATTGGGTTCGTTTTTCACCGTTGTCCGAATTAGCCGTGAGGATTTTGAGCGGCAATTGAAAACGTTCGGCTTTTGGGTTCGTTTTGCTATTTTCCATGTTCCGCAACAACTCCATCCGCAGATCACTTTGGGAGCGGGTCTGGCCGGCATTACCTGCCCCACAATACGTTGAGAGGGCATGGATGGTCCTTGGGTGCTGCCTTATTGTAGGGCGGAGGATCGAGGGCGGAGCTATCGGGATTTTGGATGCTGTTGGAAATAGTCGAGATTTGGCTGGCGTGGTGCGGCGACCCGCGATTTCGGCGCTGCGCGCCGACACTGGAGGGGATGAAAACGCTTCGCTGCGCGGCGTGAGGTGCGAGTACGCCAAGGC
>CATPCJ010000412.1 GCA_955652915.1 uncultured Bryobacteraceae bacterium
GCTTCAGATAATCTCACTTCTGGTCGAAAACAAACCGGGCGCGCTGATGCGCGTCACCGGCGTGCTCAGCGCCCGCGGCTACAACATCGAAAGCCTGACCGTTGCGCGCACGCTGGATCCGACGCTTTCACGTATGAGCATCGTGGTCGACATAGAACCGCAGCTCCGCAGCCAGGTGATCAAGCAAATGAACAAGCTGATCAACGTGCTGCAAGCTTCCGACCTCACCGACTCCTCCGCCGTCAAACGCGAAATGGTTCTGCTGCGCGTCCGCACCGCCATGAACAGCCGCACCGCAATCTTGAAAGAAGCCGAGATATTCGCCGCCCGCGTAGTGGACTCCTCCACCGAAGGGTTCGCGCTCGAAGTAACCGGCGAATCGGAAAAGCTCGACGAGTTCATCGACCTGATGCGCAGCTACGGCGAAATCGAAGTCACCCGCTCCGGAACGGTGGCCGTCTCGCTGGAAACCAAGAAACTCCGCCTCTCCGCGCCGGTGCCCAAGAACGGACCGGTGGTCGAGCCGGACCCGGTAGGAACAAACAACTAATGTCAAACCGATTCTATGAAAAAGACGGCAACGCAGCCCTCCTCAACAATAAGACCGTAGCGATCGTCGGCTACGGAAGCCAGGGCCACGCGCACTCGCTCAACTTGCGGGATAGCGGCGTGACCGTGTTGGTCGGCCTGCCGGGCAGCAGCAAGAGCGTAGCGAAAGCCGTGGCGGCGGGACTGAAAGTGCTCCCCGTGGCCGAGGCCACAAGAGCCGCCGATGTGATCATGGTTCTGGTTCCCGATCACATTCAAGGGGATCTGTACGCGCAGGAAATCGCGCCGAACATGACCCACGGCAAGACGCTCATGTTCGCGCACGGCTTCAATATTCATTTCGGCCAGATCAAGCCGCCGGCCGGTGTGGACGTTACGATGATCGCGCCCAAAGCCCCCGGCCATCGTGTACGCGAGCTGTTCACGGAAGGCGTAGGCGTCCCGGCGCTGGTGGCAATCCATCAGGACCCCAGCGGTCACGCTCTCGAAAATGCGCTGGCATATGCCTTGGCGCTGGGCTGCCTGAAGGCCGGCGTCATCGAGACTACATTCAAGGAAGAAACCGAAAGCGACTTGTTCGGTGAACAGTCCGTGCTCTGCGGCGGCGTCAGCGAGCTGATCCGGGCCGGCTTCGAGACCCTGGTGGAAGCGGGCTATGCGCCCGAGATTGCTTACTTTGAGTGCCTACATGAATTGAAGCTGATTGTCGATCTTATCTACGAAGGCGGCCTGGGCTACATGCGTTATTCGGTGTCGGACACGGCGGAATACGGCGACTACACTCGCGGGCCGCGCATCGTGAACCAACAAACGCGCGACGAGATGAAGAAGATCCTGTCGGAGATTCAGTCCGGCCAATTCGCTAAAGAGTGGATCGATGAGAACAAGAACGGCCGTCACAAATTTCTGGCGATGCGCAAGGACTCGCAGGAATCGCAAATCGAGAGTGTAGGCCGCGAGCTGCGCGAGATGATGACATTTTTGAAGAAGAGGAAAGAAGCGGTGGTCCCGTAATATGAACGCTCCCTTGGCGAGGAGAACTCGTAAAGCATCAGCTTGTCAGCGGGCAAGGTCGACCTGGGAGGAAGCCTCGTGCCAACGGTCGCGGTTCTGCCACGCGTCAGAACCGCGCACGTAAGTAAGCGTTATTTTGCGGTTCAGAACCGCGCACGTAAGTAAGCGTTATTTTGTTGAGCAACCATATGCGAATCCAAACTTTCGATACAACTCTCCGGGACGGCACCCAAGGCGAAGCCGTCTCTTTTTCCGTGGACGACAAACTACTCATCGCGCAAAAGCTGGACGAGCTTGGCATCGACTACATCGAGGGCGGCTGGCCGAACTCCAATCCGAAGGACAAAGAGTTTTTCCAGCGCGCAAAGGAGCTGAAACTAAATCACGCCCGACTGGTCGCCTTTGGGTCCACCCGGTTCTCAAAAAATAAAGTGGAACAAGACCCCAACGTCCGTGCCTTGCTCGAAGCCGAGACCCCCACCATCTCGATCTTCGGAAAGAGCTGGGACTTGCACGTGCGCCGCGCTCTCGGAATCGAGGAAGATGAAAACCTAAAGCTGATTTCCGAAACTGTGAAGTATCTGAAGGATCACGGCCGGGAAGTCGTCTATGACGCCGAGCACTTCTTCGACGGATACAACGCCAGTCCGGATTTCGCCTTGCGAACGCTCGAAGCCGCGAAAACCGCCGGTGCGGATATCTTGTGCCTGTGCGATACCAACGGGGGCAACCTGACGCACCGCATCGTTGAAGTAGTGGCCGAAGTCCGCAAGCGCTTCGATGGGGTGCTCGGCATTCACACTCACAATGACGCCGACGTGGCAGTGGCCAACGCCATCGCCGCGGTCGAGGCCGGTTGCACCCACGTGCAGGGTTGCATGAATGGTTACGGCGAACGCTGCGGCAACGCCAATCTGGTCTCGATCATCGCCAATCTCGAAATAAAGCTCGGCCACACCACCATCGGCCGCGAGAACCTGCAGAACTTGAGCGCGGTCGCGCGCTATATAGCCGAGCTGGCCAATCTGCCGATTCGCAACGACCAGCCCTATGTGGGCCACAGCGCCTTCGCCCATAAGGGCGGCGTACACGTCAGCGCCGTACTGAAAGATTCTTCCACGTACGAACACGTGAAGCCGGAAATGGTGGGCAACCGGCAGCGGGTTTTGTTGAGCGACCTCTCCGGCCGGGGCAACGTGCTCTATAAACTGAAGCAACATGGTTTGGCGGAACGGCTGGATTCCGAGGCGCGCCGTCAATTGCTGGAACGCATTAAACACATGGAACACCAGGGCTACGAACTGGAAGCCGCCGAAGGAACTTTCGAACTGCTAGTGCGCGAAGCCCTGCATCCTGGGACGAACTTGTTTGAAGTAGCAAGCTACGATGTCACCACTCGCCTGATCGGCGGCACCACCGCCACGGTAACGCTACGCGTTGGAGACAGCGTTCACACCGCCACCGCGAACGGCCATGGCCCCATGAACGCGCTCGACCTGTGCCTGCGCCAATGCCTCTCCTCGGTATATCCGAAGATCGCGAACGTCCGCCTGACCGATTACAAAGTGCGTGTGCTTGATTCCAAGAAAGGCACCGCCGCCAAGGTACGCGTGCTGGTGGAATGGTCCGATCACCGCCGAAGCTGGGCCACGGTCGGAGTCTCCGACAACGTAATCGAAGCCAGTTGGCATGCCCTGGTAGATGCAATCCGCCTGGAGCTGATGCGCCTGACCGAACAAGACGAAAGCGTCGACAAAGTGGTGGAAGACTACTGCTGGGGCGTCTAGCAGTACCTTGTTGCGTGTATTGTGGGTCAGCCAGGATTGGCTGCCCCGCCCTACTTCGCTCGCGCCAAAATTGAATCCAGTTCCGGTGTTCTTTGCACCACCGGACCGTTGAGCAAAATCGGTTCCGGCAAAGTTTCGCGCCACTCAGCGCCCGGAGCATACGTCGCCGTCAAATCCCAAAGAAAGCCCTTGCGGTCGCAGCACTCCGGATGGAGCTTGCCACCCTCCTCGGCTTTTTTGAGTACGCCTGACAAAACGTGATTGGGATCCCAAAATTGCCGCACCCTGCTATCACTGAGGCGCTGCAACGCACCTGTGCCCGGCCTGCCCCAATCCGTCGCCAGAATCGGCTCCCAAACTGCAAACACGGCCACCGAAGCCCGTGGATGACTTTCAAGGATCTTTTCGACCGCGGAGGCCCCCCGCAGACATGTCGGTCAAGTGGGAGAGAGCAGCAGAATAACGCGGGTGTCCGAAGCTGCACGATTGAACTCCGCCCGCAGATTGGACAGTGCCTGGTTGTCGATCTGCACCAAGGGGGGCTGGCCCCCGGGCACGTGGCCCGCTGTGGTCAGATAGATCCCGCCGAGGGCCGCTGCTATCGCCACGCCCAACCCAATTGTCCAGGAACGCTTCATCGGGATCTAAGGCAGTGCCGCCATGAGGGCCGCGACGCTTTGGGGAAAGACGATAACGGCCAAGACCACCGCGGCCGACAAACCGAACAGGATCAAACTCAGAGGGCTGCGTTGCCTGCAACTCCGTTGGCCGCGATACAACTGCCAGAAGCCCACGCCCAACAAAATCACAGCCAGTCCGATTAGCCACGGCCGTAGCGATGCGAATGCGGCGCTCAACCCCAGCGCTCCCACGGCGCCGGCGATGCCGAGCGGAAGACAGCATGCAAGTGTGGCCAGAGCGCTCAGCGCCGCAGCCACCGGTGCGACTCGCTCAGTGATACGCATAAACTACTTTCGTACTCCTCGTACCGCGCTCTGAATCCATTCTCGCGGAGGTACGCCGCTCCGTTTTCCAGCGGCGACGTACGTGCGGCAGGTCAATCCGAAGGTGGCCGCTGTCCGCGCCTCTCGTTCGACGTCTTGTCCGTCTACTCGAATCGTCGGAGACCCGAGAAATCCCACCTGTTGCGCGGTGATTGCATCCGCGACTTCCACTTCGACGATGTCCGCGTCCGTCCCTTTCTGTTGCAGGATAGCGCGCACGCGCTCCACAGCCGGCTTGTGGTTTGGGCAACCTGAAAAATACAGAATCTCGATCCTCATTTATCCCTTTGACTCCGCGTTCTCGTGGCGCTACTTCGGGCGGACGGCCACCATCAACCACATGTCAGTGGCGCTCGCCCTGGTGTTCCCGACGCCCGGCTTCCATTTTACAAACGGGTCTTCGCACTTGACGACCTCAAAACCGGCCGCGCCAATTTCCTTCCGCGCCAACTCCGGGTCGATTTCGTGAAGCTTCAACTGGTCTGCGCGGGGCCGGGACCGATGCTCTGTAAAACTGTAATCGGCGACGACCAGGCAACCGCCCGGCTTCAGAGCGTGGAGGATTTTCTCCAGCATCGCTTGATGATTCGTGAGGTGGTGATAAGAATCCACGATCAAAACCGCGGCCAAACGGCCGGCGGGAAGTTTCGGATCGTCGCTATCACCCTTGACGACCTCGACATTCCGAAGGTTGAATGTTCTTACCCGTGTGTTCAGCCACCGCATCGCCGAATCCGAAATGTCTTCCGAAAATACCTTGCCTTCCGGGCCGACGATATCGGCTAGGCGCATGGAGTAGTAGCCGCCGCCCGCTCCAACGTCAGCTACCCAGTCTCCAGGCGAAAGCTGTAAGGCAGCCAGAAGATCGGTGGCCTTCTGATATGGTTCCCGGCTTGCATCACCAGCCTTGAAGTCTTCGACTGTCGACGGATTTCCAAGGTTTACCGGGCGTGAATCTTGGAACGCCAGCAGCGGCGAGCCGATCGTCGCCAGCACCATCAAACCGCGGCACACCCACGCCAAGCGGCGATTCATCTTCATTGTGCGTCCTTTGTCTTGCATTCTAGCAAGCGTCACCTGTGTGAGCTGTCTGCGCGGTTGAACTACAATCCAACAAATAGGCGGGAGAATGGACCTCGGTACGATTCAGCCGCCCACTCTCATGATCGCCTTGCAGGTCCGAGTTTTTTGGAACACAGCGCCTTGGATGGCAAGCGGTGAAACGGCCACGTGGGCTCAGCGGTGGCATCCGCCGGCGCTGAGGTAGCTCTCTAGAAAAGACTTGTCTTCTTCCCACCGCGCATGTGTCAGCGATACGAGTGCCCCTAATTTATCAGCACTTCCTGTTTTAGGCTGAGATATAGATTCAGAGGTCGGGGGCGAATGCTCAATGAGCAGGTTTTCCTGGATACCGCCGGTGTCCCACTCGCTGATGATCGACCGGATGAAATCAGACCCTTGACACCAGCAACCCATTCCTCAAGACTGACTTTTCTTTTGCGCCAGTCCTTGAAGCTATGGATAAAGATGGACGCCAGAGGCACGAACTGGGACATCAGTGTCCCTAAATCATCAACCGCCATCTTCACGAGGTATTCCGTTGTGTCTTCTCCTTTTCTCCATATCAGCTTGTCAAGGAACGTCTTGAGCAAGCTTTCTTCAGGCAGCACCGCAGACGCATAGATATGCAATTCCACGAACATGTCCTTTAAAAGTCCCTGCTGTTCCAATTGGGCGATCGAAAACCTCATATGAGCGTCTGCCGCATCAGTGAACCGACCAGATACCAAAAGAATCACGTCTATGTTATCCGAGCTGTGTTCCTGCAGAGCTTCCCTAATCACATTCAACTCTTCTGTGCGTGCCAAAACATCGGCATGCGCCGCCTTCCAATCGCGGATGAATCGCAGTCCCTCAATGAGACTGCTTCCCCGCGGCTCCTGCGGCTTTGGCAACCGATTCAGCTTGTCATCAACCAATTCGATTAAATGACGAATGTCAGAACTATCCCTGTTGAGAACGTCTAAGTGCTTTTCGAATCGGTGAAACTCCGCCGCACCAGGTTTCCATTTCGACAAAGCCTCGATGTGCTCCATATCTCCTCACCAACAACATGGATCTGTGCTTTCAGCGTTTCGAGGTAGGTGTCAAAAAGCGGCCCGACAAGTTGCCGGCCGGGGAGCAACTCGTTTAGCACCCCTAACGCAACTTGGTACCTGTCGCTAGGATCTGAAGCATCATTCGACATTGACCTGCAAATCGTAACATAAGATAGAATCCTCGCAGAGGGTGTTCAGAATCCTAGGGGCCGTCTTGTCGGCAAACGGTCCCTCGGCATCGGCTTTCGATTCCGGGTTGACGTACTGATTGCAGGCAATCATGCCCTGCCTTGCTCGTGTAACCTGGAAAAGAGGAGTGCGAATCATGGCGAGTCTCAATTGGTCACAATGCCCCGCCGTAGAAAGCGTGCCGGGCAGACGTAGCGGCGCGTGGGTGTTTCGGAATACCCGGATGCCCGTTGCCACGGTTTTTGAAAATCTTGAGGCAGGCGCTAGCATCGAGGAAATTATCGAACAGTTCCATGTCACTCGGGAGCAGATTCAGAACGTTCTCGAATTTGCCGCGCGTAGCCTCGACGCGCCACCTGCTCCCGTTGGCGCATCCGCTTTGACTCATGGTCATTCTCTTTGACCACGGCACCCCAAGCGGCATAGCCGGGGCGCTTTCGGGTCACGATGTCACGGAGGCGCGAGAGCGCGGGTGGGATACGATTTCTAACGGCGAGCTGCTGACAGCGGCCGAGGCCGCGGGGTTCGACCTCTTGCTCACAACCGACAAAAGAATTCGGTTCCAGCAGAATTTGACGGGCCGAAAAATAGCCATCGTTGTACTTGGAAACTCGCGATGGCCGGTTGTGCGGCTGTACCTTGACCGCGTTGCCTTGGCGGTAAACGAGGCCACTCCGGGCAGCTATGCCGTGGTGCACATCCCTTCCAAGTAAGCCCCTCGCCGAATTCCAGAGTCTCGCCCCCCACCGGGCAAATCACCCGGTGACGTTCAGCCCACGCCACCCGCTCAAAATGAAACAATAGAAGTGCCGGTCCCCTGGATGCGCTATTTCCTCTCCAAGTCCGTTCCGCCGTTTTCGCGCGTGCTGCTGGTCGAAAGCGGACGCCGTCAACTCATGGAAGATTTGCTCAGCGGACTCTACGACGTTCATCCCGCCATGCAGGCCGATCTGCTCACTTGCTACGGCGGTGTGCCGGACAATTTTCGCAGCAGCCGGGGCGCGGTCTATCGCGTGACCGACTATCCCGACCCCAGCTCCCGCAAGCGGCTCTACGCTGAGCTCGACGCGAATCGCTATCCCATCGTCGGCATCGTCTGCTCGGCCGAACCCATCATGACCAAATGGAAATGGATGCTGGCCGCCCGCATTCCAGGCAAGGTTTTTATCCTCAACGAAAATGGCGATTACTTCTGGCTCGACCGCGGCCACCTCGGCAACATACGCCACTTCGTTCTGTTTCGCGCTGGCTTAACCGGCGCCGGAGCCGTCCGCA
>CATPCJ010000413.1 GCA_955652915.1 uncultured Bryobacteraceae bacterium
GAACTAAAGCAGCGGCGGGTTTATCGCGTCGCGATTGGCTACGCAGTGATTGCATGGCTCGTCATTCAGATAAGCGCGACCGTCATGCCCGCCTATCACGCGCCGGAGTGGATTTTGCCAATCTTCATTACGGTGATCGCGTTGGGTTTTCCCGTGGCGCTCGTGCTCGCATGGGCATTCGAAATCAAGCATGGCGCGATTGAGCGCGCGGACCCGTCCGCCGGTCTTTCACCTGCGAACCGTCGTCGGGTCTGGCTCCTTGGCGCCGTCGGTTTTCTGATCGCGTTGCTTGCCCTCGGCCTCTTCTGGTTGTGGCATGGAACAAGAGGGCCGCCGCGCCTAACGAGTGATACACATTCCGGTTCCGCGCCAGGTGAACTGCCGGCGCCGGGAACAGCAGCCATTCCGCAGAAAAGCATTGCCGTCCTCCCTTTTGACAATCTGAGCGGCAACCCTGAGAACGCATACTTCACCGAAGGCATCCAGGAAGAGATTCTGACGCGTCTGGCCAAGATTGCCGAACTCAAAGTGATTTCGCGCACATCCACCGCGCGCTACAAGAGTTCTCCGGACAATTTGAAGGAGATTGCCAGTCAACTCGGCGTTTCCAACATCCTTGAAGGCAGTGTGCAACGCACCGCCGATCAAGTGCATGTGAACGTGCAGCTAATCAAAGCGGCGAGCGATTCGCATCTCTGGGCGGAAGTTTACGATCGGAAGTTAACCGACATCTTTGCCGTCGAAGCAGAGATCGCGAAAACCGTTGCGGACACCTTACAGGCGAAACTCACCGGCCCTGAAGAGCACGCGCTTTCTGCGTATCCCACCGACAATCCAGCGGCTCATCAGCTTTATTTGAAGGGGAGATATTTCTGGAATAAGCGCACCGGTGCCGATATGAAGAAAGCGCTCGATTACTTCAATCAAGCGATCGCGGCA
The DNA here is from genome assembly GCA_955652915.1 of uncultured Bryobacteraceae bacterium. Lineage (GTDB taxonomy): Bacteria > Acidobacteriota > Terriglobia > Bryobacterales > Bryobacteraceae > Palsa-89. The sequence goes on from CATPCJ010000413.1 coordinate 940, forward strand.
GACCCGAAGTACGCACTCGCCTACGCCGGAGTCTCCGACGCTTACATATTACTGCCGAATTACGGCGGGAGCACGCCGCGAGAGTGTAATCCAAAGGCGAAGGCGGCGGCGACGAAAGCTCTCGAGCTCGACGACGGCCTGGGCGAGGCGCACACTGCTTTGGCCGCGGCGTTTTTCAATGACTTCGATTTCTCTCGAGCGATCACGGAATTCCAACGTGCGGTTGAGCTGAACCCGAACTACGCGACGGGCCATCAATGGTACGGAGACAGCCCTCTGACCGCGCTGGGCCGGTTCGATGACGCGATCGCCGAGCTGAACAGGGCGCTCGAGCTTGATCCCCTCTCGCTCATCATCAACGCGGATCTGGGCAACACTTACTACAGCGCGCGCCGATACGACGAAGCAATCGAGCAGCTGCGCAAAACCCTGGAAATGGATCCTGGTTTTTACATTGCCCATGGGAGTCTTGGTAGGGCTCTCGAGCTGAAAGGCGCTCTTGACGCAGCGATAGGGGAGTACCAGAAGGCGCGAGCGTTAAACGATAATCCTGGGTTGCTCGCAGCGCTCGCCCACGCTTATGCCTCTTCTGGCAATAAGACCGAGGCATTGAAAATACTGGACCAACTGAAGGACCTATCCAAACAGCGCCACGTCGCAGCCTACGCCTTTGCTCTGGTCCACCTCGGGCTTGGCAATAAAGAGGAGGCGCTCCGCTGGCTCCAAAAAAGTTATGAAGACCGCGCAAGCAATACCATTAGTTACATTAGAGTTGACCCCTTTCTCGATCCGCTGCGCGGCGATCCGCGCTTCGAAGCGCTGGCGGAGAAAATCGTTCCGCGTAATGCGAAGTAGCTCATTGTGAATCCGCGCAAATTCTTCGCCGAGCTGAAGCGGCGCCATGTCTACAAAGTTGCGGTCGCCTACGCGATCGTCGGGTGGTTATTGATTCAAGTCGCGACCCAGGCATTTCCGTTCCTGGAAATTCCGAATTGGGCGATCCGGCTGGTGATAATGCTGATTGCTCTCGGATTCCCCATCGCGCTGGTTCTGGCATGGGCGTTCGAGCTGACGCCCGAAGGATTGAAGCGAACGGAGTCCGCGGACGAATTGCCAAAAAAATCATCGCGTAATCGCGTCTGGCTTTACGTAGTGATGATCGCCGGCGCGATCTCGGTCAGTTTGTTTTTCCTCGGGCGCTACACCGCGTCAAATAAACAGAGCGGGCCGGCAGAGGTTGCAACAAAATCGATCGCGGTTCTCCCATTCGAGAACCTCAGCGAGGAAAAAGCGAACGCCTATTTCGCCGACGGTATTCAGGATGAGATCCTGACGAAACTCGCTGGCATCGGCGACCTGAAGGTTATCTCGCGTTCTTCCACAGCCAAATACAAAAGCAAGCCGGAAGACTTGAAAACGGTGGCCCGCGAACTCGGCGTGGCCACTGTGCTCGAAGGCAGCGTGCAAAAGGCTGGAGACAAAGTGCGGGTAAACGTCCAGCTGCTCGACGCGCGCATCGACACGCATCTATGGGCAAAGAGTTACGATCGTGACTTACAGGATGTTTTCGCTGTGGAAAGCGAGGTCGCGCAGGAGATTGCCGATACGTTACGGGCTAAGCTTTCTCCGAGCCAGTCCGATGCTCTGGCCGCAGCGCCCACGCGTGATCCGGAAGCTTATGATCTGTTCCTAAAGGGTGAATACGAGGAACACCAGGCTGAAAGTGTACTGAACGCCGAACCCTTTGATCGCGCCGAAATGTTTTATCGGCAAGCATTGGCACGGGATTGGAATTTCGCGCTTGCCTATGCCCGACTCGCCTACAGCGAGTTATATCGGCATTGGTTTATCAGTAATCTGACTTCGGCGGGGCTGGCAGAGGTAAAGTCTAACATCGAAGGCGCCCTAGCGATCGCTCCGGCTTCGCCGGATGCACATCTGGCACTGGCGCTGTTTTATTACTGGGGTTATCGTGACTACGATGCTGGTTTGAGAGAACTCGACCGGGCCATCGAACTCCAGCCCAGTAGCTGCCTTAGTCGACAGTACCGGGCTGCCATTTACCGCCGCCGCGGTGAATGGCAACGCTCGCTTGCTGAATTCGACCGCGCAGCGGAACTCGATCCGCGCGATTCTCAGATTCCCACCGAGATCGGCTCAACCTACATGGCACTTCGCCGCTGGAGTGACGCTGAACATGTGCTTACCCGTGCTCTAGCTCTCGATCCGCATAATGCCTTGGCCACGCGGTTCCTCGCCCGCACCTACATCAACAGCACCGGCGATATTCGCCGTGCTAGACGGGCGTGCGAGGGGCTACCGGCAGACAGCAAACTAAATGTCAATCCTAGCGGATGGGGCATTATTGCGGTGATGGTCGACGACCAGGTATACCTCGACGTATTCGAGAAACATTTCGCCGATGCTCTCACAGCCTGGGACACGGCGCCGACGAATACTCCCGAGGCGCGTTTGCGCCAACTAGAGGCGCGAGTTGGAATTCAAGTACTTGCCGGTCAAAGTCCGGCAGACAGATCGGAATGCGAGCAAACACGCGCTTTGCTCGAGGCCCGTTTGGCCGAGCGGCCGGAAGACCGGATATCGTTGACGGCGTTGGCTTGGGTCTGCGTTTGCCTCGGGCGTAACGCCGACGCACTCCGCGTTGCGCGACAAGCCGCAGATTTACTGCCAATCGAAAAAGATGCGCTCGCCGGCCCGAATTTTCTTGCCGCACTGGCCGAAGTCGAAGCGCGCACCGGCCGGGCCGAGGAAGCGGTAAAAATACTTCGCAAGCTGATCACGGCTCCCGCCGGACAAGTCGTTTCGATTGCGCGTTTGAAGATCGATCCTGTCTGGGACCCAATCCGCAACGATCCAGGTTTTCAAAAACTCCTTTCCGAACCGGAGCCGGAAACCGTTTACAAGTAGATTGCTGTGAAC